>JBKKBI010000084.1:0-111006 GCA_046714175.1 Acidimicrobiia bacterium | reverse complement strand
GGGGGGGGGGGGGGGCGCCCCCCCCCCCCCACTACTCGCCGACGACATATGAGCCTGGTACTCCGCGACATCCACAAGCACTTCGGGTCGGTGCGCGCCAACGACGGCATCGACTTGGAGATCGCCCCGGGTGAGCTCCACGGCTTGCTCGGCGAGAACGGCGCCGGTAAGTCCACGCTCATGAAGGTGGTCTCGGGCTTCATCGCTCCCGACTCCGGAGTGATCGAGTTGGACGGCGCGCTCCTCCCGACGGCGTCTCCGCGCCAGGCCCTAGCTCACGGCATCGGGATGCTGCACCAGGATCCCCTGGTCTTCTTGCCATTCACCGTTCTCGACAACTTCGTGCTCGGGGCACCGGGCGGACTCATGGTCGATCGCAAGTCGGGGCGGCGGGCGTTGGCGGAAACCGCCGGTCATTACGGTTTCGACCTCGATCCAGACGCCCTGGCGCGCCAGCTCACCGTGGGGGAGCGGCAGCAGCTCGAGATCGCCCGACTGTTGTGGCGGGGTGCCCGAGTCTTGATCCTGGACGAACCGACCACCGGCATCTCCGAACCGCAGCGCTTGAAACTCTTCGATGTGCTGCGGCGGCTGGCGGTGGAGGGTCTCATCGTGATCTTCGTGTCGCACAAGCTCGAGGAGGTGGAGGCGTTGTGCCACCGGGTCACTGTGATGACCCGGGGGAAGGTGGTGGGACGCCGGGCGTTGCCCACGCCTCGGGCGGAACTTGTCGCATTGATGTTCGGTGACGTCGCCCTGGGGGCGGAGCGGTCCCCCGTCGAGTTGGGTGTGCCGGCGCTGCGCCTCGCCGGGGTCGTGCCGCACGGCCGCGGCATCGAGCCGTATCCCGACCTCACCGTGGCTCGTGGTGAGGTCCTGGGGTTGGCGGGCCTGGAGGGGAGCGGGCAACGCACGTTGCTTCGCCTGTGCTCCGGCCTCGACCGGCCTGACGCCGGTGCCATCGACCTCGGCGATGACTCGCTTGCCGGCCGGGGTTTGCGACGATTTCTCGACGCCGGGGTGCACTACATCCCCGCCGGCCGTCTCGAGGAGGGGCTGATCAGCGGGCTGACGGTGGCCGAGCATCTAGAGCTGGCTGGATCCAACACCTCGTTCATGGTCGATAGCGACGCGGCCGCAAGTGTGGCGGCGCAGCGCATCGCCGAGTTCTCGATCAGAGGTAATCCGGACACCGCAGCCGACGCACTCTCCGGCGGCAACCAGCAGCGGCTGTTGATGGCGATGGCACCGGCGCGGCCGTCGTTGTTGCTCATGGAGCATCCCACCCGCGGCCTCGATCTGAGTTCGGCCGACTGGGTGTGGGAGCGCATCTTGGCTTCTCGATCGGCGGGCACGGCGATCGTCTTCGCCTCCTCCGACCTGGAGGAGCTGCTGCGCTACAGCGACCGGATCGCGGTCTTCTATGAGGGGCGCATCATCGGGGTGGTGCCCGCCGCCTTGGCAACACCGGCTTCGCTGGGTCTGATGATCGGGGGGGTGGAGCCGTGAGCCGCCTGCGCTCTGTGCCCGTGGCCGTGCTGGTCGGTGTGGCCGCTACCGCGGGAGTGCTGCTCATCGTCGGGGCGTCTCCGCCGGAAGCGTTCCGGGTCCTCTTCGACGGTGCCTTCGGCAACCAGTCTCGAATCGCCGCCACGTTGATGGCTTGGATCCCGCTGGTTCTCTGTGCCGCCGGGCTGCTGGTCACGTTTCAGGCCGGGCTGTGGAACATCGGCGTGGAGGGGCAGATCGCGATGGGAGCGATCGGGGCGGCGTGGATGGCGCGCAGCGTCTCCGGTCCTGCGGCGCTCGTGGTGCCTCTCACGCTCGTCGGTGGCGCGTTATTCGGGATCGCCTGGTCGCTCCTTCCGGCGTTGTTGCGGACGCGATTCCGCGTGCACGAGATCTTCTCGGGCGTAGCGCTGTCGTTTGTCGCCGGAGCCATTGCGGTGTATTTGATCATCGGGCCGTGGTCGCGCACCGGAGTGGCCTCGACGAGTGGCACCGACCTCTTCGACCCACGGGCTTGGCTCCCCGAGGTCGGGTCGTGGCGCGTATCGCCCGTCGGCTTGCTGCTGGCGTTGGGCGCGGTTGTCGGCGTCCTGCTGTTGCTCCGCGGGTCGCGCTTCGGTCTCAAACTGCGGGCAGTGGGGCGCAATCCGGAGAGCGCCCGGCTTCTCGGGATCCCGACCGGCCGCTATGAGACCGCGGCGTTTGCACTATGCGGAGCCTTGGCCGGGCTGGCGGGGACGGTGCAGGCCACCGGATTTCATCACAAGCTGGTGCCGTCGATCTCGGGCGGTTATGGGTTCCTCGCAGTGCTGGTGGTTTTGCTCTCGGGGTTCCGGGCGTCGTTGATCGCACCGATCGCGTTGTTCTTCTCTGCCGTGTTGGTAGGCGGCACTCAGCTGTCGCTCCGTCTCGGCATCGACTCGTCGCTGGCCGGCGTCATCCAGGGGATCTTGGTGCTCTCGGTGCTGGTCGTGGGCGGTCTTCAGGTGTACTCGGCCTCTCCGGGCCCGGTGGTGGCCGCTGAGGAGAAGTCCTGATGGAAGTGCTCGCCGGGGTCGTGGCCGCATCCGCTCCGCTCATTTATGCGGTGGTCGGGGAGACCATCACCGAGAAAGCGGGGGTGGTGAACCTGTCCCTCGACGGCAGCATCATGCTGTCGGCCATGGTCGGCTTTGCCGCCGCCGCGGTGAGCGGGAACGTCCTGGTCGGGTTCGGCGCGGCAACTCTGGTGTCGATGGCGATCGCGGCGATTGTGGCGTTCTCGGCGATCGAGCTCCGTCTCAATCAGATCGCGATCGGGTTCGTGCTCTTCTTGCTCGCCAAGCAACTAGCGCTCTTCTTCGGCGACCCCTACATCGGTCGCGCCGGTCCGCAGGTTCCCGCGTGGGATATCCCGCTGCTGTCCGAGATCCCCATCCTGGGTGATGTGCTCTTCACTCACAACCTGTCGGTGTATGGGAGCTTTCTCGCCGTGATCGGAGCAGCTTGGTTTCTGGCTCGGACCCGGCCCGGTCTCGATCTGCGAGCCGTGGGGGAGCGGCCCGAGGCGGCGCACGCCCGCGGGATTCGGGTCAACCGCACCCGATACGCCGCCACCCTGGTCGGTGGTGCCCTCGTCGGTCTTGCCGGGGCGGCGGTATCGCTCGACCAGATCGCCGGCTGGCGCGAGAACCTGACGGTCAACCTGGGCTGGATCGCGCTCGCTTTCGTCATCTTCGGGGGGTGGAATCCGTGGCGGGTGGCCCTGGCGTGTTTCGCCTATCGCGGGCTGCTCTTTCTCGCCGGCGAGTTTCAGGTGCAGTTCCCCGAATTCGTGCAGGTGCTGACCCAACTGCCCTTCCTGCTGATGATCCTGGCACTGACGGTGCTCAACACCGAGCGCGTGCGCAACTTGGCGGTGCGCTTTCCGCGCCTACGGCCGGTGATCGCCGCTGAAGCGCCGACGGCATTGGGCACGACGTTCCACCCCGACTGATCGGGGGGGTATCAAGCACTCGCTGCGGTGAAATCCGCGGCGGCATTCTGGCGTCGGGCGGCGAACAGGAACGGCACCGCTGTCGCCTGCAACACCCCGGCGACGACAAAGGAGTTGCCGTAGCTCCACACATCGGCGGCGCGCCCTAATCCGGGCTGGAGCAAGGCACCCCCCGCCGAGCCCAACAGAGCGTCGATCGACAGCACTGTGGCTCGCTCCTCTGAGGCGATGAGCCCGTTGAGGTATGACTGGTGCAGCGGGTTATAGGCGGCAAAGCCGAGAGCCCAGACGACGAGGAACCCGATGGCGACGCCGAAGTGGTCAGTGATTCCCACCGCGATCAAAGCCACTGTCGAAGTGACCGCAGCCACGATCAGAGCATCGGTACGGCGCCGCAGCTTGCGGAGCACGGCGGGCACGAGCAAGGCACCGGCGATCTGTGCCCCAGCGACGACGGCAGCCGCGATGCCGGCGACCCCGAAAGCGGACTCGTCGCCGTACAGCTCGAGCAGGTGCGGCTGGGCGGCGTAGAACGAATACACGCCGACTCCCATGGTGAACGGCGCCGACAACATCATCCAGCGCACCGGCCGGACCCGCCAGCCGCGATCGATGGATGCCCGCAGGATGCGGCGGACCTCGTCGCCGGTGTGTTCGCCGCGTCGCGGGGCGAACCCGAGATCGTGCATGGCAACGAAGGCAAAAATCATGGTGACTCCGAGTAGCGCGGACCGAGCGAGATATGGGGCGCCGAGGTTGGTGGCCTGGGCGAGAAAGCCGCCAGCCACCGACCCGGCGAGCATGGCGCCGCCCTCCACCCCCTGCCCGCGGGCGAACACCGCTGCGGTGTCGCCGGTGTAACCGGTGGCGTGAAGGGCATCGACCAGCCACGCCTGCACGGCTCCAGAGAAGAACGTGTACCCCAGTCCGAGGAGCACGGATGCGAGCGCCCAACCCCAGAAGGGGGCTGTGGTCTGCCACATGAAGAGGTACACCAACGTGGCCACCAGGAGGGTTGCTGTGCCCAGCAGGTATGAGGCGCGTCGCCCCTTGGTGTCCGCCATTACCCCGGTGGGGACCTCGAACACCACCATTCCCAGCGTGTAGAACGCGTTGGCAGCGAAGGCCTCAGTGTTGCTCAGCCCGGCGTCGAGCAAGAACAGCGTGTTCACCCCCCAGATGAACGACGATGCCAGCGTGTTGAGCAGCATCAGGGTGAGATACGTGCGCTGCACGGAGCGAGCGGCCGGGGGCACCCGGGCACGGTAGCGAGGAGTTGGCGGCGGTTGGCGGTTGGCCGATCGGGAAACCGGGTGGCGGGTAACAGTTACCGACACCTTCGGTGTTAACTTGGACTCGTCCCGCAGATCATCCCGGCTTCCCGGAGCGCGACGGGGCCATCGAGGTTCATGTCCCAGATCAACTCCGCACAACTTCCCGCGACCGGTTTCGCCGCACTCGGAGTCTCTCCCGATCTCGTCGCTGCCCTGGCCGAGCGCGGCATCATCGAGCCGTTTCCGGTGCAGACGATGACGATTCCTGATGGTCTCGCCGGGCGCGACGTCTGCGGTAAGGCGCAGACCGGTTCGGGCAAGACCCTGGCGTTCGGCATCCCTCTCATCGAGCGCACTGCCCACGCCGACCAGCCCGATCCCCACGGGCTGGTGGTCGTGCCCACCCGGGAGTTGTGCCTCCAGGTCTCCGAGGAGCTGCGCCCGCTCGGGGAGTCCCGCGGGTTGACCCTGGCCGCGGTCTACGGAGGTGCGCCGATGGGGGCACAAATCGCACAGCTGCGCCAGGGGGTCGATCTGCTGGTGGCCACACCGGGCCGGCTCATCGATCTCATCGATCGGGGGGCTGTCGACGTCAAAGAAGTCCACTCGGTCGTCCTCGACGAGGCCGACCAGATGGCGGATATGGGATTCCTGCCCCAGGTGCACCAGATCATGCGCCGCATCGGGGGTAAGCCGCAGGTGATGCTGTTCAGCGCCACCCTCGACGGCCAGGTACAGGGCCTGATCAACCGCTACCTCAACGACCCGGTGCGCCACGAGGTGGCATCGACCAGCGACCTGGTCGACACTGCCACCCACCGGTTCTTGGCGGTGCACCACATGGACAAGGCCAAACTGGCCGCCCGAATCATCCGCAGCGTCACCCGCACGCTCGTATTCGTCTCCACCCGCCACGGTGCGGATCGGACTGCAGAATTGTTGCGCGCCGAAGGCGTCGACGCCCAGCCGATTCACGGGGATCTTCGTCAGTCGGACCGCGAGCAGCGCCTTGCTGACTTCACCGCGGGCCGCCTCAAGGCGCTCATCGCCACCAATCTGGCGGCCCGGGGGCTGCACATTGCCGATGTCGATGTGGTGCTCCACTATCAACCCCCTCAGGACTACAAGGACTTCGTGCATCGCTCCGGGCGCACCGCCCGGGCCGGAGAGTCGGGCCTGGTGGTGACCCTCGTCGAATGGGACCAGGTAGAGGAGGTGCAGCGCCTGCAACGCGCCTCAGGCCTCACCTATGAGATCGTGAAGATGTTCTCCAACGATCCCCGACTCGATGATCTGGTGGCGCACCAGCCCGACGTCTTGGAGATGGCTCGCACCAGCGACGTCGAGTTGTCGCGTCGCTTCCGCACCGGTGGCCGTCGCAGGCGCTGACTGAGCGCTCCGAACCTACTGGCGACTCCCTACAGGATCTCCGACGCCAGCGCGACAGCAAGACTCTCGTAGTCGCCAATCTCGTTGTACAGATGGGCTGAGATCCGCAGCATTCTCTGCTCCCCCCAGGAGAACACCGGCACCTCGATCCCGTGATCGGCGCGCAGCGATACCGCCAGCGGGTCGGTGTCGGGCGAAGCTGGAGCCGGCTGCAATGCCGGCAGCGGTAGTGACGCCATCGATCCGATCATCTCCGAGGGGGGCAGTGCCGGAGTTCCCAGGGCGGCGGTGAGAAGCGTCCGGGCGTCTTGCGCCAGTCGCCGGTTACGGACCTGGATCGCGGGCCATCCCCCGGGCTGCAGCGACCCGACGAATTCGATCGCCGTGGGGATCGTCAGGTAGGGGGTCGGGTCGGCGGTTCCAGTCCAGTCGAACAGTTGGTGAAACCGGCTGCGGTCGCGCCGCGCGGAGTTGAACCCGTGGCTCACCACCGCGGGCAGCACTTCGGACCGGACCCGGTCGGCGGCATGGAGAAAACCCGAACCCTTGGGAGCACATAGCCACTTGTGACAGTTGCCCACATAGAACGAGGCGCCAATTCCGTCGAGGTCGAGCGGCAGCATCCCCGGGCCATGAGCGCCGTCGATCAGCACCGGTATGCCGGGCTCGAGGGCGGCTGCGATCGCGGCCACCGGCAATATGAGAGCGGTCGGGCTGGTGGCGTGATCCACGATCACCAGCCGGGTGCGCGGTCCCACCGCAGCGAGCACCGCACCCGTGACCAGATCGTCTGCGATCCCGGCGAAGGGCAGCGTCACCTGGCGGACCGCTGCCCCGGCGCGGCTGGCGGCCAGATCGACGATGTTGCGCACCGTGTTGTATCCATGATCGGTGACGACGATCTCGTCGCCCGGGCGCAGCGAAATTCCCGCCACGATGGCCCCGACACCGGTGGTGGCATTGGGGACGAAGGCCAGCCCGGCGGGGTCGGTGCCGACGAAGTCCGCCAGGGCCCTCCGGGCGGCGTCGAGTCGCTCCTCGAGGACGCGCACCAGGAATGTCACTGGCTGGCGCTCCATCTCGGCGCGCAGTTCCGATTGGTGATCGAGCACCGGCTGCGGGCAGGCGCCGAAGGAACCGTGGTTGAGAAAGGTGACCGCAGGGTCGAGGGTCCAGTGGCGCCGCAGTTCCGTCATCTACTGGAACGAGATGTACACCGTGGCCGGCACGAGCGCGAGCACATCGGCCGCAGCCATCGGACCGGGTATGTCCTCGTCGTAGAAGTTCTTCCACCCATACTCGAACTGGTCGGTCTCCCAGCCTGTGGTGGTGCGCACCCACGAAGTCATCTTCTCCGGGATGGTGCCGTGGCCGTCCATCTGGATCACCAACGACAACTCGGGAGTGGCCATGATCCGCTCCCGGTCGGGGAGCATGTCAGCTCGAAACTGGTGGATGAGCAGCACCTTCTGCGGCAGGGCGTTGTCCCTGGTCAGGGCTGCCAGCCACTCCACCACCTCGTTGACCTCATCGGCGCCCACGGAACCGATCTGTTCCAGATGTACCTCATCGGGGGCGAGGCGCCACTCCGGATCGAGGGCAAGACCGACGTGGGGTTCGAGCAGCAACGCCTCGTAGAGCACCGCCTGGGAGAGAAAGGTGGTCCGACCGGGTTGCAGGTCCAAGAGCACGTACATTCCGTTGGCGGCGGCGAAGTCGACCCAGGCGTGAAGCAGGTCGAGCGGCATCTCGTTCGAGTAGTCGCCATCGTTGCCGGGGCTGCCGGCGGCGACGGTGGCGATGATCTCGAAGGTCGGCAGGACAGTGTTGCCGTCGGCGTCATATCCGACCGAGATGTCGCGGATGCGATCGAGCCCAGCGGCGGGATCCTGTTCCCCCAACGGGCCTAGCGAAGTGGTCAGGGGGTTGCCGTACAGCGCCACCATGCGACGCCCGGGAAACATGAGAAAGCCGCCCCCGGGTAGCTCAGCGCCGCGCAGCAGCACCTGCGATTGCCATCCGGCATCCTCGGTGCCGCCCACGATCTGAATGACGCGCACTGCGTCGGCGATTGGGGCCAGATCGCGGCCCAGCGCCGTCTCCAGCCGGAGGTCGCGGCCATCGACAAGGCCCAGGAAGCCCCCGGACGTGATCGCCCCGGCCGCGGCCACCAGGGCCGCCTCGGGTTCGCCGGTATCGACGAGCCACAGCATGCCGGATGCGCCGGTGCCGGCGACGATGTCGTCGCCCGATGCCAACGGTGCGACCGTGGCGCCTGGAGCGGGCGGGGTCAGGGTCTTGCCGGTGACCATCGCCTCGATGGTCACCGCCACAGTGTCGGTGCCTCCAGTGGTGGGTAGTGGCAAGTCCTCGTCGGCGCCGATCAGGCTCGTGATCTCCGCGGCGATCTCCTGGTCGGTGCCCCCGATCCGCACCACCTCGGCCCAGGATGGTGACTCGGCGGCGGCGATGTCACCGACGAGCCATACCCGACTCGGGGCGAGCCGGTCGAGTTCGTAGGCGAGCAGGCTGGTGGCCCCTTCATCGCCGAACAGCAGCGGAGCCTGAAACGCCACCGCGAGGACTGCGGCCAGCGCGATGCGATCGATACCAGTGCTGTCGACGACCACCACCTCGATGGCACAGTCGAACATCGCCTGCGACGCCGCTACCGCGGCGGCATGGGGATTCCCTGCCGGCAGGCGTTCGATGACCGGCCTCCCGTTGGCGGCGACGGAGGGGGCGATCACCGTTGTGGCCGCGCACGGCCGTGGGTCGCGGGTGGTGCTGGTGGATTCTGCGGGTACCGTCACGGGCGGTCCGCCGGGCCGAGTATCGGACGTTGTCTGTCCCGGGTCGCATGCGACGGCGACGATCAGGGCGAGGACGATGGGGGAGAATCTGCGCACGGCGGCAGGAGGCTAACCCGTCGCCGGGTTCAGTCCGGCGGCGCGGGTGACGGCGTGGGCGGTTGCGGCGGGCCGGGGATCACGGGTGCCTCGTACCAGATATGGAGCGGCATCCCGGTGAACAGCATCGGCTCGATCCAATCGGCATCCCACAACTCCACGCGCACGCATCCGTGGGAGGCGGGGTAATTGGGCACGCTGCGATAACCATGGATTCCGAGATAATCGGTGAACGCCCAGTACTTGTAGACGCACCACCCCGAGACCGGGTCGCAGGCCCATCCCAGCTGGTGCCACCGCAGCTCGAAGTCGCCCACCGGTGTGATCGCCCGATGGGTGTTGCCGGTGCGGGGGCTGCGGTACGCGTACCCACCGCCAGTGGACACCGGGATCACCTGGCGGACCTCGCCATCGAGGACCAGGAAGAGCAACTGGCGGTCGAGGTCGAGCTCGAGGTAGTCGGTCTCGTCATGACGGTTGGGGATTCCGGGCTCGGGGAGCAACTCGAGACGAATCCAGTCCAGCGCCGAGAAGACCTCGCTCCGCTCCAGGCGCAGGTACTTGTGAAAGGCTACGACCGCGGATTCCGTGGCCGCTCCGTATTCACCGTTGATCTCGGAGTGATAGAAGCCGGCGTCGGTGAGTGCCTGCTGCAATGCGGCGACGTCCGGACCGATGTCACCGGGCTCGAGTCGGATCAGGGTGGAGAAACCGTTGACCCCGATCAGCGGAATGCGAGCCTCGGCGGCGCTGGCGGGCAGTGCGCCGACGGTAAGCACCGTCAGCAGGGCGGCGAGCGGGGCGATGCGTCTGATGGTGGGCACTCCTCTGATTCGGGACGGCATATGACCGATCCGGACCGCAGCAGGATATCGGCGCGATGAGGGCGGAGCCAAAGCGGCAGCAGGTGGCAGATGGCAGATGGCAGATGCAGGAGGGCCGGGTTGGGGGGTTAGGGGCGTGCTTCATTGCCCAAGGGAGAGCGAGTCACGGGCGAAGGGGTGGTGGCTGACTGGGAACGGGGCAATGTACGAGGGGGCCCGGGATCAGCCCGCCAACTCGCGCAGGGCGATCGCCTCGGCGAGGATGAACCGGCGCAGCTCGCCGAGGTCCACGCTCTCGTTGGGGCCATGCGCCTGGCACTCTGGGTCGGCGGCACCGGTGAGCACTATCGCCGCTGCGGGGTAGGCGGCCGAGAACGCGGCCACGAAGGGGATCGAGCCGCCGACTCCGATGTCGACCGGGGGGCGGCCCCATGCCTCCGCAAAGCCACGCCGAAAGGCGTCGTGGCGCGGATCGGCGCCGCCAAGCCGGAAGGGCTCTGCCGACTCGAACGGGGTGACGGTCACGGTCGCCCCCCAGGCCGGTTGCGATTCGAGATGGTCCACCAATGACTGCATCGCCCGAGCGGGAGAGTCGCCGGGCGCCAGTCGCACGCTCACCTTGGCGCGGGCGCGGGGGATGAGCTGGTTGATGGCCTCGGCGACCGGTGGAGCATCGATGGCGAGTACGGCTGCTGCCGGGCGGGTCCACAGCCGCGCGGTGAGGGATCCGGTGCCGATCATCTCCACCCCGGGCAGGACTCCGGCCTGGGATCGCAGCTCAGCCTCGGTGAGATCGAGAGGATCCGTTTCCTCCGAGACCAGACCGGGAATGGCGACATTGCCGACAGCGTCGTGGAGCGTTGCCAGCACCCGGGTGAGGATGGTGAGGGCGTCGGGCACCGCACCGCCGAACTGCCCGGAGTGCACACCGGACTTGAGCACCTTCACTTCGACGAACGCCGAGATCAGTCCGCGTAACGATGTGGTCAGCGCCGGAGTACCCACCCGCCAGTTGCTCGAGTCGGCAATCACGATCACATCGGAGGCGAGCAGAGTGCCGTGAGTGCCGATGAACTCGGCGAGGTGGGAGGAGCCGATCTCCTCCTCACCCTCGACGAAGACCTTCAGCGACACCGGCGGGTTGGGTCCGAGCAGCGAGGCGACTGCGGCATGGGTGACGATCCCGCACTTGTCATCCGAGCTCCCCCGTCCGTGGAGTCGGCCCGACCTCTCCACGGGCTCGAATGGCGCAGTCACCCACTCCGAGTCGGGTCCGGGTGGTTGCACATCATGGTGGGCGTAGAGGAGCACAGTCGGTGCTCCCGCCGGCCCGGCGATCTCGCCGTAAACCGCCGGATGCGCTCCCTCCAGTTCGAGGAGACGGACCCCGCCGAACCCGTAACGGCGCAGGAGATCAGCGGTGGCATCTGCGGACCGGCGAACCTGGGTCGGGTCGTAACCGGCGGCGCTCACCGACGGGATTCGGATCAGGGCGTCCAATTCGGCGCGAATCGCAGGAAAGATGGTGTCGACGGCGGCGGCGAGGTCGGCGTGCATCCCCGCAACGCTAGTGAAGCGTCCGCCCCTCGTCGCCAATCGGGTGCGGCGAAACCCCGTACCATCCGGACCAGGAGGCAGCATGAGTCGGGACCAAGCGGACCTGGTCATCGTCGGTGGCGGGATCATGGGCCTTTCGATCGCGCACCAGATCGCGCGCCGCGTTCCGGAGCACCGCATCGTCATCCTGGAGAAGGCGCTCAACGTCGGGGAGGGGGCGACGGGAGCGTCGTGTGCCATTCTTCGCCAGCGCTACACCCACCCCGAGGCGATGATGGTGGCGCGCGATGGCTTGCGCGCCCATCGCAACTGGAGTCGGTATACCGGCATCGCCGAACCTCGCGCCCGATTCCATCACACTGGAGTGCTGTGGATGATGGGTGAGACCTCCGCAGCCATCGCGGCAGGGCGCGAGATGATGTCGGGCCTGGGGATCGCGGTGGAGGTCCTCTCCGCCGCTGAGGTCCGAGAGCGGTTTCCCGCCCTGAACACCTGCAACCGGCACTTCGACCTCACCGGGGATACCGACCACGAGTGTGCGGAGCACCCTGCTTTCCTCTACGAGACCGATAGCGGTTTCTTCGATCCGGTGTCCGCGGCCCAGGACCTTCTCGAGGCGGTCCGACGCCAGGGCGTCGATGTGCGGCTGCGCACCAAGGTGACGGCGATCAACACCGCGGGGGGCCGCGTCACCGGCGTCGGGCTGGCGGACGGCACGGTGATCGATTCACCGGTGGTGGTCAATGCCGCGGGGCCGTGGGCTCCCCGGGTGGCTCGCCTCGCCGGTTTCGACTATTCCACCTACGGATGGACGATTCATCCCATTCGTGCCCAGGTGATCTACCGGGAGTGGCCCCGCGATGTGGTGCCAGGCCCGATCCCGGTGGTGGCGGATTCGTCGGGTGGGATCTATTTCCGACCCGAGGCTGGAGGTCAGCAGATCCTGGTGGGATCGATCAAGGAGGAAGACGAGCGTGAGGTGGTGCCCGACCCGGACGCGTTCAACGGGAACATCGATGCCGCGTTCCGTGACGTCAAGATCCATGCCCTGCACCATCGGATTCCGTCACTGCCCTATCGGGGCCAGATCGCCGGTGTCGCCGGAATGTACGACATGAACGTCGAGGACGTGCATCCGGTGATCGGACCCACCGCCCTCGAAGGTTTCATCGTGGTCAATGGATTCAGTGGCCACGGGTTCAAGGAGTCGCCCTCGGTGGGATCGATGCTGGCGCGCCACCTCACCGGCGCACCCCCCGATGAGTGGGACACCGAGGCCCCGATGGAGTTCTTCTCGATCGATCGGGCGCCGATAACGCTGACGGAGAAGGCGGTGCTGGCCTGATTGACCTCTCGGGCAGCGTTACCGATGACCGGTCTCCCGTTCGGAGCGACCACTGGTGACGGGCACAACATCCCTCGTCACGGCGCAGATCGCGATACCTAACTGGCCGTTATTCCCAACAGCCTGAGGAAGGCTTGCTGATTGGGTTCCCGGCCCAGGAAGTCGCGCAGCATGTCCATCGGATCTCGGGAGCCTCCGGGGCGCAGCACCCGGGACAGGTATTCGGAGCCGACCTGGGGGCTGAGCACCCCTTCGGCTTCGAATCGACTGAACATGTCGTCACCGAAGACCTTGGCCCATAGGTATCCGTAGTAGCCAGCGTCGTAGCCGAACAGGTGTCCGAACGAGGCCGGATAGAACGTTCCCTCGTGAAATGGGAAGCCGCTGATCTCGCTCGTGGCGCGGGTGATGGCGTCCATGTCCTTCTCCGCTCCCGGACCGTGGAACTCCATGTCGAGCTTGCCGAACGCGACCTGGCGCAGCATCGCTAGGGCGATGTGGAGGTCACGGGCGGCGACGAGTTGATCGACCATCGAGTCGGGAATGGCCGCACCGGTCTCGTGATGGCGGGCGAAACGACGGAGTACGTCGGCGTTCCAACACCAGTGCTCCATGATCTGTGAAGGCGCCTCGACGAAGTCCCACTCGGTGTTGTAGCCGCTGAAACGGGTCAGTTCGGTATGACCGAGGCTGTTGTGCAGCACATGCCCGAACTCGTGGAAGAGTGTCGTCACTTCGTCGTGGCGGAGCAGTGAGGGTGCGGTCTCGGTCGGCTTGGTGAAGTTGGCCAGGATCGCGGTGATGGGCAGCACGTAGCCCTCGGGTGTGGCGTGCGCCGGCTGCAGGTCGAAGGCGGCGGCGTGGCCGAACTTGCCCTCTCTCGGGAATAGGTCCATATAGAAGGTGGCGAGTTGCTTGCCGGTGCTGGCATCGAGGATGTCGTAGGCCACGACGTCCGCATGCCAGGCATTGATCTGTTCGTGGAGCCGGTACTCCAGCCCGAACACCTCGCCGGTGATGGCGAACATACCGTCCAACACCTGATCCAGCGGGAAATACGCCGCCACCTGGACGGGGTCCACCCCGAAGCGTTCCTTGCGTATCTTGGTGTGCAGGTAGCGGTGGTCCCAGGGCTCGAGGTCCGATCCGCCAAAGGCGATGGCCATGTCGGCGAGCTCAGTCTGCGCCTTGGCGGTCAGCGCGGGGACGATCCCGGCGTAGAGCACTTCGACCGCCTCCGGGTTCTTCGCCATCTTCAACTCCATGGCGTAGTGGGCCCAGGAGGGCATCCCAAAGATCGCGGCGATCCGATGCCGAAGTTGCAGGGCCTCGGCGAGCAGTGGCCGGTTCTCCGTCACGGCCTTGTTGTAGAACTTGTACTGCATGGCGCGCCGTAGTTCGCGGTCCTCGGCGTAATCCATGAAGGGGTAGTAGTCCGGGTAGTCGAGCGACACTCGGAAGGTGTCGGGTTGCTCCCCGGCGGCGAACCGAGAGATCACGTCGTCGGGTATCCCGGTGAGCTGGTCCCGCGTCAGATCCATGCCGTCCTGAAAGTCGTCGATGTTCTTGGCGAAGGCCACCTCGAGTTCCACCAACCGCGTGCGGTGACGTTGCACCTCGGCGCGGTCCTCGTCAGATAAGCCGTGGCCGGCGCGGCGGAAGTCGCGGCGTACGAACTGGAGCAACCGAAGCCTTTCACCATCGAGGGCGGCGGCTTCAGGGGTGGCGGCATACGCTTCGATTGCCTCATGTAGCTCACGACGAAACACCAGGTCGGACTGCCACTTCGACAGCGCCTCCTCGCCCGCCTGCCCCGCTTCACGGACTGCCCGGTCGGGGTGGGCCCGCCCCATGAAAGGCCCTTTTCCGTAGGCGCGGACCATTACCGCGCCCAGGCGGTTGAGCTGCTCCATCGTGTTGGCCCAGCTGCGTGTGGCCACCGGGGATACCACCTCGGCGACGAGGGCGTCGCCTTCGGCGATGGCGTCGGCGACGACCGAGGAGACGGATTCCGGAGTGGTGGTGGTGTAATCGTGCAACACGGCGGGCAGATTACCCCGCCACCACGGGGCCTTAGCCCGCTTCAGCCGTCGAGCTCCCCGATGGCGTACATGAACCCGTCGCGGTTGCCGACGTAGATCATTCCCTTCCACACCGCTGGCGTTGCCTCCACGCTGGCGGTGCCCACCTGGAATGTCCACACCAACCGGGGGCTGCGTGGGTCCCGTATGTCGAACCGGCGCAGCAGGCCGTCGCTGGACGCCACGATCAACTGGCTATCGACGATCACCGGCGACGACCATGAGCCTGGGGTGAGGGTGTAGACCCAGACCTCCTCGCCGGTCTCCTGATCGACCGCAACCAAGAAGCCCTTGTGGGTGACCCCGTAGATCACCCCGTCGCCGAGTGCGGGTGTGGACCACAGGCCACCCTTGGCCGGAGAGGGGGTGAGGGAGAACATCCCCCACACCCAGGGATCGTCGGGACTATAGGGATCGAGCTTTATCAGCTGTCCCACCTCGCGGGCTCGTGGCAGGTAGCGCTCGTACTCCGCCGATACATAGATGAAACCGGCTTGGTCGACGAAGATCGTGGCATCGACGTCGTCCCCGACCCAGTAGTCGAACACGATCTCGACGTTCCCCGACGCGATGCCAGTGATGTCCAGCCCGATCACTCGTCCCCCGGAGTTGGCGAAGTAGATCCGCCCCTCATACATCGCGGTCGAGTTCTCTACGCTGACCGCGGGATACGTGGAGCCAATGTCGGAGAGGAGCTCGTTGGTCCAGGTCTCCATCTCGTGGACGATCTCCGGCTCGATGGTGACCAGACCGAGGCTGTCGTAAGCCCGGTTGAGCTTGAAGATATAGAAGATCCCGTTTTCGCCGCCCTCGAACATGTAGTCGTTCATGATCAGCGGGCTGGCATCGAAGTCGTCGTTCCACCTCCCGGTACCGGTGATGTCGAACTCCCAGATCACGATCGGATCCTCGCGGTCCAGCGCCACCGCCCGCAGCTTGTTGTCCCGGCTCCCGAAGTACACGATGGGATATCCGTCGGGGTCGATGGTGGGGGTGCCCTTGATGATGTCCCCGGTGAGGATCGGCGAGCGCGTGCTGGTGCCGGACTCGGCATCGACGAAGTGCAGTCTGGCGTCGTAGGCGCCGAAGATCATCTCGGTGACGCCGTCGGGGCGCTCCCAGATGACCGGTTGCCCCGTCCATCCATTACCGCACCACGTGGCGGTGACCCCGAGGTCGGTGGACTGTGAGCACATCGCATCCTCCGGGTAGCGCCACTCCAGAGTCGGGGTGTCGGGAATTGGCCCCTCGCCGTAATAGGTACGGGTCGGGTTGCCGCGAAACGTCAACAGGCCCGTGACGGTGGAGCCAAAGGGCGCCCCCACCAGGCTGGAATCGCTCCAGGCGCTGAGAGGGTCGATCGCTGCGATCGTGGTCGTGGTGGTCGAAGTCGTGGTGGTGGCCGTCGCCGCCGTCGAAGAGGACCCCGCGGCAGCCAAAGTGGTCAGGGTGAGGTCGAGTGGATCGACCGCCGTGGCCGCGCCGGGCCCGGCGGCGAACAGCCAGAACAGGAGCAGGCTCATTCCGCCGAGCGCGGCGGCGATGGCCGCGCCAATCTGCAATGGATGGCGGGAACGTGACATCGGGTCACCGAGTCTATGAGTGGTCCGGGGCAACCCTGGGCTTCGTCGCGAATCGGGTCTACCTTGACGCGATGCGGTCCCACTGGCAGCGTTTTGTCGCTTTGGTGCGCACCGGCGATTTATCACTCGGTGCCGGCGCGGTCGCGTTTCACACCTTTTTGGCGCTGATGCCTCTGGGGGCGGCTCTGCTGGGTGCCGCGGCCGTGGTTGGTGGCGACAGCGTCGCGGTGGCGAGGATCGAGCGAGCCTTGGATCCGGTGGCACCCGCAGCGGTGCGGGACTTCGTCACAGGGCTCCTTACCGATTCGGATCGTCGCATCGATGGCGAGTGGTGGCTGATAACGGTCTCGGCTGTGGCGGCGCTGTTTCTCGGGGCTCGGGCGGTGATGGCGCTCCAGCGCGGTCTTGCCTTCGCCACCGGCTATGCGACACGAATCGGACCCTCGCGGCGCCTGGCGGCGATGGCGCTCACAGTCGCCGGGGGTGCCACCCTCCTGGTGAGCGGCACCCTCCTGGTGGCAGGGCGGTCGTTGTTCGTGTTCTTTGCGGGATGGTCCGGCCGCGAAGTACTGGTCGACCTGTGGCGTTGGTTGCGGATTCCGGTGGCGGCGTCGGGGCTGTTCGGGTTCATCCTGCTGTGTTATCGCCATGCGGCGCCGGTACCCCTGCCCAACGCGGTCGCGGCTGCGGTGGCGGCCAGCATCGGAGTGATCGGGGGCAGCCTCGGGTTCGGCTTCTACCTGTCGCACGCGGCGCGCTTTGGCGCCGCCTTCGGCACCTTGGGTGCGGTGGCGGCGATGCTGGGTTGGTTGTACATCGCCGCGTGGTCGATCCTGGCATCGGCGGCCGTGCTCGGAACCGAAGACGCGGCTTGAGGTCCCGTCAGGCTGACCCGCGGCGGATCATCCACCGATCCGGGTTGTCCAAGACTTCGAATCCATACTGCCGGTAGAGGTCATGGGCATCAGCCGTGGCCAGCACGAAGCGCTTGAGATCGCTGAGTTCAGGGTGTTCCACCGCAGCGGCCACCAGTGCCTTGCCCAGGCCGTGCCCGCGATGGTCGGGGGCGACGAATACATCGCACAACCAGGCGAAGGTGCTGCGATCGGTGACGATCCGGGCCACTCCAACCTGGACATCGCCGAGATAGGCGCCCAGCGCAATGCTATTGGCGATCGAGCGTGCCACCACCTCGCGGCTGCGCCCGCGGGCCCAGTAGGACTCTGCGGCCAGCCAGCGGTGCACGAGCGAGGTATCGATCCGGCCGGGATCGTCCGAGATCACATAGCCCCCGACCGCCCGGGAGTTGGTCATGGCACGACCACCAGCCGGGTGCCGTCCGCCGACGACTTCCCCCGGCTCACGATGGCCGCGGCGGCGAGGTCGAGCGGGACTGCTGTGGTCGGCGGCGGGGTCAGCGATCGGTCGGACAATCCCACCAGGACCGCGGCCGTGTCACCGGGGAGGCTGCCGTAGGAGCCCCGCAGCTGGTACTCGTGGTTCGACCACAAGACGGGAGGGATGGTCACCACGAGCTCGATCCCAACACCGACGGCCACCGCCCTGCCTCCGGGACGCAGTGACTTGACCGCGGCGTCCACCGTCGACGCCTTGCCGACGAACTCCAGAGCCACATCCACTCCACCGTCCGTGAGCAACTTGACCGTGCGGCCTAGCGAGGTTCCGGGTTCGATCAGCACCGTCTCATCGGCCCCGAGCTCGCGGCCGCGCTCCAGAGCGGACAGGTGGATGTCGGCGGCGAGGACCGCGGCGGCGCCACGTTTGCGGGCCATCTGTAGGGCGTAGCCGCCCAGGCCGCCGATGCCGATCACCAACACGGTGTCGCCCGGCGCGACCGCGCCGGTGCGCGTGACGGCGTGGTGGGCGGTGGCGCCGGCATCGACCGCGGTGGCGGCCGCGCTCGCATCCAGGCCGGGAGGGATGGCCACCAAGGACCGGGCGGGAACCACCACCGCATCCGCCAAGCCACCGTCGCGGTGGATGCCCATCATCTCCATGCGCTCGCACAGGTTGAACCGGCCCTCCACGCACCGCCGGCACGTGCCGCAATGCGCCCCCACCTCGACAACCACCGCCGCCCCCTCGGACCAGCCGGAGTCGCCCGGGTCATGAACCCGGCCCGCGATCTCGTGGCCGAGGGTGATCGGAGTGTGCCCGGTGCGAGCGGTGCCGTCGAGGAAGTGCAGATCGGAGCCACAGACCCCGCAGGCGCCAACGGCTACAACCACCTCGCCGGGTCGTAGGGCCGGCTCCGGCACCTCCTCTAGTTGGAGACTCCCGACGCCGTGGTGACGGAGCGCGCGCATCTCGGGAGTCTCCCAGATCGGTCGGGTGCCGGGGTGGCGCCGAGGCGATACCATTCGCGCGCCCAGGGAGGGAACAGAGCGGATGTCCAACATCGTCCACGTGGTCGGTACCGGCACGATCGGGGAGCCGTTGATCGGCCTCCTCGCCGATTACGCATCGCACTTCGGCATCGACGAGGTCACTTTCCACAAGCGCACTCCGATGGTCGAGGAGCGAGCCAAGGTGAAGGACCTCGTACGCCGGGGGGCGGTTCTCGCCGTGGACGAGGACCGCCAGGCCTCCTTCGAGGAGATCGGTCATGAACCGAAGCTGGAGACGACGGAGGCGATCGAGCGGGCCACCGTCGTCATCGACTGCACCCCGGCAGGCAACGCCAACAAGGTGGAGCACTACGACAAGGCGCGAGGCCCACGCGGATTTCTCGCCCAGGGTTCTGAGTTCGGTTTTGGGAAGATGTATGCCCGGGGCATCAACGACGAGGCTTTGGACGCCGAGACGGACCGATTCATCCACGTCGTTTCCTGCAACACCCACAACATCTCGGTGTTGATCAAAACGCTGGCCATGGCTGCCGACGGGACGTCGCATCTCGAGAGCGGACGGTTCGTCTGCTTGCGCCGCTCGAACGACATCAGCCAGGACAGCTCCTTCATCCCCAGCCCGACTGTCGGGCGCCACGACGATCCCCGATTCGGCACCCACCACGCCCGCGACGCCCACCAGCTGTTTGAGACCTTGGGTTATGACCTGCCGGTGTTCTCTTCCTCGGTCAAGATCAACACCCAGTACATGCACGCCCTGCACTTCAGCCTGGAGCTGGACCGGGAAATCACCGCCAAGAGCGCCATCGAGATGCTCGCCGCCAATCCCCGGGTGGCGCTCACCCACAAGCGTTCGGCGAATCAGGTCTTTTCATTTGGACGCGACCACGGCTACTACGGCCGGATCCTCAGCCAGACGGTGGTACCGGTGGAGACCCTGGCGGTGCGCAACGGGACCGAGCTGGTGGGGTTCTGCTTCACCCCTCAAGACGGCAACGCTCTGCTGTCGTCGGTCGCTGCCACCCTGTGGTATCTGCATGGCGAGGTCGGGGAGCGGCTCCACGTGTTGCGGCCGTTCCTGTTCCAGGAGGTCTGATCCCGGGGAACCCAATAGCCCACAGCGAAGGCCAGATACGCGGTGTAGGCGGACGAGTGCGCGCTACGTCTTGTAACGCCACACGATGCGGCCCCGGCTCGGGTCGTAGACCGAAAGGTCGAGGTCGACCTTGTCGCCGGGAAGGATGCGGATGTAGCGGCCCCGGCGCATCTTGCCCGAGGCGCGAGCCAGCACCTCGAGACCCCCCTCGATCTCCACCTTGAACATGGCGTTGGGGAGCGTCTCGAGAACGGTTCCCTGCACGCGTACTACGTCGTCTTGCTTGGTCAAGGTATCTCCAGATCGCGGGCGGCGTTCCGCCCAGTGATGACACTTTCCCACTGCTGTGCATCGTGGTCAAACACAGCAGTGCGATCGGTCCAGTGCAAAAGCACCTCGCCGGTGGTTGCTAGCCGCCGTGTTGCCTCGGGTCGGGCCGTCGCTCGACCCGGAGCACCCCCCACCCCTTCGGGCGAACTCCCTCCTGCGGGCGGAGAAACGGGGCGACCGCGGCGGCGCGAAATGGCCCCGAAGGGTGGCCCCAAGCAAAAACCGCTCTGCTCGGCGCACGGAGCCCACAGCCCCACAAACGCAATGAAATCAACGGTTCCACGAGCTGAGCCCCAACAAGGCATACATAACGCGGGGAAGGTGTTGTAATAGCCGAGAGCGGTTGGCGCCGGACACGGATCGGTCTTCCCCCACTCCCCAGCTCCGTGCCGGCGCAGCCGCTTCTCTCCACCTCTCGTCTTGTGTCTTCGCCGGGTGATGGCACAATCACTTCATCAGCCACGGAGAAGCATGACCAAGGTCGACATCGACATCGGGAAATACCAGCTGGGGTGGTCCGACGTCGAGGATTACGTTTTCAAGCCCAAGAAGGGGCTCAACGAGTCGATCATCCGCGAGATGTCGGCGATGAAGGGCGAGCCCGAGTGGATGCTCGCCTTCCGACTCAAGTCGTATCAGCGCTTTCTCCGCAAGCCGATCCCTCTGTGGGGCGGGGGCGGATCGCTGGTCGACATCGACTTCGACGACATCTACTACTACATCAAGCCGACCGCGGGGCAGGTAAAGGACTGGGACATGGTCCCGGAGTCGATCAAGAACACTTACGAGAAGCTGGGAATCCCGGAGGCGGAACGCAAGTACCTTGCGGGCGTCACCGCCCAGTACGAGTCGGAGGTGGTCTACCACCGCAACCGCGAGGACCTCGCCGAACTTGGCGTCTTGTTCTGCGACATGGACACCGCGGTCCGTGAGTACCCCGACTTGGTGCGTCAATACTTCGGAACGATCATTCCTCCGAACGACAACAAGTTTGCCGCCCTCAACTCGGCGGTCTGGTCGGGCGGATCGTTCATCTACGTGCCGCCTGGAGTCCACGTCGATCAGCCCCTGCAGGCTTACTTCCGGATCAACGCCGAGAACATGGGGCAATTCGAGCGCACGCTGATCATCGTCGATGAAGGGGCCTTCTGCCACTACGTCGAAGGGTGCTCAGCCCCGACCTATTCCAGCGACTCGCTGCACTCTGCGGTGGTCGAGATCGTGGTCAAGGCGGGCGGTCGTTGCCGCTACACGACGATTCAGAACTGGTCGAACAACGTCTATAACCTCGTCACCAAGCGTGCCGCGGCTTATCGCAACGCCACCATGGAGTGGATCGACGGCAACCTCGGCTCCAAGCTCACGATGAAGTATCCGGCGGTATGGCTCATGGAAGAGGGGGCGCATGGCGAGGTGCTTTCGATCGCGTTTGCCGGCAAGGGCCAGCATCTCGATGCCGGGGCCAAGATCGTTCACGCCGCCCCGCGCACCACGTCCCTGATCACCTCCAAGTCGATTTCCAAGGACGGAGGACGCGGTGGCTACCGCGGCCTGGTTCGGGTGGAGAGCGGAGCCGAGGAGGTCAAGTCGTTCGTGCGTTGTGATGCCTTGATCCTCGACGACAAGAGCCGCTCCGACACCTATCCCTACATGGAGATCGAAGAGGCCGACGCCCAGATCGCGCACGAGGCGACGGTGTCCAAGGTCGGCGACGACCAGTTGTTCTATCTGATGAGCCGCGGTCTCACCGACCAACAGGCCACCGCCATGATCGTCGCCGGCTTCATCGAGCCGATAGTGAAAGAGCTCCCCATGGAGTACGCGGTTGAGCTCAATCGGTTGATCGAGTTGCAGATGGAGGGTTCGGTCGGCTGAAGGCCGAACCACCCCACGCGGTCAGCAGTCAGTCGGAGTCGAACCTACTTTCGAGTTCGTGGTGGCGGGGCCGTGTCGTTCGAGTTCGGCGATTAGTCTCGGTTTGTGCTCCCCGATCTCTTGGCGCGAGGGTTTCGCCGCAACCAGCGGCTGATCATCGCCCACGCCGCCGGGCTCACCGAGGAGGATGCCCTCCGCCAATCTGGTTACAACACCAACTGCTTCAACTGGGTGGTGGGCCACATCGTGGCAACCCGGGACGACATCCTCGGTGTCCTGGGTGGCGAACCTGTTCTGGGGCCGCGAGCCGAGCGCTACCGCCGCGAGAGTGAACCGATCACCGGCGATGGTCCCGGGGTACTCGCCCTGGCCGACCTTCTCGCCGCGCTGGACCGCACCGAGAAGCGCCTCGAGGCCGCCCTGGCCGCGGCCGACGATGCCTCGATGGCCGCCGAGCTGCCCTCCGGAGAGGGGCGCACCGCCCCCCGGGGCGCCCAGGTGATGTTCGGCTACTTCCACGACACGTATCACACCGGACAGACCGACGTGGTGCGACAGATGTCAGGGAAAAGTGACAACGTGATCTGAGCGGCCATTGGCCATGTGCCAGGGACGATGGGCGGTCGGCCCGGGTAACGGGCAATGGGCAGGGCGCCGCGGTAGCGTATTTCCATGCCCGCGCCGATCACCGTTGCCGTGATCCCATGCGCCGGCGTCGGGTCACGCATGCAGCCCGCCACCCGCGTGGTGCCCAAGCCGTTGATTCCCGTGGTCGACCGGCCGGTGATCCAGTACGTGGTGGAGGAAGCTGTCGCTTCGGGGGTGACCGAAGTGATCCTCGTGGTCGACGACCGGCCTGGCGATCCGGTCATCGCCCACTTCACCGAGGGCGCCCCCATCGCCGGTCTGGAGGGGGTGACTTTCCGGACAGTGCTGCAACCGGAACCTCGGGGTCTCGGCGACGCCGTGATGCGTGCCCAGGAGGCGGTAGCCGGTCGTCCATTCGTGTGCCTGCTCTCCGACATGTTTCCGCGCCCCGGGCACGCCTTTACTCCGCGGCTGGTCCGCCTCTACGACGGTCGTCCCGCGGTGGCTCTCCGCAGGGTCGCCTCGCAATTCTTCGACCGTTATGGGATCGTCACGATCGGTGAGAACGTCACCGGAGACGTGGTCGATGTCACAGCGGCGGTTGAAAAACCTGGAGATGCCGCTCCCTCGGATCTCGGGTTGCTTGGCCGCTACGTGTTCGGCGCGGAGATCTTCGGGGACCTGGCCGCGGTTCGGCCGGGCCGCCTTGGGGAGATCCAGTTGACCGATGCCATCGACCGCGCCGCCCGCCGCAATAGCGCCCTGGGTCTGATTGTCGGCGACGATCTGCTGGATGTCGGCCACCCCGCTGGTCTGCTCGAAGCCACGGTGGTTGTCGGGCTATCCAGGCCGGAGCTGGCCGAAGACTTTCGCGCGACGCTGAAGAATTTGTTGGATTGAGTCGGAGACGGCAGACCGCAGACGAATTGCGCAGCCGCCTTCCATTGCCCACCTCTCTGGCCGATGGCCAATCGTCATCCGCCCTTCTAGCCTCCCGCTTCATGCGGATCGTGGTGGCGCGCTGCACCGTCGAATACACCGGGCGGCTCTCGGCGCATTTGGCGTCGGCGGTGCGCTTGATCATGGTCAAGGCCGATGGGTGTGTCACGGTCCACTCTGACGGTGGGGCGTACAAACCGCTCAACTGGATGAACGCCCCCAACCATCTCGAGCAAGGGCCGGATCGCTGGGTGGTGACCAACGCCAAGGGCGAATCCCTTGTCATCGTGCTCGAGGAGATGTTGGCTGACGCCGACTACGACCTGGGGGTCGATCCGGGTCTGGCCAAGGACGGTGTGGAGCGCAACCTCCAGGAGCTGCTCGCCGATCGGGCCGCGTCCATCGAAGCGGGCCTGGAGGTCCTGCAGCGGGAGTATCACACCGACCTGGGACCCGTGGACCTGCTGTGCCGCGATCCGTCCGGGCAAGTGGTGGCGGTGGAAATCAAGCGGCACGGCGAGATCGACGGGGTCGAACAGCTCACCCGGTACCTGGAACGGCTGAACCGTGATGCCACGCTGGCACCGGTGCGGGGAATCCTGGCCGCGACGAAAGTGACCCCCCAGGCGCGCGTGCTCGCCGCGGCCCGCGGCATCGGATGGGTCGAGGTCGATTATGACCTACTGCGCGGCCTGGAAGGCAGAGCCCCGCGGTTGTTCGACGTGTAGCAGCTGGCAGCTGTAAGCCAGTGCGGGCCATCACCCTGACTCTTGGACTCAGAGCAGGGTCTCCAGATCGAAGCCGCTGGAGGGGTGGCGAAGTTTGGCCAGCGCCCTGCCCTCGATCTGGCGAATCCGCTCGCGGGTGAGTTCGAACTCCTTGCCGACATCGGAGAGGGTGCGTGGTGTGCGTCCGTCGAGGCCATAGCGGCGCAGGATCACCTGGCGCTCCTGATCCTCCAGCATCGACATCGCGGTGTCGATGTGATGTCGGGTCGAAGCGCCCGCGGCCGCCTCGAACGGATCCAGCGCGGCCTCGTCCTCGACGAAATCCCCCAACGCGGCGTCGCCTTCGGTCCCGACGGGCCGCTCCAGGGAGACCGTGTCACTCGGAGCGGTGAGAGCGAGCTCGACCCGCTCCCTGTCGAGTCCCGATGCCTGGGCGATCTCCTCCATGGTGGGGCGGCGATGCAACCGCTCCTGAAGGCCGAGCACCGTCTCTTGAACCGTGCGCACCACATCGACCATGTGCACCGGCAGCCGGATGGTGCGTCCCTGATTACCCAGACCGCGCGTGATCGCCTGCCGGATCCACCACGTGGCGTACGTGGAGAACTTGAAGCCCTTGCGCCAGTCGAACTTCTCCACGGCCCGGATCAGACCGAGGTTTCCCTCCTGGACCAGGTCGAGTAGATCCAGACCGCGTCCGCTGTAGCGCTTGGCGATGGAGATCACCAGACGCAGGTTGGAGCGGATGAACTGGGCCTTGGCCTCGTCCCCGGCGTGAATCGCCCGAAACAACCGGATACGGTCGGTGGGCGTGATCTTGCCCCCAGCGTCGATCACCTGCTGAGCCTTGTGTCCCGACTCCATCACTCGGGACAGGCGCACCTCGTCCTCGGCGGTCAGCAGGCCGTGAGCCGCCACCGACTCCAGGTACATCCCGATGCCGTCGGATGGGTGAGCGGCTTCTCGCAGCCTCCGGGCCAAAGAGCATCCTTTCCGAGCAGGTCGGGCGGCGGCAACGGTATCACCGGGGGCGAAGGGGCCGCAACCGCAATCCACAGGGGCCTGTGGACAGGTAGGTGGGAACCTCCGCAGCCACGCCGCGCAGGCCCCGCGGGGGCTCCGCCTGCAGGTTCCCGGAGAGTTGTTCACAGGCGAATCCCCGGACTTGTCCCCAACCCTAGGGTGACCGAGTGGAAGATCTGCGGGACCGGATCGTGGCGTGTCGCGCCTGCCCGCGCCTGGTCGCCTGGCGGGAGCAGGTCGCCCGCGATCGCCGCCCGCCGTGGACCACCGAGGAGTATTGGGGGCGTCCGGTGCCGGGTTTTGGCGACCCTGCCGCTCGTCTCCTCGTGGTTGGTCTGGCGCCCGCCGCCCACGGCGCCAACCGGACCGGGCGCATGTTCACCGGCGATCGGTCGGGGGACTGGCTGTTTCGGGCTCTGCACCGGGCCGGATTCGCCACTCGCCCGGTCTCGACCCACCGCGATGACGGGATGCAGCTGCGCGACTGCTGGATCACCGCCGCGGTGCGCTGCGCTCCGCCCGCCAACCAACCGACCACCGCGGAGCGAGCCGAGTGCCGGCATTGGCTCGAGGAAGAGATCGCACTGCTGCCGCGGGTCCGAGTGGTGCTGTGCCTCGGTGGACTCGCCTGGGAGACAATCCTCCGGTTCTACACCGCTGCCGGGTTCCTGATGCCGCGCCCCCGTCCCCGGTTCGCTCACGGCGCGGTAGCCGAACCCGGGCCCCGACCGGGCGCACCGGCGCCACCGGTGGTGATCGCCAGCTATCACCCCAGCCAGCAGAACACCTTCACGGGCAAACTCACGGAAGAGATGCTCGACGCGGTGTTGGCCGACGTGCGCCGCGTCATCCGCGATCTTGGGTAGTGGCCTCGCGACCGATACCATGCGAGCTCCGTCGAGCCGAGGTTTTTCTCCCGTGCTCCCCATCGATCGAACTGCTCACGACCGCGTGACGGCTGCCATCAAGGGCGGCCATCGCAAGCGTGCCGCCGCCGGTTGGGAAGCCTTCGCCGCAATGGAGATGCCGTCGGAACGCGCCGAGAACTGGCGTTACGTCCATCCCGATGTCGACCTGGGAGAGTTCGGGATCCCCGAGGCGCCGGGTACTCCGCTCGCCACCATCCTTCCGATCCCGGCCATGGCCGTCGCGGTGAATGTCGACGGCTACACGGTTGCCGCCAAATCCGCGCCCGGGGTGAGCGTGGAGTCATGGCACCATGGTTCCGAGCCAGGCGATCCGCCGCCGATCACGGACCGCTTCGAGGCGCTCCACGAGGCCTTTGCCGCCGACGGAGTTGTGATCGTGGTGGGTAAGGGGGAGCGCCCCACCGAACCGGTATTGGTGGACCTGCAGGCGGTGACTCCCGATTCGGCGGTCATGCCCCGGGTGCGCATCGTGGCCGGGTCATCGTCCCAGATTTCCGTGGTGGTGCATCAGCGCTCACCCGATGGAGTCCCGCTGCTCGTCGTGCCGCGGTTCGAGATCGCGGCCGGTGACGGGGCTCGGGTTGCGCTCACGGTCGTACAACAGTGGGGCGACTCCACCGCGGCCGTGGCGCGTCACCACTATGCCGCCGGCCGGGATGCCACGGTCGGTCTGGCCGAGGCGGGGTTGGGAGGGCGGTACTCGCGGCTGCACCTCACCGTCGACCTGATCGGCGACGGGTCGGCGGCGGAGATCGTCGGGGCCTACTTCGGCGACGCGGAGCAAACCCTTGACTATCGCTACTTCCTGCGCCACGCCGCTCGTGGCACCACGTCGGCGATGTTCCTCAAGGGCGCTGTGGCGGGGAATAGCCGTTCCGTGTTCACCG
Organism: Acidimicrobiia bacterium; assembly: GCA_046714175.1. Lineage (GTDB taxonomy): Bacteria > Actinomycetota > Acidimicrobiia > Spongiisociales > UBA11373 > UBA11373. The sequence continues at coordinate 83,796 of JBKKBI010000084.1, read as the reverse complement.
GGTTGATCCGCATCGAACCGGAGGGCCAGAAGACCAGCGCCCATCAGACCAACCGCAATCTGGTTCTCTCCGACGGGGCCGAGGCCCACTCCGTGCCGAACTTGGAGATCCTTGCGGACGACGTCCGGTGTGGCCATGGCTCGGCGGTGGGGCCGCTGGACGAGGAGCAGCGCTACTACCTGATGAGCCGCGGCCTGGAGCAGACCAGGGCGGATCGTCTCCAGGTGAAGGGCTTCTTCGAGGAGGCGCTGATGCGGTTCGGCGAGCGTCGGCTCGAACCGTTGTTGCGCGCCGCGATGATGGACAAGTACTCCCGGGTGGAGTCGTGATGATCCGGGTCCGCCTGGCGGCATTGTCCGAACTACCCATGGGGCGCGGGGTTCGCATCTCGGTGGAAGGGCACCGCATCGCCGTCTTCCGCATCGGCGACTCGGTGTACGCCATCGGGGATCAGTGCAGCCACGCCGAAGCATCTCTGGCCGACGGGGAACTGTTCGATCACACCGTCGAGTGTCCTCGCCACGGCTCAGAGTTCGACGTTCGCACCGGGGCCCCGCAGTCGCTTCCCGCCACGCGGCCGGTGGGGCGCTACGAGATCGAGATCGCCGGTGATGAGGTGTTCACCACACTCGAACCAGTCGCCGAGGACGAGGAGTCGGCGTGAACGCCCTGCACGTTTCCGGCTTGGACGTGCGGCTCGGGGATCTGCACATTCTGAAGGCGGTGGATCTCGACGTGCCGTTTGGGGAGTTGCACGTCCTTATGGGTCCCAATGGATCGGGGAAGTCGACGCTGTGCCACGCGCTGATGGGGCGTCCCGGGTACGCGGCAACGGGGGTGGCAACGGTGGGTGGTGTCGACCTGCTTGGCCTCGATGTGGCCAGCCGAGCCACAGCCGGCCTGTTCGAGGTGTTCCAGTATCCGGTCGAGATCCCGGGGGTCACCCTCGCCGAACTGCTGGCGGAGATGGCGGCGGCGGGTGGTGATGGCGTGGCGGCCCGCGCCGAGTTGGCGACCGCTCGTCTCGACACCGCAGAGTTCCTCGACCGGGCGGTCAACGTCGGTCTATCCGGGGGAGAAAAGAAGCGATCCGAGATGACGCAACTCCTCGCCCTCGGCCCGCGCATGGCGATCCTCGACGAGCTGGACTCGGGGCTCGACGTCGACGCGGTGCGCCAGGCCGCGGAAGCGGTCCAGGCGATGCGCAGTCCGCGGCTGGGCATCCTGGTCATCACCCACTACACCCGGGTGCTGCGCCATCTGGAAGTGGATCGGGTACATGTGATGCTCGATGGCCAGATCGTCGCCTCCGGGGACCGGAGCCTGGCAGACCGCCTCGACGCCGAGGGTTATGACGGGATGCGCCGCGACCGCGATGGGGTCGTCCCCGAAACCGACTCATTCCTCAGGGGCCTGTGACCGGCCTAATGGTCCCGGCCCGCACCGGTGTGCTCGGCCTACCCTGAGCTCAGCGCGAAGGAGCGGCGGCATGCGAATCGAACGTGACTCGATGGGTGAGATGCAGGTGCCCGACGACGCATATTACGGCGCCTCGACCCAGCGGGCAGTGGAGAACTTCCCCATCTCCGGGCTCCGGCTGGGCCGCCGCATGATCGCGGCTCTCGGTCTCATCAAGTCGGCGGCCGCGGAGGAGAACGGGCGCCGGGGGATCGTGGCAGCGGACATCGCGGCGGCGATCCGAAGCGCGGCCGATGAGGTCGTAGCCGGTGTCCACGATGCCCAGTTCGTTCTCGACGTATTCCAGACCGGGTCGGGGACGTCATCCAACATGAATGCCAACGAGGTCATCGCCAATCGGGCCGGCGAGTTGCTCGGTGAACCTCGGGGGAGCGAGAAGGTCCATCCCAACGACCACGTCAACGCCGGCCAATCGTCCAACGACGTGATCCCGACGGCTATCCATGTGGCCGCAGTGACGGCGATCCGGGAGGACACCATTCCGGCCCTGTCCCGACTTGCCGCGGCGCTCGAGGCCAAGGCCACCGAGTTCGACCCCATCGTCAAGGCGGGGCGCACCCACCTCATGGATGCCACTCCGATACGGCTCGGCCAGGAGTTCAGCGGATACGCCGCCCAGGTGCGACTCGGAGTGCAGCGACTCCAGCTGGTCCTGCCCGGACTCGAGGAGCTCGCGCTGGGCGGGACCGCGGTCGGCACCGGGATCAATTCGCCGCCCGGATTTGCCGCGGCGGTAATCGCTCAACTCGCCGCGCGCACCGGATATCCGTTTCGCGAAGCGGACAACCACTTCGAAGCGCAGGCTTCCAAAGACGCGGCCGTATTCGCCAGCGCCGCTCTCAAGACGGTTGCTGTGTCCCTCTTCAAGGTGGCCAACGACATTCGCTGGCTCGGATCGGGACCACGCACCGCCATCGGCGAGCTGAGCCTTCCCGCCACTCAGCCGGGCTCGTCGATCATGCCGGGGAAGGTCAATCCCGTGATGGCTGAGTCGGTGATGCAGGTCGTCGCCCAGGTGATCGGCAACGACACCGCGATCGCCTGGGCGGGCGCCAACGGCAACTTCGAGCTGAACGTGATGATGCCGGTGTTGGCCCACAATCTGATCGAAGCCGCCGAGCTGATCGGAGCGGTGTCCGATGCCTTTCGCGAGAGATGCGTGGAGGGGTTGCAGGCGAATACGGAGCGGGCTGCCATGCTGCTCGACCAGAACATCACGATCGTCACCGCGCTGGCGCCCAAGATCGGATACGACAAGGCCGCAGAGATCGCCCACAAGGCGTTCGCCACTGGAAAAGGGGTGCGGGAGGTGGCCCTCGAGGTCACCGGCCTGCCCGCGGCCGAACTCGATCGCCTTCTCGACCTCTATCCGATGACCGAAGGCGGGGTGGCGGAGTAGGTCGCGGTTGGCTATTGGCCCGACCGCGATGGCGTGCGGCGATGGCCAGCCGGTCGCTGAATGCACCCTGCCTCCTCAGCCAGAGCCGACTGGGTTCGCTGGCGATCGCGGGTCGTGGCGCTAGCTCTCGCGTCGCGACGTCACCCAGGCTCCGATGAGCACCAGGAGCATTCCCACCAGGGCGATGGGGTGAATCGCCTCGTCGCGCACTACCACCCCGAGGATGATCGCCACTATCGGCACGAAGTAGATCGCCACCGAACCACGGGTGCTGCCCACCCGGCCAACCAAGTTGGTCATCAATACCAGAGCCAGGCCGGTGCCGAGCACACCGAGGGGCACCATCGCCAGCGCTGAGTCCCAGGCCCATGACGAGGAGCCCAGTTGCAGTAGTCCGATAGGCGCTACCACCACCAGTGCAGCCAATTGCGCTCGGAGCAGAACCGGGGCGGCGCCGTAGCGTTGCTGCAGGGGCACCGCCATGTTGGAGGACAATCCGTAACCCGTGATCGCGAGGAGTAGCAGCACGGTGCCGAGCGCCGTTGCGCTGGAGTCGCTGAGCTCAGGAAGAAAAATCGCCACCATTCCGGCGAACCCGATAGTGATCCCCAGCAGTTGTTTGCGGCCGGGTAGACGGCGCATCAACAGGGTGGCCCAGGCCGCGGTCGTGATCGGGACCGCGCCGTTGATCATTCCCGCCACCGATGAGTCGATCCATTGTTGGGCGATGGGAAACAGCGATAGCGGAATGGCCATCCATACGATCCCGAGAGCTGCCACTCGCATCCGATCCACGGGGTCGATACGGGTTCGAGCTGCGGGAACGAGGGCGAGTGCTCCCGCACCGAGCACCAGTCGTGCGAGGGTGACCACGCCCGGTTCGAAGTGATCGAGGCCGATCGCCATGAAGAGGAACGACGATCCCCAGATCAATGCGATGCCGGCAAGCAGTGTCCAGTCTCGGGCGGCGAAGGCTTCGGTATGGGTGCCCTGGCCGGTGAGAGCGGTCCGCGTTCCGGTCGTCATGTGGAGTCACAACCCCGGTGCGGCAGATTCTGTTGCACCTATTTCGGCGCGGCAATGCACGGTCAGCGGCTAGGTCTGGTGGCTGGTGCCGTTCCGAATCCGGATCCCGGGGATAGCCGATTGCCCGTTTCCGACAGCGCCTGTTCCAGCGTGGTCCAGGGGAGATCGGCGCACTTCACCCGCACCGGAAAGCGGCGCACGCCGGCGAGTGACTCCAGGTCGCCGAGGGTCGCGCCGGGACGCTCTGGATCCAGCCCGGGGTCTCCCTCCTCGATGGCGAGCAGGCGCTTGATGCGGTGGATGAGCTCATCGACTTCCGCCAGGGTCAGGCCCACGATTCGGTCTGCCATCATCGAGGCCGAGGCTTGACTGATCGAACATCCCCGCCCGGTGACCGCGGCGTCGGTCACCTTGCCGTCCGCCACCACCAGGTCCAGCGCGATCTCGTCGCCGCACAATGGGTTGGTGCCATCAGCGTGCGCGGTCGGAGCGGCCAGCCGCCCGGAGCGCCGCGGGGTGCGGTAATGGTCGAGGATGACCTGCCGATACAACTCATCAAGCGACACCGAACAGCCTCCTCGCCTCATGCAGTGCCTTTACCAGGATGTCCACTTCCTCCGGCACGTTGTACATGTAGAACGAGGCGCGGGCAGTTGCCGCGACATCGAGGTGCCGCATCAGCGGCTTGGCGCAGTGGTGACCTGCCCGCACCGCCACGCCTTCCTGGTCGAGGATCGTCGCCAGATCGTGGGGATGGATGTCCGCCAGCGTGAATGAGACGGCGCCCCCGCGGAGCGCGGTGTCGGTGGGACCGTAGACCTTGAGGTCGGGGATCTCCGCCAACCGATCGAGCGCATAGCGGGTGAGTTCCTGCTCGTGGCGACGCACATTGTCCATTCCGACGGCCGCGAGATAGTCCACGGCTGCTCCGAAGCCCACCGCCTCGGCGATCGGGGGGGTTCCTGCTTCGAACTTGTGGGGGAGGTCGGCCCATGTCGAGGCATGGAGTTGTACGTCGCGAATCATCTCTCCGCCGCCTTCGGCGGGTTCCATCTCCTCCAGTCGATCGCGCCTGCCCCACAGCGCCCCGATGCCGGTGGGCCCCAGCATCTTGTGAGCGCTGAAGGCGACGAAATCGGCGCCTAGCGCCTGCACGTCGGTGGGATGGTGCGGGACAAGCTGGGCGGCATCGACAACAGTTATTGCCCCCACAGCACGGGCCGCCGCCACCGCGGCGGTGAGCGGACCGATCGACCCGAGGACGTTCGACATTCCGGAAACGGCGACGATCTTCACCCTCTCATCGACGATGGCGTCCAGCGCGGAGACGTCGACCAGAAAGTCCACACCCAACGGCAGATAGACCAGCTCGGCACCGGTGTGGCGGGTGATCAGTTGCCACGGCACGATGTTGGCGTGGTGCTCCATTGTGGTGAGGACGATGCGATCCCCCGGCCGCAGGTGATACAACCCCCAGCCGTAGGCGATGGCATTGATGCTGGAAGTGGTACCGCGGGTAAACACCAGCTCTTCGGGCGCGGCGGCGTTGATGAACCGGGCCACCTTGTTCCGGGCTCCTTCGTACAGCCCGGTCGCCTCCTCCGCCAGGCGGTAGGCGCCGCGGTGAACGTTGGCGTTGTGCAATCGGTAGTAGTCATCCATCGCCTCGAGGACCTGTAACGGCTTCTGGGTCGTGGCGGCGCTGTCCAAATAGACGAGCGGCTTGCCGTTGACCTCGCGGCTCAGGATGGGGAAGTCGGCGCGGAGGTGGGAGAGGTCGGTCTTCACGCTGCCACCTGGCGCGACAGTCCAATGGCAGTGACCGGGCGCCATTCACAATGCGCAATGCAGAACTCGCCGGACGCGTGGCGATGGCCGACGAGAGATGGGCGAGAGCCGCGCCGAGGTGCGCCCACTGCCAAGACCCGGCAACTGGAAACCGGCAACCGGAAATCCCCTTGCGGGTAGGTGGGAGCGGTGCTTGTCACGACCCGGTTCCGATGCGGAAGGTGTCGTAGCCCTCGAGCTCGATGCGGCGGGCCAACTCCTCACCCCCCGACTCGACGATTCGTCCGGCGACAAACACGTGCACGCGGTCGGGAGTGATGTACTCGAGGAGCCGCTGATAGTGAGTGATGACGAGGAAACCGCGGGTCGGCGACTGCAGTCGGGTGACCCCCTCGGCGACGATCCTGAGTGCATCCACGTCCAGGCCGGAGTCGGTCTCGTCCATGATCGCCAGCTCGGGTTCGAGTACCGCCATTTGCAGTACCTCGTTCCGCTTGCGCTCGCCCCCGGAGAAGCCTTCGTTCAAGTAGCGGTCGGCAAACCCGGCGTCAATGCCGAGCGTCTTCATGGTGTCCGCCACCTTGAGGCGGAGCTCGAGGACGGTGTACTCCGTGCCCGTACGATTCGACAGCGCGGTGCGGAGAAAGTTCACCACGGTCACTCCGGGGATCTCTTCGGGGTACTGGAAGGCAAGGAACATGCCGGCGCGCCCCCGGGCATCCGGGGTCCAGGTGGTGACATCTTCCCCCTTGAACAGGATCCGCCCCGACATGACCTGATACCCGGGGTGTCCCATCAGGACATTGCCCAGGGTGGACTTGCCCGAGCCGTTCGGACCCATCAGGGCGTGGGTTTCCCCGGGTTCGATCGTGAGATCGACCCCACGCAGGATCGGGACCCCAGCAGCGGCGGCGTGGAGGTCGTCGATGACGAGCAGGGGGGTTGCGGGCACGGGAGGGAAGGATAAGAGGCTCCGGAGTGGTACCCAAGTGCCGGATACCGGATATCGGATGCCGGATGCCGGATATCGGATGCCGGACTCGATCGATTGGTCTGCTGTCTGCTGTCTGCTGCCTGCTGCCTGCTGTCTGTTATCTGTTATCTGTTATCTGTTATCTGTTATCTGTTATCTGTTATCTCACTCGCCGCGCAACACTCCGAAGGTCTCCTCGAGCAAGTCCGTCTCATAGGGACCGAAGTGCTGGACGTAGATCCGGGAGACGCCCAGGGCGGCGATCTGGGCGATGCGCTCCCGAACCTCGGGCCCGGTGCCGATGGGGAGGCCGCGGCCGCGATGGTGCTTTTCGATGGTGGTGGGATCGGAACCCCAGGGATCGGCGGCCGCCACGCGGGCCAAATTGCGGGCGAACTCGGGCGGGGTCTCCCCGGTCACGACCTGGGTCATCACCGAGAGAGTGATCGACCCGGGATCGCGTCCGGCGCGTTCCGCGGCCGCCCGCACCCGGCCAATGCGCACTTTCGGGTCGGCTTCCGGGCGAAGGGTGAAGTTGTACTCGTCCCCGTACGTCCCGGCGAGGCGGGGAGTGCGCCGCTCCCCGGTCCCGCCGACGATCAGACGGACTCCGGGCCGTCGGGGATACACGTCGGAGTTCTCGAGGGCGTAGTAGTCCCCGGCGTAAGGACCGGAGGCGCGGCCCAGTGCGTGGTGCAGGTAGGCGAATGACTCCTCCAAGCGGGCGAAGCGCTCTCCCAGGGCCGGGAAGGGGAGACCGAACTTTACGTGCTCGGCCTCCATCCATCCGGTGCCTACGCCGAGGGCAAACCGGCCGGCCGACATCTCATCGATCGTCGCCGCGGACTTGGCAATCACACCGGGGTGACGGAATGTGATGGGGCTCACCAGCACCACCAGTTCGACGCGGTTCGTGTCCCGCGCCAGCCCGGCGAGCGTCGCGAAGGCGTCGGTCGCATTGGGACGGTCGATGCGGTCGGCGAAGAAGTGATCGGACCGAGCGAAGGCATCAAGCCCCGACCGTTCGGCGAACTGCGCCATCGCGAGGAGGGTGTCGTAGCTCATGCCGGTGTGCGGTTCCGTCATCAGTGCCCATTGCATCGAAGCTCTCCCCGCGTCGCATGTCCCACTCTGGCACACGGAACAGTCCGGGTACGCCTCTCACTACCCTGACACCCGGCGGAGACAACGGAGGCAGGTGATGAACTTCGCCTTTTCGGAAGAGCAGGACATGCTCCGTGCCACGGCGCGCCGGTTTCTCGACGACAAGGTGCCCAGCACCGTGGTGCGCCGCCTCATGGAGACCGAGATGGGTTTCGACTCCGGGCTGTGGGCCGACATCGCCGCGCAGGGTTGGCAGGCGATGGCGATTCCTGAGGAGTTCGGCGGCGCAGGGTTCGGTCTCCTGGAGCAGGGGATCCTCATGGAGGAGATGGGCCGAACCCTCTTTCCTTCTCCCTTCTTCTCCTCCGTGGTGCTCGGAGCGGACTTGATCGCACATCTCGGCACCGACGAGCAAAAGAAGGACTTGCTTTCCGGGATCGCAGCCGGCGAGCGCCGTGTCGCGGTGGCCCAACTAGAAGACCCCGCCCGGTGGGACGCGTCCGGGATTGGGATGGTTGCCCGTGCTGATGGCGGAGATCTGGTGCTCTCGGGCACCAAGTCGTTCGTGATCGACGGGCACACGGCGGACACGCTGCTGGTGGCGGTGCGGGCCGAGGGATCCACAGGCACCGATGGGGTCTCGGTGGTCGTTGTCGGAGCCGACGCTCCCGGAATCGGTCGAAGGCGCGTGGAGACAATGGACATGACTCGCAAGCAGGCCGAGATCAGCTTTGAGGACGTCCGGGTGTCGGCCGCGGCCGTGCTGGGCGCGAGGGGCGCCGGTTGGGAGGCATTGCAGGGCATGACCACCCGGGCGATCGTGGCTTTGGCGTTCGAGCAGGTCGGCGGCGCCCAGAAGTGCCTGGACATGGCTGTCGAGTACGCCAAAGTGCGAGTCCAGTTCGGACGGCCCATCGGATCGTTCCAGTCGATCAAACACAGGTGCGCAGACATGCTGGTTCAGGTCGAGTCGGCCAGGTCGGTGGCGTATTACGCCGGATGGGCGGTGGCGTCTGACGACCCCGAGGCGGCCATCGTCGCCCCGATGGCCAAGTCCCTTTGCTCTGAGGCTTACTTCCGCTGCGCCGCTGAGAACATCCAGATCCATGGCGGGATCGGGTTCACCTGGGAGCACGATGCCCATCTGTACTTCAAGCGGGCGAAGACAGACGAACTTCTGTTGGGCACTCCCGCGCAGCATCGCGCGAAGCTCGCTGGTCTGCTCGGTGTGTAGTCGTCGGGGCGCCCATCCCGTCGGAGCGGCGTCTCTGACCGGGGTACGATTCCCCCATGAGTGCCCTGGTTGGTGGCTCGATCCTCGTCTTGGTCCTCGGGATGATCGTTCTCGCCTTCACCTGGCAGGGGTGGCGGCGGCGCCGGGACGCAGATCCGGTTTATGTGCTCGATGACGCTGCCCGATTCGCCCACGCCGGACTCGAACCCGCCACCGCGTTGCGCGTGAGGACAAGCCTGGTGCGACGGATTCTCGAGTGGCAGATCGAATACCAGCAGGTAGTCGCGCCGCGCGCGGGACAGCGCGCGATCCTGGGCAGTGGCGACGCGATCGATCACATCCTGCAGCGTGCCGTGGAAAATGAGATCGACGTCGAGGCTCGCGACATCGCTGAGGTGATCGCGGCCGATGTCGATTACCTGGTCTCCATTGGTGCGGTGGGCGCTCCGGCCGACGAGGAACCCGGATGATCGTCCGCTGTGGGCGGTGCCGCTCCAACTTCGACGTTCCCGGCCCGGGCCGGCACTCCTGCCCGGTCTGCGGGACGGTGAACGACGTGCGTGCCGCGGCGGAACCGATCGCCCCCGCCTCACCGCCACCGACGCCGATCCCCGAGGCTCCGTCGCCGCGCATCGCCTGCCCGCGATGTGGGTTTTCGTTCATCGTCGGTGCAGTGGCAGTGGCCCCGTGTCCCAACTGCGGATCCCCGGTTACGGTGGGTCCGACTCCAGAGGAGCCAGGGTGACCCGGGAGGAATGGGAGCGGAGCTACGACGAGGCCCCGAAGCGGCGCGATCGCTGGGTCACGCTCTCCTTCGAGGAACTACCGACCCTGGGACTGCCTGCGGACGACTCGGAACCGCCGGAGCGAATCGGCCATCCCGGCGCGTTTCCCTACACCCGAGGCATCCATGCCACCGGATACCGAGGCAAGCCCTGGACCATCCGCCAGTTTGCCGGCTTTGCCGACGTGTCCCAGACCAATGCCCGCTTCCGCCACCTGCTGGCGGAAGGCCAACACGGCCTCTCGGTGGCGTTCGACATGCCCACTTTGATGGGACTCGATTCCGACAGCCCGCTCGCGTTGGGTGAGGTGGGACATTGCGGGGTTGCCATCGACACCGCCGATGACATGGCCACTCTTTTCGAGTCGATCCCGCTCGGAGAGGTGTCGGTGTCGATGACGATCAACGGGCCTGCCCAGGTCCTCTTTGCTCTCCTCTTGGTTGCTGCCGAGGAGCAGGGGGTGTCGTGGCGCGACCTTCGGGGCACCCTGCAGAACGACATCCTCAAGGAGTACATCGCGCAGAAGGAGTGGATTTATCCACCGCTCCCACACCTGCGTCTCATCACCGACATGATGTCGTTCTGTGCCGCCGAGGTGCCGCAATGGAACACGATCTCCGTCAGCGGCTATCACATCCGCGAGGCCGGGGCCAACGCCCATGAGGAACTTGCGTTCACGCTGGCGGACGGGTTCGCATATGTCGAGGCGGCGACCCGGGCTGGGATGGCGGTCGACGATTTCGCCCCCCGTTTGTCTTTCTTTTTCGATGCTCATCTCGACTTCTTCGAGGAGATCGCCAAGTTCCGCGCCGCCCGTCGCATCTGGGCGCGGTGGATGCGCGACCGTTATCACGCTGGCGACCCGCGCTCGATGAAACTGCGATTCCATACCCAGACCGCCGGTGTGTCACTGACGGCGCAGCAACCCGACAACAATGTCGTTCGCACTGCCATCCAGGCGCTTGCGGCGGTTCTCGGCGGAACGCAGTCCTTGCACACCAACGCCCTCGACGAGGTGTACGCCCTGCCGACCGAGCGCGCCGCGGAGATCGCCTTGCGAACCCAGCAGGTGATTGCCGAGGAGACCGGGGTTGCCGATGTCATCGACCCCCTCGGTGGATCATGGCTGGTGGAGGCGATGACCGATGCGATGGACGAGCGCGTCGAGAGTCTGCTCGGAGAGATCGATCGCATGGGAGCCGGGTCGATGCTCGACGGTGTCCTCCGCGGAATCGAAGATGGCTGGTTCCAGGGGGCGCTGGCCGACTCGGCGTACGAGTTCGAGAAGGCGGTCGGATCCGGGGAGCGGGTCGTTGTCGGAGTGAACAAGTACGCAAGTGCCGACGAGGACGGGTTGGACATCCTGCGCATCGGCTCCGAGGTGGAGACGGCACAGCGGGCAGCCGTCGCTGGTGTGCGCTCGCGGCGGGATCCATTGGCGGTCGCCGCAGCGATCGACGCGGTTAGGGGCGCCGCCGGCACCGCGGAGAACTTGATGCCCCTCCTGGTCAATGCCGCCCGGGCCCGCGCCACCGTTGGCGAAATCACCGCGGCCATGAAGTCCGTCTTCGGTGGGTACCGCGAACCCCCGCGTCTCTAGGGGGCGAGGGTGATTCGACACCGACGCCATGCCTGCACCGTGATGGTGGTGGTCACGCTCGCAGGCGCGTGCGGCGGCGGCAGGTCGCTGGACGTGTCCGACGAGCCGGTGATATTCGGCGTGGGGGAGCGACCCCCGGCGATTCCGGCGGACTTTCCCATTCCCGATGATGCGGTGATCGGATCGACAATGATCGATCGCGCCAACCACCGCACCGAGATGGCGCTGCAAGTGGGGTCGAGTCTCGAGGCGGCGGTGCGCTACTTCAATGTCGGCCTGGTCAGTCAGGGTTTCGTGGTCGGCGCATCATCGGGCTCGGCGAGCGCGTGGACGATCTCTTTCGGCCGAGATGAGCTGACGGGGGAGATCCGGTTCATCGCCCAAGGTGGCGCGACCCAGGTTCTGGTCGAAGTTAACGACATCTGAGAGCGCGGGCGCTCCAAGGAGGATCATGTCCCGTATCCGTCGGTTGGAACACCATCAATTCGTAGGACTACGCGACACGCTGGCGCTGTACGACACCGACGATCCCGATCAGTGCGCACTGTTGCGGGGCTTGGCCGGTGGCGCCGAGGTGGTGGCCGTGCTCCCCGTCGTCACCTTCGCCCCGGATACTGCCGCCGAGGCGCGATCGCGCGGTTACCGACCTCAAGTCTGAGCGCCGCCGTCGGGGTCCACCGGGCGACCTCCAAAGTGCGCCGCCACCAGAGCCCCCACCCGCCGCCCCCGGAACACAAAGAAGTGGTCGGAACCCCGGAGAACCTCCAGGCGGGCCCCGAATGAGGAGGCGAACTCAGCCATCGCGGCGGGGGAGGCGAATTGGTCCCGGTCGCCATGGACGATCAGTCGCGGCGCCGGAGCAAGTCTGGTGACATCGGGAGGCTCGGCGTCGCGGTAGGTCTGAATCCCGGGTGCGATCCCCGCCCAAGGCAAGGTCGATCCGGACTCCGCCTGCCAGCGGAGCGAGGTGGAGGCACCGAACGACCAGCCGGCGACGCCCATCGGCAGGCCAGGCCGGGTCTCCCCGGCCGCAGCGACTGCCGCAGCGACATCGGACACCTCGCCACGGCCGACGCCCCATTCACCTTGGGAGAGTCCCACCCCGCGAAAGTTGAATCGCAGCACCCATAGACCGGATGCTGCCAGTGTCGCCGCCACCATTCGCATGAGCGGGGCATTCATGGTGCCGCCATCGAGCGGATGGGGGTGGCACAGCACCACGCACCCCTCGGGTTCGCCGGCAGGCTCATCCCACAGTGACTCGAGGCTGATCCCGTCTGAGGTGGTGATCACGTCCCGACCCGGAGAAACCAGACCAGGGATGCGGCCAGGATCACCAGAGCGGTGATCAGAGCGGCCACGAGCAGGTAGCGGGTTTGCATGGCCCGGCGAGGGTACCCGCGGCCGGCGGCAGTCCGACGAATGGTCCCTGGTTCCGCAACCGGCGAGGCTCTAGGCTCTGGCGGCACCGACTGGAGGGCTGTTGCACGACGTCGCGATCATTGGCGGTGGGCCCGGGGGCTACGCCGCTGCGCTCTACGCCCACAACTTTGGACTCTCCGTCGTCCTGGTCGAACGAGCCGATATTGGCGGGACCTGCCTGCACCGGGGTTGCATTCCGGCCAAGGCGTGGATCCACACCGCCGAGGTGTTCGCCGAGGTGGCGCATGCCGCCCACGCAGGGGTGATCGTCTCCGCTCCCTCGGTCGATTGGGACCGCGCCCGCCAGCACAAGGACGCCGTCGTCGGCCAGCTGCACAAAGGCCTGCTCGGCCTCCTCAAACAGCGCAAGGTGGAGATCGTGGCGGGAACGGGCCGCGTGTCCGGCCCGGGGATCGTGGACGTGGCCGGTGAGACCCCACGACGCCTCGAAGCACGCAAGGTGATCGTGGCCACGGGCTCGGTGCCGCGCAGCATCCCGGGATACGAACCCGACGGGGTACGCATTGTCACCTCGGATCACGGCTTGGATTGGCACGCCCAGCCGCGTCGGGTCGCGGTGATCGGCGGCGGCGCGATCGGAATCGAGTTCGCCTGCTACCTCGCCGAGTTGGGTAGCCAGGTACATGTGTTTGAAGTCTTCGACCAGATCCTCCCCGGGGCCGAACCCGAGGCCGCCAAGCTGCTCGCCCGGATCCTGGCGAAGAAGGGCATCGGAATTACCACCGGGGCCGCGGTCGAGCCCCCGGTGATCGGGCCGTCGGGCGTGACCGTTTCGGCCGGGGGAGTTGCGGTCGAAGTCGATGTGGTGCTGGTGGCGGTGGGCCGGGCACCGGTGACCAGCGGGATCGGATTGGAGGAAGCGGGCGTTCGCCTCGACCGCGGATACGTGATCGCCGACCGACGCACCATGCTCACAGATGCCCCCGGAATCTATGCCGTCGGAGACATCGTGGCGGGTACCCCGCAGCTGGCTCACGCCGGATTCGCCGAGGGTATCGCCGCTATCACGCACATCGCCACCGGGACGGCGGCCCCGGTCGAGTACCGGGCGATTCCGCTAGTCGTCTACTCCCTTCCCGAAGTGGCGTCGGTGGGCCTCACCGAGGCTCAGGCGCGCGCCGCGGGACACGATGTGGTGACCCACGATCACGGGATGGCAGGCGTGGGCCGGGCCATCATCAAGGGTCAGGCGCAGGGTCTGGTGAAGATCGTCTCCGAGCGAGGCGGGCCCATTCTCGGGGCAACGGTCGTCGGTCCGCAGGCGGGGGAGTTGATCCACGAGCTGATGTATGCGGTCGGGTGGGAGGCGCTTCCTTCCGAGGCCGCGGCGTTCATTCACGCCCATCCCACACTTTCCGAAGCGATCGGGGAGTCGTTGTTGGCGGCATCGGGGCGGAGCCTGCACTGACATGGCTGGTGCGCACCGAGGGACGGATGTGAGGGGGGATCGATCGTGATCGAGGCCCGGGGACACGCCGCTGAGCTCTCGCCGGCCCAGCTCATGGCGATGTACGAGCTCATGATGACCGGTCGGCTGCTCGAGACCCGTCTGCACAACATGTACCGCGGCGGGCGTCTCCCCGGCGCGGTCTATCCGGGGGTTGGCCAGGAGGCGGCTCAGGTCGGGTTGATTTCGGCACTGGAACCCGGCGACATATTCGGACCGACTCATCGCGACCTCCTGGCCCAACTGACCAAGGGAGTCACGCTCGAGGAGGCGATGCTCAACTTCTACGGAAAGGCGTCGGGACCGAGCAAGGGTCGCGATGGCAACAGCCACTTTGGCGTGTTGGAGAAGGGCACGCTCATGGTGATCTCTCCGCTTCCCGACGCCTACCCGGTCGCCATGGGGGCGGCGCTGGCGTTCAAACAGCGCGGCGAACGACGGGTAGCCCTGGCGGATTGCGGTGAGGGGTCGACCGCAACTGGCACCTGGCACGAGGCGGTCAACATGGCCGCAGTCCTGCAATTACCGATCGTCTTCACGATCCAGAACAACCAATACGCATACTCGACTCCCAACGACGGCCAGTTCCGTCTCGCCTACTCCGGACACCGCGCCGACGGATACGGCATCCCCGGTGTCGTCATCGATGGCAACGACGTCCTCGAGTGTTACGCCGTGGCACGCGAGGCGGTGGAGCGGGCGCGACGGGGCGAAGGCCCCACGCTGATCGAGGCCGTCACCTTCCGTCACTTTGGACACGCCGGTCACGATTCCGCTGAATACGTGAAACCCGATGAGCGCGAGGCGTGGATGGCGCGCGATCCGTTGCCGCGCTTCGAGGAGTACTTGACCTCCCGCGGTTTGCTCGATGAGGCGCAACGCCAAGCGGTTCACGATCGTCTTGAGGAGAAGATCCGCACCACGATCGAGTGGGCGCAGACGCAGGCCGATCCAGTCGCCGCAGACGTTCATCTCGACCTGTTTGCTCCAGCTACCTTCACCGGACCAGAGCCCGGAGAGCCAGCGGGGGAGCCGGTGACTCTGCTCGATGCCATCACCCTGGCGCTCGACGAGGAGATGGATCGTGACGATCGCGTTTTCTTGTTGGGAGAGGATGTCGGGTCGTTTGGAGGCGCATTCAAGGTCACCAAGGGTCTCTTCGAGAAGTACGGACCCAATCGAGTGATCGACACCCCGATCGCAGAGTCGGGGATCATCGGGGGAGCCGTGGGAGCGGCCCTCATGGGACAACGACCTGTGGCGGAGTTGCAGTACACCGACTTCATCTACCCCGGTCTCGATCAACTGTTCAACGAGGCCGCCAAGTACCTGTGGAAGGCGCGGCACTCGGTGCCGATCGTCGTTCGGGGGCCCAGCGGAGCCGGGTTGCGCGCCGGACCGTTCCACTCGATCAGCCCGGAGGGAATGCTGGCGCACCATCCCGGCGTCAAGGTCGTGGTACCCAGCACCCCGACCGCGGCCAAAGGGCTGCTGGTGGCCGCGATCCGCGATCCCAATCCGGTGGTGTTCCTCGAGCACAAGAAGCTCTACCGCAGCATCAAGGAGCCGCTCCCGCCGGGGAGTTACGAGCTGCCGCTGGGCAAGGCGCGGGTGGCTCGGGTCGGCGACGACGTCACCATCGTCACCTGGGGTGCCATGGTGCACACCTCACTCGAAGCCGCCGGGCTTCTCGAGGCGGAGGACGTTTCCGTGGAGATCATCGACCTGCAGACGATCGTGCCCCTCGATTGGGAGGCCGTCTTTGCCTCGGTGGTCAAGACGTCACGCCTGGTGGTCGTGCAAGAAGATGTGCCCTTCGCCTCGGTCGCCTCCGAAGTGGCCGCCCGAGTTGCAGCCGAGGCTTTTTGGGACCTCGATGGGCCAATCATTCGAGTGACCCCGCCGCATACTCACATTCCGTTTTCCCCGATCCTCGAGGATGCCTTTGTCCCGCAGGTCGACCAGGTGGTCGCTGCCGTAAACAAACTCGCCGCGTTGTAGGAGAATCAACCCATGTCCCTTACGGTCACCATGCCTCAGCTCGGCGAGACGGTCACGGAAGGCACGATCCTCAAGTGGTCGAAGCAGCCGGGAGACACCATTCGCGAAGACGAGGTCCTTCTCGAGATCTCGACCGACAAGGTCGACACCGAGGTGCCGTCGCCGGTGGCGGGGACCATTCTTGAGATCTTGGTTCCTGAGGGGGCGACCGTCGCTGTCGGCACCCCATTGGTCGTCATCGGACAGCCTGGTGAGGCCGGCGGAGCGGCGGCGCCTGTTCCCGCGGTGGCTGCATCCCCGGTCCCCCCCGCTGCTCCCGCGGCCGCCCCACAGGCGACGGTTCCGCAGCCAGCCGAGCCGCAGCCGGCCGAGCCGCAGCCAGCCGAGCCGCCCCAGGCGGTACTGCAGGCCGTAAGCCCCCCGCCGGCAACAGTGGTACCCACCGGCGTGCCTGCCACGGCCGGGGCGGAAGTCGGGATGCTGTCGCCGGTGGTGCGCCGTCTCGCCATCGAGCACGGCGTGGATCTGGCGCGGGTGGCTGGCACCGGGACCGACGGTCGCATCACCCGGCGTGACCTGGAAGCGTTCATCGCCTCCGCCCCGGGACCTCTGGAGGCAGTCGGGGGCGAACCCCCTCGCACCGTATTGGGTCGCGGTATCTCGGATTTGATCGTCGACAAGCCGGCTGAGCACGCCATGTTCACCCCGTCCCAGCCGACCGTGGCGTCGCCCCCCGCGGTGGCACCGGCGCCCCAGACCGCGGCGACGATGCACACCGGGGGAGGTGATCGCGTCGAGGATCTGTCGCGGCTGCGCATTCGGATCGCTGACAACATGATCCGAGCCAAGCAGACCGCCGCCCACGTGTGGACGTCGGTCGAGGTCGACTTCGAGCCGGTGGAGCGCGTGCGCCGCCGTCACCGCGACGCGTTCAAGGAGCGGGAGGGTTTCTCGCTTACCTACCTCCCATTTGTCAGCCGTGCGGTCGTCGACGCGCTCGGCATGTTTCCGGTGGTGAACTCGAGCCTCGACCTGGTGAACAAGGCGCGCATACTCCATGGAACGGTCAACCTCGGCTACGGAGTCGACCTCGAGGAAGAAGGGCTCTTGGTGATGACGATGCGCGGCGCCGACGGTCTGAGGATGCGCGGCATCGCCCGCGAAGTGCGCCGTCTCGCCGAGAAGGCCCGCTCCGGGAAGATGGAGCCCGACGACCTCGCCGGGTCCACATTCACGATCACCAACCCGGGACCCTTCGGGTCGTTCATGTCCGCTCCGATCATCAACGTGCCGAATGTGGCAATCCTGTCCACGGATACCGTGGTCAAGAGGCCGATCGTGGTGACCGACCGTGACGGCAACGACGCGATTGCCATCCACCATGTCGGGTACCTCGGCCTGTCTTGGGACCATCGGGCCTTCGATGGATCGACGGCGGTGAAGTTCCTGAGCAGGATCAAACAGAATCTGGAGACGTGGGACTGGGAGCAGGAGCTGGCGTGACACTCGGACTCACTCCGGTGCCGGCTGTGGCCGGTCTGCCACGCCCGTGGTGACAACCGAGCGCTTGCGGGTGCGGTGGTTGGGCCGCCTCCCGTACGAGGAGGCGTGGGATCTGCAGCGGGCGCTTCACGAGGGACGAGTCGAGGGCCGTACCGGTGACGACTACTTGCTGCTGCTCGAACATCCCCATGTCTACACGGTCGGCCGATTCTCCTCCGGGTCCAACCTCCTCGTGTCGAGGGAAATGGCCGCCTCGGTCGGCGCCGAGATACACCAGGTGGACCGCGGGGGCGATGTCACCTATCACGGCCCGGGTCAGTTGGTGGGCTATCCCGTTCGCCACCTTGGCGATAGACCGGCGGTGGCGGCTCACGTCGCCACGCTGGAAGAGGTGCTGATCGGAGTGATGGCGGATCTCGGGCTGGCGGGTTGGCGAGACGAAGGCTTTCCCGGGGTGTGGACCGAACACGGCAAGGTGGCCGCGATCGGGGTCCGGGTATCGCATCGGGTCACCACCCACGGGTTCGCTCTCAATGTCGCCCCCGACCTGGGCTACTTCCAGCACATCGTTCCTTGCGGCATCCCGGATCGGCCGGTCACGAGCCTGGTGGAGTTGCTCGGCAGGCCCATCTCCATCGAAGAGGTGATCGAACTCGTTGTACCCCGCTTCGCCGCCGAGTTCGGCTACCAAGCGGTAGACGAGCAGCGGGCCGAGTTCACCCGAGGGACAGGGCGGGCATTGCCGGTGTTCGAGATCGATGAGTTGGTGGCCGGCGGGGCGTTCTCTCCGGAGCGGCGCGCGGAACTCCCCGTGGCCCGCAGGGGCCGGCTTCCCGGCGAGCCCGAGAAGCCGGACTGGATGAAGGTGCGCCTCGATCTCGGGGCGGGGTACCGCGACGTGAAGCGGTTGGTGCAGGGCCTGCGGCTCAATACCGTGTGCGAGGAGGCTTCCTGTCCCAACATCTCGGAGTGTTGGGGGAGCGGCACCGCGACCTTCATGCTCCTCGGCGAGGTGTGCACTCGGGCTTGTGGGTTCTGCGATGTCGCCACCGGACGGCCTGGCGAAGTCGATTGGGACGAGCCCAAGCGGGTCGCTGAGGCGGTGACAGAGATGCGGTTGGAGCACGCCGTGCTCACCTCGGTGAATCGCGACGACCTTGCTGATGGGGGATCGGAGATCTTCGCCGAGACGATTCGCCAAATTCGGGAGCGACTCGATTGTGACGTGGAAGTGCTCATTCCCGACTTCAAGGGGGATCGGGCGGCGCTGCGAACCGTGATGGATGCCGCTCCCGACGTGCTCAATCACAACACCGAGACGGTCCTCCGCCTGCAGCGCGAGGTGCGGACCGCAGCCAACTACGGACGCTCGCTGGCCCTGCTCGCCCGCGGGCGCGGGATGAGGCCGGAGTCGCTGATCAAGTCGGGACTCATCGTGGGCATGGGAGAGACTCGGGAGGAGGTGTTTGGCGCGCTCGCCGATCTGCGTGCGGTCGGCGTCGATATCGTCACGATCGGCCAGTATCTTCGGCCGACCGCGCGGCACCGCCAGATCGACCGGTACGTGGCTCCAGAGGAGTTCGCCGAGTACAAGGAAGTCGGTGAGGGGCTGGGTCTGCGCCACGTCGAGAGCGGGCCTCTGGTCCGGTCGTCGTATCACGCCCGGGAGGCGGCGGGGCGGCGGTAGGGGCACCTCCGTAACGACTCCATCCTGATGAACCCCGCGACCCGTTCGCGGGCGCTTTAGGGCGATTCTGTCGCAAGCCAGTGATACGTTTTGAGGCATGCCCACCCTCTTGGGCGGACCTGCGGCTGGTTCGCTACTCGGGGAGGACGAACTCATCGAACTCGAGTCGATCGGCGACTCGGAGCTCAACGACCGCTACGTCGCACTGCGGGGGAAGCTGACTCGCCTCGAAGCCGAGGCGGCGAGAACCCTGGCCGAGATCGACCGCCGGCGATCATTCGAGCCTGACCACTTCACGCCCGAGTCCTTTCTGCAGTCCCGGGTAGGCGACTCCGGCCGGGCCGCCCGCCGCAACGTCGCCGAGGCTCGCGGTTTGGCCGAATACAGCTCGGTTCGTCAAGCATTCGCGGCCGGCGACATCGATCGACCTCGGACTGCAATGCTCCTGGCGGCGTCCCTGGTTTCGCCAGATCACTTTCGGCGCGATCAGGGCCTCCTGGTCGAGACTGCGGCCAGCCAGTCCATGGCTGCCACTCACCAGGCCCTTGAGTACTGGAAGCAGCAGGTCGATGCTGAGGCAGCGAGCGCCGATCGCGAACATCTATTCCGGCGCCGGCACCTTCAGGTCTCACCGACCCTAGGCGGCATGGTGCGTGTCGATGGCGAACTCGACCCCACCGGGGGCCGAGTGGTCATGACGGCGCTGCGCTCCCTGATCGAGGCCAGCAACCTCGATACCGGCGACCCGCGCACACCGGGACAGAAGCGCGCCGATGCCTTGATCGAGTTGTGCTCCGATCACCTGACCCACGGCGAGTCGGGTGAGACCGGTGGGGTACGGCCATCGATGGTGGTGACAGTGTCGCTCGACGTGCTCCAGAAGCGGTCCGGGGAACCCTGTGAACTCGAGGATGGCACCGTGATCTCCCCGGAGACCGCGAGACGGATCGCGTGTGATGCCGGCGTTAGTCGAGTTCTGATGCAAGGAGGTTCCGAGGTACTCGATGTAGGCCGTTCCACGCGTACGGTCCCGGCCGCCATACGTCGAGCTCTGGTACTACGCGATAAGGGCTGTACGCATCCCGGGTGCACCCGGCCCCACCACTGGTGCGATGCGCACCATGTCATGCACTGGGTGGACGGGGGGAGCACCTCGCTCGAAAACTTGGTGCTGTTGTGCAGAAGACACCACCGTCAGGCGCACGAGGGGATGGAGCGGCGGAGGCAGTAGACGGACCCGGGAGTGGGTTCACTACCCTGACCGTGCATGTTCCCTGAAGCCGACTATTCGGGCCGTCTCGATCGCGTCCGCGAACTCATGGCGGAGAGTGCGATGGACGTACTGCTGCTCTCAGTGGGAGCCGACCTCCCGTACTTCACCGGATACGAGGCGATGCCGTTGGAGCGACTCACGATGCTCGTGGTTGGTCTGCACGGCTCGCCGACTCTGGTCGTGCCCCGCCTCGAAGCGGCCCGTGTGACTCCCAGAGACGGAGCCTTCTCCATTTTGGCGTGGGACGAGACCGACGACCCGGTGGCGGTCGTCGCCGGCCTGTGCGGAGCTGCTGAGACAGCACTGATCGGGGACCAGACCTGGGCGACGTTTGTGATCGGCCTGCAGCGAACCCTCCCTCGCACCCGATTCACTCCGGCATCTCCGCTCACTCGTGAGCTGCGCATGCGGAAGGATCCCGACGAGATCGCACTGCTCCGCGCGGCCGGTGCCGCCACCGATCGAGTGGTCGACTCTCTGGATGGGCTGGTATTCGCCGGGCGAACGGAGCGCGATGTCGCGGCTGACGTCCAGAAGTTCACGCTGGCAGAGGGCCACGATGTTGCCTCCTTTGCAATCGTGGCCGCCGGACCCAACGCCGCGTCGCCGCACCACGAACCCACGCACCGGGTAATCCAGGGAGGGGATACGGTCGTGATCGACTTTGGGGGCAGGTGGCGTGGCTATTGCTCCGATACGACCCGGACGTTCGTCGTGGGCGATCCTCCCGCCGAGGTTGCTGCAGCCCACGCGGTGCTTGTCGATGCGCAGCAGGCGGCGCGCGCGGTCGTCCGCCCCGGAGTTACGGGAGAGCACGTAGACGGCGCCGCTCGCGAAGTCATCACGGCAGCAGGCTACGGCCAGTTCTTCATTCACCGCACCGGGCATGGCATCGGCCTTGAGGTGCACGAGCACCCGTACATCGTGGCCGGTAACCGCGAGCCGCTCGAAGCCGGTATGACCTTTTCCATCGAACCGGGTATCTACGTCCCCGGGAGGTTCGGAATGCGAATCGAGGACATAGTTGCCTGCGGTCCTGAGGGTGTTGACGAGTTCAACCGCTCCCCGCGCGGACTGCACATTGTCAGCTGATCCTGCGGTTAGCCTCGGCGCAGTGGATGCCGAACAGACCGCCGTCGACACGATCCGCGTCCTCGCGATGGATGCCGTGGAGCGCGCAGACAGCGGCCACCCGGGAATGCCGATGGGAATGGCGGATATCGCGGCTGTCTTATGGGGACGCCACCTCCTCGTCGACCCTGCGCACCCGGACTGGCCCAACCGGGACCGGTTCGTTCTCAGCAACGGGCACGGGTCGATGCTTCTGTACGCGCTGCTTCACCTCAGCGGATTCGCCGTGACCCTGGACGACATCAAGAGTTTTCGCCAGTGGGGTTCGATCACTCCCGGTCACCCGGAGCGAGATCCCCATCTCGGCATCGAGACGACCACCGGACCTCTGGGACAGGGGTTTGGTACCGCGGTCGGCATGGCGATCGCCGAGGCTCACCTGCGCGCCGTGTTCGGGCCGGGCCTCGTCGACCACCGAACGTTTGTGTTCGCCGGGGATGGTGATCTCATGGAAGGGATCTCCAACGAGTCGGCATCGCTGGCGGGACGCCTCGGACTCGGCCGACTCATCTGCGTCTACGACGACAACGAGATCTCGATAGGTGGAAGCACCGAGGTCACCTTTACCGAGGATGTGGCCGGTCGGTTTGCGGCTCTCGGTTGGCATACCATCGATGTCGACGGTCACGATCGCGAGGCGGTCGAAGCGGCCGTAGTGGAAGCGACCGGAGATCCCCGTCCGTCTCTGCTCGTGTGTCATACCAAGATCGCTTATGGAGCGCCGACGCTCGAGGGCACCGCGCGCAGCCACGGCAGTCCGTTGGGAGCGGCCGAGATCGCCGGTTTCAAGGAGCGCATCGGATGGACCCTGCCACCTTTTGTCGTTCCCGAGGCCGCCTATCAGTTCTTCAGTGCTGCCATGGACCGTGGTCGCCAGGCCCGAGCGTTGTGGGAGCAGCAGTTCGCCTCGATCGACGCCACCACCGCGGCCAAATGGAATGCCTACTTCCATCCTGCTCCGCCAACGATTGTTGGCCTCGACTTGTCCGTCGGATCATCCGTGGAGACCCGCAAGGCCTCAGGACAGGTCATCAACCTGCTGGCGGCGGACTACCCGTCGCTGATCGGGGGATCGGCGGATCTGGAACCATCGACAAACACATTGATCGCGGGAACTCCCGACTTTCAGGATGATCCCGCCGGGCGCAACATCCGCTTCGGGGTGCGGGAGCACGCCATGGGTGCCGCCGTCAACGGCATCGCTCTCCATGGTGGACTACGACCGTTCGGCGCCACGTTCTTCGTGTTCACTGACTATCTCCGCCCGGCGCTGCGCATCGCCGCCCTTACTGGCGCCCCCTCGATATTCGTATTGACCCACGACTCGGTGTTCCTCGGCGAGGATGGCCCCACTCACCAGCCGGTCGAGCACCTGGCGTCGTTGCGAGCAATGCCGGGCTTGTGGGTGATCCGACCCGCCGACGCCGGTGAAACCGCAGAGGCTTGGGCAATGGCGTTGGCGCGCGGCGATGGTCCCACCTGCCTGGTGCTCACCCGCCAGGCGGTGCCGGTGTTGGATCGCTCCGGGGCTGAAGGTTCGGTGGATCGTGGCGGTTACGTTCTGCGCCAAGGGCGAGATGCGGTTCTGGTTGCAACAGGTTCTGAAGTCTGGGTTGCCCTGGAGGCGGCGGTACTGCTTGATGCAGTCGCGATCTCGGTGCGGGTCGTCTCGCTACCTTGCTGGGAGGTGTTCTTCGCTCAGGACGAGGTGTACCGCCGCCAAGTGCTGGGCCCAGGGCTGCCCGTCGCTTCGCTGGAAGCCGGGAGCACGTTCGGTTGGGAGCGAGTCGTCGGGGACGACGGACTCATGATTGGCATCGATCGATTCGGGGCCTCGGCACCCTACAAGCGCATAGCCGAGGAACTCGGTTTCACGCCCGTCGCGGTGGCGGCACGCATCCGGGGCTGGCTCCAGGACCGCTGAGCCTTGCTCATACACTCGACCCGTGGAACCTTTCGCCGTCTTGTCATCGTGGGCGGCTGGTGTCGCCGCTGGCACCGCGCTGGTGGCGCGCTGGGGGATTGTCGGGTTGGGCTTTGCCCGCCTCGGCGGCGGTGTCGTTCTTGTCCTCGGAGTTCCCGCCGCGCTCTCGGGCGGGAACCTTCCGGCGACTGCTGGGTGCATTCTGACGGGACTGGTCGTGCTCACCGCGGGGCGTCGGCCACTAGATGCCGCACTCGGCGCCAGCGCGGCACTGGCGTTTGTCGGAGCCGCGGTGGGCGCGGGTTACCCGATGCTGGCCATCACCGGAGCGCTCGCGCTCGGCGGCGTGACCACACAAATGCTCCTCGGTCACTGGTATCTGGTGGACCCCCGGCTCCCCCGCCGCGCCCTGCTCAACCTGGGGGCCTTGGGCGTCGGGGGGACCATCATCGACCCGGCTGCCGCACTGATTTACGGTGCACTTCCATCCAGTGGCCTTCTCCCCATCGGCTGGGTGGTCCTGGTCATCACGTCGGTTGTGCTGATGTTCGGGGTGCGAGCCGCACTCAAAGAGCGGGGCTACCCGGCGGTGATGGCCGCCACTGGACTGGCCTACCTGGCCGTGCTCACGACCATTGGGGTGGTGTTGGCCGGCCGGGTGCTGGTGTCCGGGGAGTCGCTGGGATGACGCCGCCGTACACTCCGGTCTCGTGAAGATCTATACGCGCCGCGGTGACGATGGTTCGACGGGCCTGTTCCACGGGGGTCGGGTGGCGAAGGACAGCCTCGGACCGGAGGCGAACGGGACCGTGGACGAGGCATGTGCTGTTCTGGGGATGGCGCGGGCTCTCGCTTCTGATGAGATCCACGATGCGATTCTGGCCGTACAACGTGAGCTCTTCGTGGTCGGTGCTGAGCTTGCGACTGCGCCGGAGCGGCGCGGTCTGCTCACCGCCGGCACGAGCCTGGTCACCTCCGAGATGGTGGTTCGGCTCGAAGCCGCGATCGATGCGATCGAAGCCGCCCGGGGCATGCCCACCGAGTTCATCGTTCCCGGGGGCAACCCGCTGGCGGCGGCTCTCGATGTCGCCCGGACCGTGGTGCGCCGCGCCGAGCGCCGCGCGGTCACCCACGTGCGCGCCGCCGGGCTGGAGGACTCATTGATCGTCTCGTATCTCAACCGGCTGGCGGACTACCTGTACATGTTGGCGCGATCCGCCGAGACGGCATGGGTGCCGAGCAGAACCGAGGAGACACGATGATCGAGTTTCGCGCCGGGTCTCCCGCCGAGGCCGGGGCCATCGTCGTCGGGGTTGGGGAAGGGAGGCGCTTCGACGCGACCGGCACGCTCCTGGCTGAACAACTGCCGTGGCTGAGATCGCACCTTGATGATGCCGAGTTCACCGGGAAGTCCGGCCAGATCTCGGTCGTTCCCGGCGGTGGTGCGGTTCCCTATCGCAACGTAGCGCTGGTCGGTCTCGGGGCCAGCCCGGACGCCGAGCAGGTGCGTCGCGCGGCAGGAAGTGCTGCCCGGAGTCTGGCGCGCTGCGCCACTGTCGCCACCACGCTGCATCACGCCGCCCCCGGTGCCGCCGAAGCCGTGGGCAGCGGGTTCGTCCTCGGTTCCTACACGTTCACGCGGCACAAATCTGAGAAGAAGCCTTCGGCGCTGGCCGAGGTGTTTCTTTTGAACGCCACGGCTGGAGACGCCGCAGAGGCTGCCACCGGGGCCCTCATTGGATTCGGGGTCAACCTGGCTCGCGACCTCGTCAATGAGCCTGCGATGGGAAAGTCCCCGGTGGTTCTCGCCGAGTCGGCGGCGGCGATCGCCGCCGAATTCGACATGGCGATCCGCATCCTGGACGAGAAGGAGATCGTCGCCGAACGCCTGGGTGGCTTGCGGGGAGTCTCGCTGGGAGCGACCAATCCACCCCGCCTTGTGGAGTTGCGGTACGAGCCTCCCGGAGCCAAGTCCTTCCTCGCC
The DNA here is from genome assembly GCA_046714175.1 of Acidimicrobiia bacterium. Taxonomy (GTDB): domain Bacteria; phylum Actinomycetota; class Acidimicrobiia; order Spongiisociales; family UBA11373; genus UBA11373. The sequence continues at coordinate 58,015 of JBKKBI010000084.1, read as the reverse complement.
ATCGTCGGCAAGGGAATCGTGTTCGATTCCGGGGGACTCTCCCTCAAGCCGGCAGACAGCATGGAAACGATGAAAACCGACATGTCGGGTGCGGCAGCGGTGTTCGCCGCCATGCGCACGATCGCCGCTATGCGGTTACCGGTGCGGGTGGTGGGCATCGCTCCTCTCACGGAGAACATGCCGGGGGGTGCGGCGCTCCGTCCCGGAGACGTCCTGCAGGCCCGCAACGGCAAAACAATCGAGGTCCTCAACACCGATGCCGAGGGACGCCTGGTGCTCGCCGATGGGCTCTCGCTGGCGGCCGAAATGAACCCGGACCTGATCGTTGACGTCGCGACTCTGACCGGGGCGATCTCGATCGCCCTCGGTGAGAAGATCGCCGGACTTTTCGGGACCGATGACGCCACCGCAGCCGTGGCTGCGGCGGCGTCAGCCGCGGGGGAGCGGGTTTGGCGGATGCCCCTCCCCGATGACTACCGCAAGATCATCGACTCGGATGTTGCCGATATGAAGAACACCGGAAACAAGTACGGAGGAGCCATCACCGCGGCGCTGCTGCTCAAGGAGTTCGTCGGTGCGGTGCCGTGGGCCCACCTCGATATCGCCGGACCCGCTCGGGCGGCGGAGGCGGAGCACTACGTGACCAAGGGGGGTACCGGATTCGGGGTGCGGACCCTGGTGGAACTGGCCCGCCGCATGGCATGAGCGGTTCGGGCTCACCGCGCGGTAGCCTCGGTGCTCCATGAGGCGCCGCCTTCTCGCCGCCATTGTCCTTGACGTCGCCGCGCTCGCCGCAGCGGTTGCGATCGCATCGGAGGTCGTGCTCGAACACCCAGTTCCTTGGGTGGCCCGGCCGGAGTCCTGGGGAATGCTCGGGGCGATTGGACTGGGCGCCGGGGTAGGTATGTTCATCGCGTATCGCTCCGGTAGCGGTGGGCTGTGGCGGCCTTCCTATGGGTGGGCCCTTTCGATGTCCGGGATCATGCTCGGCGTCGCCGCCATCGCCTTGGTGTTCGCCCGCGTCTACTGGTCGCGGGCTTTCGTGCTCGGTACCACGCTGACCTGGCTCGGCCTGAATCTGACGACTCGGTTTGTGAGCCGGCGTCGCACCTGGGTGGAGCCGATGGTGATCGTGACCAACGAGAAGACGCTCGTGGAGGACCTGCTGGTGACGCCCACCGCGGAGGTCGTGGCGGTGCTCAATCCCGATGGCCACGGTCCCGACCAGCCATTGCAGCCAGGGACGGTGCTCGCGGTCGATCTGCGCGCAGTCCTCAGTGACGACATGGCACGGTTCGTTTCATCGTGCAGTCTGGCGGGTTATCCGATGCGATCGCTGGTGGCGGTATACGAGGAGCACACCGGCCGCCTGCCGATCGTCCACTTGATGGAGGGGTGGGAGTTGACGGTGCCTTTGGCAGGAAAGGGGGCGTACGTGCGCACCAAGCGCGCCATTGACACAACGCTGGTGCTGCTGTTCTCCCCGCTCGCTCTCGTGATCGGCCTGCTGATCGCCACCGCGATAGCGATCGACTCGCGGGGGGCGGTCGTCTTCTCCCAGCAGAGGGTGGGCCGCGAAGGCCGCGAGTTCACGCTTTTCAAGTTCCGCACGATGCGACTCGAGACCGATGCGGATGTCGCACGCTTTGCCAAGCTCGATGATGAGAGATTCACCCGCGTGGGGCGGCTACTGCGTCGGGTGCGTATCGACGAGCTCCCCCAATTGTGGAATGTGCTGCGCGGGGACCTGAGCCTGGTTGGCCCCCGCCCCGAGCAAGGTCCGTTCTCGGAGAGGTTCGCCGCGACGATTCCGTTCTACGCCCACCGCCATCTAGTGCGGCCCGGCTTGACCGGGTGGGCTCAGGTGAACTTTGGATACGCCGACAACGAGGCGGAGACCATCGAGAAGCTGTCCTTCGATCTTTACTACATCAAACACATGTCCCCATGGCTCGACCTCGAGATCCTGGGGCGCTCGGTGTGGACGGTGCTGTCGGGTTTCGGGGCGCGCTAGGCGCGGCGCGCCGCGCGACTGACGGCCGCCACGATCAAGGTCAGCGCCACCGCTTCTCCCACGAGAAACCCGAGGCCAACTCGACTTGACGCCGAACCGGGGGTCACGGTGATCGTCGCCGCGGAGGCAAGCAGGCCGCCAAACCAAGCTGTGGCGAGGGCACTTGTGGCCCGCAATGCGATCAGCATCTGCTGCACGAAGAGCGCCGTTGTTGCCACGACGACGCCGGCGATGGCGTATCCCGCGAGGAGGGCGTCGGGTCGGTACTCAGCCCCAAGGAAAGTCGCGACCAGATCCGGCCCGATGACGTCGCCCACCGCAAAGCCGGCCCCAGCGACCAGCGCCGCCATCACCCCGAGCCGGGTCGCCCAGCGGCCGAGGTCTGCCCGTCGGCCCGCTTCCACCATTCGGGTGAAGGGTGGGAGCACCCGGGCGACCAGGCTGTAGGCAACGGTGAGCGGGGCCCGGAAGAGGAGGAAAGTCTCGAAGAAAATGCTGACCTCCCGGGCTCCGGCACCGAGGGCGCCGACGACGAGCGGCCCGGCGGCGACGATTGTCTGCGAGGCCGCATTGGCGACGACGAAGGTGGCCAGGGCAGCCCCGGCTCCGACTGCAGCCACGGGTGGTCTTTCCGACGCGTCACTCCGGAATGGGCGCCAGAAGTAGATGACCAGCGCCCCGGGAACGAGCGACCATGCCACTCCGGTTACACCGGCCCCGAGCGCGATCAAACCCGCGGCCACGACGAGACGCACCACCGACTCGGCCATCGTCGCCCAGCCGTAGTCATCGAACCGGCGCTTACCGGCGAGAGCTCCGCGGGCAAGGGCGTATCCCCCGTACGAGCCCACCAGGATGGCGATGACGAAGAGATACGTAGGCCGCCCGTCGAGTAGGCGATCGAGGGTCAGAGCTCCAAACGCCGTGGCGACCGCCGTCGCCGCGATCGCGGCGAGCAAGAAGAGCCGACGGGGGGCGGCCTCGGGGGTGGCCGCGGCGAGACGGCGGATGGTGAGTTGCTCCATGGGGAGAAAAGCGGTGGTGAACACGAGAAATTGAATCGTCCACAGGACCGTGATCGGCGCGAATTGCTCCGGTCCGAGCGCGCGGCCGACCACAAGCTGGAATGCGTAGGCCGCGGCGGCTGAAACCAAAGTCCCCGCGACCATGGTCGAGGTTCCGGAGTCGGCCATGTGGCGCGAGAGTTTGCGAGCGTGATCGGATGCGGTCATGTGGGGGAGACGGGTCAGGCTAGTGGTCCGATCCCCTACCACCGCGGCGTCGTGTTCCAGTCCCATCCCTCATCCTCCGGGCGCACTCACCGACATGAGATCAAGGCCTGCAGACCCAGCGCTGCCGCCAGAGCGCGTTTGCTCTCATCGCCGACGATCCCGTCCACGGTGAGTGCCTTGGAGCGTTGGAAAGCGAGCACTGCGGTGTCGGTCCGGCTCCCAAATGCTCCGTCGATCGGGCCGGGCTGGAACCCGAGTCGTGCCAGGAGGTACTGCAGGGCCCCCACGGCCTCGCTGTAGGCGCCGCGGCGGAGGAGCCCGGGGTCGGCGCTGAGGATGCGTCCTCGTTCGGCGGCCGCATGCAAGGCCACCAACTCGCTCCGGGTGCGGCTTCCCACCACGCCGTCCACGAAAAGGCCGCGCGAGTCCTGGAACGACCGCACTGCCGCGGTGGTCAATCGTCCGTACACGCCGTCGGCAGTGCCCTGGTAGTGGCCCAGGATGGTGAGAAGCACCTGAAGCTGCGCCACCGCCGGCCCCTGGCTTCCGGTGCGCAGACTGGTGCCCGTGCCGGCGAGCGCGTCGATCGGCGGGATCGCCACCACACAGGAAGGTCCGGACCCCGCTCCGATCGTCGTCGTGGTGGACGGTGGCACGGTGGTGGTCGTGGTGGTGGTCGTGTTGGTGGTGGGAGCAGTGGTAGTGGTAGTGGCGGCCAACGTCGTCGTGGTCGGGGACGGGAGGGTCGTGGAGGTGGTGGACGCGAACGTCGTGGTGGTCGTTTCGCCAGGGCTGGTGGTGGTGGTCGGTAGCGTCGAGGTCGTGGTGGAGTCACCAGGGTTGGTGGTTGTCGTGGTTGCCGGGAGCGTCGTGGTGGTTGTCGACGTGGTCGTGGTCGTGGCTGCGGCGGCGGTACAGGGTGCGACTCCATTGATGGCGTAGATCTGCTGGGAGCGCAGGCTGAGCAGGCTGCGCAGCTGGCGAACGTGAAAGGCGCGCGGACCACCGCTTCCGGAGAAGGTGACCTCCAACGCCGCACCGGAGACCGAGCACCGGGTGATCGTTGCCCCCGTGACGGTGCTCAGCCCGGGAAGGGTGGCGGCCAGTTGATCGGACGAAAAGGTGCGGCTCCATCGGTAGTTGCCGTTGCCCACTCCGTTAGCGCCTGCCCAGTGGTCGTCGACAGAGCGCAGATAGGCGACGGTGGCGGTAAAGGCGTCCTGGGAGTTCTCGGTGCGCCCGAAGGTGCTCGACGAGTAGAAGGTCGGGATCGGAACCTGGACTCCGCTGCGAGTGGTTTCGGGGTGGTACATGACCTGTCCGGCGGTTGCCCGGACAGCATCGATCCAGGTCTGGGTGCCGTGGCCCCAGCCGACGTAGTTCTGGTCGACGGGGGTGTCGTACACCTGGCACCAACACCACGGGCGCGACTCGGGGGTGCCCCGCGCCAGGAGCCGGGCATAGGCATAAGAGCGGGCCGCGACCGCTTGGGCGGCGAGGGCGGCGGCTCCGCCCTGGTCCCCCCAGAAGTAGGGCATCTCGGAGATGCCGAGGACGTAGTCCTCCATGGCGATCTCGAGGGAAACGGCCATGGTCTCGGTGTTGTTGTCGGGCCGAAGGTGGATCGATCCCCGCGCATACGTGCAGGGTTGCTGGCGCGAGCCCGTGGTGAGATTCCAGTTCGTCTGATAGCAGCCATCGATCACGAGGGCTGTGGTCGGGTCGCCGCTGTTCCCGTCCCATCCCAGATCGATCGTGCACGGCCCGGTGGTCGTGCCGGCGGGGGCGGTGGCGGTGCAGGTGTTGCCGCTGCGCGTGATCCTGATCGTCTGTCCGCTCGAGGCCACGAGGGTTCCACCAGCCGACGTGATGGTGACGGGGGCGCCCGCAGTGGTCCCGGTGGCCCGGACCACGAACGTCACCGCGGCCTGTTCCACCTGGAGGTTGACCCACAACGGTCGGGCGGCGGTGGCGGCGTCAACCGCGCCGGGAGTGGTTCCGGTGAAATAGTGCGACATGATCTGGGCCCACGAGTAGCCCTCTCGCGCCATCCCGTAGGCGCCGAACTGGCTCAGACCGACGGAATGTCCGTAACCACCCCCGGAAAAGGTGAAGTTGGTGCTGGCTCCGGCCGCGGGCACCGGAAAGGTGGCCAGGGCGATGGCCAAGGCCACGATGGCCGGGAGAATCCGCCGGGCCCTTGCCCGTGCGGGGGATGGGATGGTCATGCCCCCGGGCATCGGCATGACTAGTCACCGGGTTGAAGGATTTTCACGCTCTCAGGCGCCGAGGCCGGTGGCGATGTTCGCCAACGTTTCTCCCGCCCTTGCCGCCACCACCAGGTTGGCCATGCCGTCCAATTCGGTCGGGCCCTGGTTCACGATCACGAACGGCCTGCCCCGGTCCGCCACCGACAGCGGGATCCCGGCCGCCGGGTACACGCCCAGAGTCGTGCCTACGGCCAGCACCCCGTCGGCCGCTGCCGCCATCGCCTCGGCCTTGACCAGGGCCCGGGCGGGGAGCCGCTCGCCAAAGAAGACGACATCGGTCCGGAGGATCCCCCCGCACCACGAGCATGGCGGATCTTCTTCGCCGGCCTCCAGTCGCTCCCGGACGGCGGCGCTGGCGAACACTTGCCGGCACGATGCGCAAGAGACGGTGGTGGCGGTGCCGTGGAGCTCGGCGAGAGCATGCTCGGGGAGGCCGGCTGCGCGATGCAGACCGTCCACGTTCTGAGTCACGCAGCCGACCAGCAGCTCGGCCTCCCACATGCGGGTCACTGCCAAGTGGCCTTGATTGGGGGCGGCAGCAACGATGCCGCTACCCACCCGGCGCTTCCAGGAGCGGCGGCGTACTTCCGGGTCGGCCAGATAGCGGTCGATGGTGAACTCGGTGGGATCCACCTGCGACCACACCCCGTTCGGTCCCCGGAAGTCTGGTATTCCCGACTCGGTGGAGATCCCGGCCCCGGTGAAGACCAGGAGTCCGTCGCAGCCGCGCAACACTGCGATTGCATCGTCGACGGTCGCCACATCCGAATGCTACGCGCGAATGGTCAGTCGTCGATCAGCAGCCGGTACTCGGCGCGCAGTCCCGGCCGCAACCGGGCGATTCGGGTGGCATCGAGGTACGGAACCAGCCTGGGCACGACCACCACGTCGCCGGCCGGGTGGGCCAGTCCCTCGGCGGTGAGCACTGCGAGGTGCAGCGGTTCCCGGAGCCGCCGCCCCGAACCGGCGGCCGCAATCAGGCGCAGGAGGTCGGCGACCGCGCCGGGGCCGACGAGTGCGGTCCAGAAGCGACGCACCGCGGCCTCGGTGGGGTGGTGGCCGACCGGGGGAGTGGGGTGGAACTCGACCCGCACCCACGGGCGCGGCACGACCGTGGGGCGGTAGGCCGCCACGGTGCCCGGGGCTGGCGCGGCATCCATCTTGATGGGAGGACGTTCATCTCGACGGAGACTCCCGGGCACCGTAGCGGTCATAGGCCGCTAGATACCATATAGCAAGAGGAGACATCAAGTAGGTACACCCGGAACGCGAAAAGTTGGCCTGCAAGGAGAGGGATGCCGGATGCCTAACTGGCAACCGGTAACTGGTAACTGCCTACGGGCTGTATCTCCACACCGTGATCACGATCGTGTCGTCCTTGTCGATGGTCGTTCCTGGTCCCGGGACCATCGCTTGGACCAGGCCATCGTTGGAGGGGACCCCGGTAGAGACGTCTTCGAAGACCCAGTCGAAGTCGACGTTGCTGCTGTTGCGCAACTGAGTCAGGGTCTGGGTCGCCGACGCCTGGCTGGTGCCGATGAGGTTCGGAACCGAAACGGTCGGCGAGAGCCCGTTGGAGATTTCGATGATGGCCACGGTTCCCTGCCGGATTCGCTCTCCCGGTCCGGGGTCGGAGCCCACTACCCGACCTGCAGGCTCCTCCGAGTTCACCGTCTCGACCTCGACCTGGAGTCCGGCGCGGCGCACCGCGTCTTCGGCGTCGTCGCGGGTCATGCCGATCACGTCTGGCATCTCCACCCGCGGCGTCGTGTAGTAGACCTCGATCCCGGAAGGGTCGGGGAGAAAGTCCTCGACGGCGAGGCCGGCGACGACGATCAGCATGAACTCTCTCCAGATGGGAGCCGGGGCGCTCGAGCCGAACATGCGGGGGATCGTCTCCCGGTCGTCCCGGTTCGGCTTCACGGTGACATTGCGCATCTCGGTCTGGGCGTCGGGGAATCCCACCCACACTGCCGTCGTGAACTGCGGGATTCCGCCGACGAACCAGGCGTCCCGATACGACTCGTGAGTTCCTGTCTTGCCGAACTGCGGCCGCCCGATGTCGGCGTTGCCGCCGGTGCCAAGGGTGATCGCCTTCTCCAGGGTGTTGAGCACCGCGGCACTCAGTGCAGGCTCCAGCACCTGGGTGGCCCCGACTTCGTGCTGATAGATGACGTTGCCGTCTCCATCCTCGATCCGCTCGATCAGGTAATTGTCGACCCGCAGTCCCTGATTGGCGATGGTGGAGAAGGCGGCCGCCATCTCCAGTGGACTGACCGCCTGCGCCCCGAGGACGATCGCAGGCACCGCTCCGAGGGGCGACCGAATCCCCATCCGGTGGGCGACGTCGACGATGTGCTCCGGTCCAACCGCGATCGACACCTGGCAGAAGACCGTGTTGATGGAGCGGTACAGCGCCTCCTCCAGCGTGCGGATCCCGGGGGAGTTGGTCCCGGCATTGGCACATTCCCACGGCTCGATCCCCCCGTAATCCAGGGTCTGCGGGGACGAATCATCCCAGTACGAGCCGAGCGGGATGCCCTGCTCGAGGGCGGCGATCGCTCCAAAGGGCTTGAATGCCGACCCGGGGTTGCGGCGGCCCTTGGTCGCCAAGTCGTACTGGCGCTGGCCGGCTTCGAGGTCCGTACCGAAGTCCAGACCTGATGCCATCACCACCGTCGCCCCGGTGCGATTGTCCACCATGGCGATGGCCCCGGTGGGGAGACCGGTGCCGGGCGGGAACCACTCCTGCAGGATGCGCCGCGCCTCTTCCTGGAGCCGCCAGTCGACGGTGGTGAAGATGCGCAGGCCACCCCCGCCGGTGCACTCGGCGTCATCCGCGGGACATCCGAAGACGGCGCGCTTGCGTTGCAGGAAGGTCGCTCCGAGCCCGTAGCGCGCGTCGTTGAGCACCCCGTCGCGGGCCGCGATCAGCACCTGTGGCGCCGGGTCGATGGACTCCTCGTGCACCACGGTGACGATCGGCTGCGCCTTGGCCGTTCGGCCCTCGGAGGCGGTGATGTATCCCTCCTGAACCATGTTGTCGATGACCGCATCGCGGGCTCGCCTCGGGATCTCGCTGTCGTTGCGCAAGTTGTACAGCGACGGGTTGCGGATCGGCACGGTGAGGGCGGCGGCCTCGGCGATCGTGAGCTGATCGAGGGCCTTGCCGAAGTACTCCTGCGCCGCTGCGGTGATGCCGTAGGCATTGGAGCCGAAGTACACGGAGTTCAGGTAGTACTCCAGGATCTGCTCTTTTGTGAACCGGCGTTCCAGCTCGATGGCGATGGTGGCCTCGGCGACCTTGCGCTGCAGGGTCGGTTCGGTGCCGACGAAGTTGAGCTTCACCACCTGCTGGGTGATGGTCGATCCGCCCTGTTTCGGCCCCCCGCTGAGGTCCTCGAGCAGCGCCCGGGCGATGGCCTGGAAGTCGATGCCGCTGTGCTCCATGAAGTCGTCGTCCTCTGCCGAGAGCACCGCACCAATCACGAGGTTGGGAATCTCGTCGAAGACCGTCGGCTGACTGTTGCGCTCAGTGAGTTGGCCGAGCAGGACACCATCAGCGGTGTATACGGAGGACAACCGGCCGAGGTCGGGGAGGTCGAGCACCATGGAACCCACATCAGGTATCCACTGCTCGCGCCAGTCTTCGAGAGTTCCGTGGGCGCTGTTGGCTCCTAGGAACCCCACCAGGGCGAACCAGGTAGCCGCCACCACGACGATGGCGGCGAGAGTGGTCGCCGCGGTGAGGCGGTGGCCTTGTTGCTCGAGGCGTTCCACCTCGTGGATGGAGATATCCATGCCGAGTCCTAGGGAGACGTCCGTGGGAGCGGCCGGGTTCCCCGGGTTAGCATCCCCTACCGACCACTCCGAGTGTACCGATGACCACCGACAAGCCTCGCCGCGCCTCCAGCGGCTTCGAAATCGATCCCGTCTACGGGCCGGCGAACCTGTCCGGATGGGATCCCGAGCAGGCGCTCGGCGCTCCAGGCGAGTACCCGTTCACCCGCGGCCCACATCCGACCATGTATCGGGGGCGGCTCTGGACGATGCGCCAGTACGCAGGTTTCGGCACCGCGGCCGCGACCAATGAACGGTTTCACCGGCTGCTGGCTGCAGGACAGACCGGCCTCTCCATCGCCTTCGACCTGCCCACGCAGATGGGTCTCGATTCGGACGCGCCACTGGCCCGCGGGGAAGTGGGGAAAGTCGGTGTTGCCATCGACACGCTCGACGACATGCGCACCCTGCTTCACGGATTGCCCCTGGGCGAGGTGTCCACGTCGATGACGATCAATGCCACCGCGGCGATCCTGTTGCTTCTCTACGAGATCGTCGCCGAGGAGGCATCGGTCCCCCTCGATCAGATACGCGGCACGGTGCAGAACGACATCCTCAAGGAGTACGCCGCTCGCGGCACCTATATCTACCCACCGCGTCCTTCGATGCGGCTGGTGACGGACCTCTTTGCCTATTGTCACGAGCGGCTTCCCGCGTGGAACACGATCTCGATCAGCGGGTACCACGTCCGCGAGGCCGGCGCCACTGCGGCCGAAGAGGCGGCGATAACGATCAGCAATGGGCTCGCCTATGTCGGCGCCGCCATCTCGGCCGGTCTCGATGTGGATGAGTTTGCACCGAGGCTGTCGTTTTTCTGGAACGGGCACAGCAACTTTTTCGAGGAGATCGCCAAGTACCGCGCCGCCCGTCGCATCTGGGCAACCGAGATGCGGAACGAGATCGGCGCCCGCGACCCCGAGTCGTGGAAGATGCGCTTTCACACCCAAACCGCAGGCAGCACCCTCACCGCTCAGCAGCCCGAGAACAATGTGGTCCGCACCGCTCTGCAGGCGCTGGCCGCGGTCCTCGGAGGCACTCAGTCGCTGCACACCAACGCCTTCGACGAGGCGCTGGGACTCCCCACCGAGCATTCTGCGATGCTCGCCCTTCGCACCCAGCAGATCATCGGCTTCGAGTCCGGTGTTGCCGACACCGTCGACCCTCTGGCTGGTTCCTACTTCGTGGAGTGGCTCACCGATCGAACCGAAGAGGCGATCCGTTCCAAGATGCACGAGATCGCCGTTGCCGGGGGAGCGGTCGCCGCGGTCGAATCCGGCGTCGTGCAGCGGATGATCGAAGAGTCCGCCTACCTCCAGGCGCGTGCGGTGGAATCCGGCGAGGCGGTAGTGGTCGGGGTCAACCGCTTCGCGGAGGCGGCGGGGCCGCAGGTAGCTGGTGTCCCCGTCGATCCTGCCGTCGAGGCCGATCAGGTGGCGCGTTTGGACGAATGGCGGCGGCAACGGGACGAGGCGGCAGTGGCTGCGGTTTTGGAACGGGTCCGCCGCGTTGCCGCCGGCGGCGACAATCTGCTTCCGGTCATGAAGATCGCCCTGGTGGCGGGAGCGACGGTCGGGGAGGTGTCGGCTGCGTTGGGCGAAGTGTTCGGTCACTACCGTCCGTCCTCATGAGCGAAGACTCCGGGCCACGCGTTCTCGTCATCGGCGGCGGACCCGGGGGGATCGCCGCCGCGCCCGCGGCGGCGATCCATGGCGCCCGCGTCACGGTGGTGGAATCGACGATTCTCGGCGGCGCGGCGCACCTCCTGGACTGCATCCCGTCCAAGGCCATGGTGGCCACATCCCTGCGACTCGACTCACTGCGCGGCGCCGCGCTATTGGGGATAGAGGGTGTCGGCAGTCCGTCGGTGGACGTCGCCGCGCTCGCGACGCGCGCCGATGGGATATCCGCCAGGCTCTCGTCGGGGATTCGCGAACTGCTCGAGTCCCAGGGCGTCGCGATCATTACTGGCACCGGAGAATTCACCGGTCCACACACCGCGGTCGCGGCGGGTCAGGATCTCGAGTTCGACATTGCGGTCATCGCCACCGGCTCCCGCCCGTGGGAACCTGAGTGGGCCGGAGTCGACGGATCCCACATCATTACCACCCGTCACGCCTATCACCTTGCGGCGATTCCGAAGCACCTGGTGGTGATCGGGTCGGGTGTGACCGGAGTCGAGTTCGTGCACATTTTCGCCAGCCTGGGATCCGAGGTGTCGCTGCTGGTGAGTCGCCAGCAGGTCCTACCCCATCGCGACCCGGAGGTGGCAGCAGTGCTGGAGGAGGACTTCCTCGAGCGCGGCGTGCACCTGCTCAAGGGAGCCCGCGCCGACAGCGCGGCCCGTGATGGCGACGGCGTGGTGGTAACCGTCGAGGATGGGCGCCGGGTGGTGGCCAGCCACGCCCTGCTCGCGGTCGGGTCCCGTCCCAACACCGAGGGCCTCGGCCTCGACGCTGCCGGAATCGCGACTGAGAAGGGTTTCGTCGTGGTCGACGAGATGCAGCGGACATCGCTGCCCCATGTCTACGCCGCCGGCGACGTCACCGGCCAGATGCTTCTCGCCTCGGTGGCCGCGATGCAGGGACGGAAGATCGCCCGCCATGCCCTGGGGTTACCCGTGAAGCCGCTCGATCTCACCAAGGTGTCGCAGGCGATCTTCACGGAACCAGAGATCGCTTCGGTGGGTCTGGAGGAGGTGGATGCTCGGGCGGAGGGTCGCAAAGTGCGCATCACCAAAGTTCCATTCGCAGCCAACCCGCGGGCACTCATCCAGGGCAACCCGACGGGCTTTGCCAAGCTGATCTCCGATCCGGCCACTCACGTGGTGCTGGGGGGAACCATCGTCGGCCACCACGCCTCGGAGTTGATCGGCATCCTCGCCCTCGCAGCTCAGGGGCGGATCCGTGTCGACGTTCTCGTGGACACGCTGATGGCGCACCCGTCGCTCGCCGAAAGCCTGGCCGAGGCCGGCGATTGAAGTCGTTCCCGACCCGCACTCCTTCCTAACCTCCCCGGATGCCGCTGCTCCTCGCCGGATTGTCCAGCCTCGTCTTCGGAGTAGCGGACTTTGTCGGCGGTCTCGCCACCCGACGGGCTCCGGCGGTAACGGTGGTGTGGGGGGCGCAGGTGGTGGGAATGGTGGCGGTGACTGCTATCGCCCCCGCGTTCGGTTCCGGCTTTGCAGTGGGGGGCGGGCTGCTGTGGGGGGCGGGCGGCGGCATCGCCGCCTCGATCGGTCTGGTACTCCTGTATCACGCTCTGGCCACCACGCGGATCTCGGTGGCGGCGCCGGTGGCGGCCGTGGTGGGCACGGTTCTGCCGGTGCTGTTCGGGATCTTCATCGGGGAGCGTCCCGAAGCGATCGCGTGGCTGGGCATGGTGCTGGCCGCCCCGGCGGTGGTCCTGCTCTCCGTGGGACGCCCCGACTCCGGCCCGGCATTGCGGGCGGCGTGGCTCGGTGCCCTTGCCGGAGCCGCCTTTGCGCTGTTCGGCATCCTCATCTCTCGCAGCGGCTCCGACACCGGAATGTGGCCGCTGGTGGCGGCGCGCCTCTCATCGGTGGTGCTCCTGGGCACCTTGGTGCTGTTGATGGGGCGTCCGCTGCTGGCGGCGCGCAGCACCTGGTCGATGATCGCGACATCGGCGCTGCTCGACACCGCCGGCAACGTCTTGTTCCTGCTGGCGGTCCGTCGCGAACTGCTGTCCCTGGTGGCTGTGATCATGTCTCTCTACCCGGCGACGACGATCGCGCTCGCCCGGGTGGTGCTAGGGGAACGCGTGGTCCGAAGACAGTGGGTCGGCTTGGTGCTGGCAGCCGTCGCGGTGGTGCTGATCGCCCTTGGGTGACCCCCTCGCCCCTCGCCCCTCGCCCCTATCTGCCTACCTCACGATCGCCAGCACGGCCCCGCTGGCGACCCGGTCCCCGGGCTGCACCCGGAGATCCACGATCTCGCCGTCGACGGGGGAGCGCACTTCATTTTCCATCTTCATCGCTTCGAGTATGAACAGCGGATCTCCGGCGGCCACTCGCTCTCCCGCCTTGTGATGCACCTTGACGATCGTTCCCTGCATCGGGGCGGTGACTGCGCCGGAGGTGGAACCTGCTGACGGTGCCTGGGCGAGTTTGGGGGGGCGGCGCCGCGGCGCGGCGCGCCGGCCCGACGCCGCCGGTGCCGGTCCGGTCTCCGGAGCCCACACCCGAACCACGAATCGGCGTCCCCCGACCTCGACGGTGAGCTGGCGCTCCGCGAGTTCCTCTTCCTCGGGAAGTGGGGGACCGGTGGGCTGGGTCAGACCAGAGAGGTCCATCTCCGACTCGACGGTGCGGGTGTGATGCTCTCCGGCGAGAAAGGCCGGTGACTCCAGGGCGGCGAGATGGAACGGGATCGTGGTGGCGATGCCTCCGACTACGAACTCGCGCAAGGCTCGGCGGGAGCGGGAGATCGCCTCATCGCGGTCCCGTCCCCACACGATCAGTTTGGCGACGAGATTGTCGTAGTACTGGCTGATCGCCGAACCCGCCCCGTACCCGCTGTCGACGCGGACGCCGAAGCCTCCGGGCTCGGAGTACTCAGAAATCTGTCCTGGGCTGGGCAAGAACCCGTTCGCCGGATCCTCGGCATTGATGCGGAATTCGATCGCATGTCCCCGGGGCGAAACCTCCGAGAACGACAACGGCTCGCCCATAGCCACCCGGAACTGTTCGCGCACCAGGTCGATGCCGGTGACCATCTCGGTCACGGTGTGCTCGACCTGGAGCCTGGTGTTCATCTCGAGGAAGTAGATGTCACCCGACGCATCGAGCAGGAACTCGACCGTCCCGGCGTTCTCGTATCCCGCAGCCTTGGCCACGGCGAGAGCAGACTTGCCCAGGGCCTTGCGCTGCCGGTCGCCGATCGCGGTCGAAGGAGACTCCTCGATCAGTTTCTGGTGGCGGCGTTGCAGGCTGCAATCGCGTTCGCCGAGGAAGACTCCGGTGCCATAGCGATCCACGATGATCTGGGCTTCGATGTGGCGCGGACGCTCGAGGTACTTCTCAACGTAGACCTCGGGGTTCTTGAAATAGGCGTCGGCTTCGCGTTGCGCCGCCTCGAAGCCAGCCTCGACCCCGGCCCTTTCGTGCACGACCCGCAAGCCCTTGCCACCACCACCATGGGCTGCCTTGATGGCGATCGGATAGCCGAAACGCTCCGCCACCGCCTCCACTGCGGCCACCGTCGCCAGCGGTTCCAGAGTGCCGGGGACTCCGGCGACGCCGGCCTTCTCCGCCATCCGCCGGGACGAGATCTTGTCGCCCATGGCGGTGATCGCCTCGGGGGAGGGCCCGACCCAGATCAGCCCGGCTTCGATGACGCGGCGGGCGAAGCCCGCGTTCTCGGCGAGGAATCCGTAACCGGGGTGAATGGCGGCAGCCTTGGCCTGTACGGCGGCACGCAACAGGCTGTCGATGTCGAGGTACGACTGGGCCGCCGGGGCGGGTCCTATGTTCCAAGCTTCATCAGCAGCCCGCACATGAGCCGCATCGCGATCCAGCTCGGAGTACACCGCGATGGTGCGTAGCCCCATCTCCTTGGCCCCTCGGATCACCCGCACCGCGATCTCGCCGCGGTTGGCCACGAGGACGGAGTCCATGGCGGGCATCCTAGAGAGGGATGTTTCCGTGCTTCTTGGGAGGAAGCGACACCCGCTTCGTCCGCAGCACATCCAGGGTTTGGATCAACCTTTGCCGGGTCTCGCGCGGTTCGATGACCTCGTCGATGAGCCCGCGCTCTGCGGCCACGTAGGGATTGGAGAAGGCCCGCTCATAGTCGTCGATGAGCTTGGAGCGAGTGGCATCTGGATCGGGGGCGTCGGTGATCTCGCGGCGGTGGATGATGTTCACCGCCCCTTGCGCACCCATGACCGCGATCTCGGCCGTCGGCCAGGCGAAGGCGATGTCCGCCCCGACGCTCCGCGAGTTCATGACGACGTACGCACCGCCGTATGCCTTGCGGGTGATGACTGTGACCCGGGGCACGGTCGCCTCGCAATAGGCGTACAGCAGCTTGGCGCCGTGGCGGATGATGCCGCCGTGTTCCTGATCGACTCCCGGAAGGAATCCGGGGACGTCGACGAACGACACGATCGGGATGTTGAAGGCGTCACAGAAACGGACGAAGCGGGCACCCTTCACCGACGCATCGATGTCGAGGGTTCCCGCCAGCGCCGCCGGGTTGTTGGCGACGATGCCGACGGTGTAGCCATCGAGCCGCCCAAAGCCCACGGCAAGATTGGGGGCGAAGTGCTGGTGCACCTGATAGAACTCGCCGTCGTCGACCACGAACTCGATCAGTTCCGCCATGTCGTAGGGCTGGTTGGGGGAGTCGGGCACGATGGTGGTCAGGCCCTCCTCCATGCGATCGGGCCGATCGGTGGGGGTGAAGAAAGGCGGCGCTTCCATGTTGTTTTGCGGCAAGAACGAGAGGAGATAGCGCACCTCCTCCAGCGCTTGTCGGCCGTCGGGGGCGACGAAATGGGTCACACCAGAGATCGTGCTGTGGGGTCCGGCTCCACCCAGGGTGTCGAAGGTCACGTCCTCGCCGGTGACTGCCTTGATCACGTCCGGGCCGGTGATGAAGAGGTGCGAGGTCCCCTCGACCTGGTAGACGAAGTCGGTGATTGCCGGGGAGTAGACCGCACCGCCGGCGCAGGGACCCATGATCACCGAGATCTGCGGGATCACTCCCGAGGCCATGACGTTGCGGTGGAAGATGCGCCCGTAGCCGTCAAGGGCGAACACACCCTCCTGAATGCGCGCTCCGCCGGAGTCCTTGAGCCCGACCAGTGGCGCCCCGGTCTTCATCGCCAGGTCCATGACCTTGCAAACCTTCTCGCTCACCGCCTCCCCGAGCGATCCCCCGAATACCGTGAAGTCCTCAGCAAACACAAAGACCGGGCGGCCGTCCACGGTGCCCCACCCGGTGATGACCGCGTCGCCGGGCGGGCGGCGATCTTCGATGCCGAACCCTCGGGCGCGGTGGCGCACGAACATGTCCATCTCGACGAACGAACCCTTGTCGAGCAAGGTGTCGATCCGTTCGCGGGCGGTCATCTTCCCCGCCTCGTGCTGCTTGTCGACCGCCCGCTGGCTGCCGGCGTGCTCGTGCTCCTCGCGGAGTCGGCGCAAGCGTTCGATTTGCTCCTCGGTGCTCATGGCTCCCCGGAGTATGGTCGGTCGGTCACCGCGCGGTCACGCCGCCGGCCCGGATCGCCTTGATCGGCCTAGGTTCGACTCCCCGGAGGGCCCCGATGGCTACACCCCTGAGGGTGTTTCATCTCGACGTCGTCGATTCGACACAGGACGAAGCGCGGTCCCGATTCCGCGTCGCACCGGTGTTGGTGACCGCGGCGGTACAGCGCGCCGGGAGGGGGCGGAGCGGCTCGGCATGGCAGACGGCGCCGCGAGCGGTCGCTGCCTCGCTGGCCTGGCGGCCGGAGTGGCCTGAGGGTGCCCTGGCGCGGCTGACCCTCGTCGCCGGTCTGGCCGCCGCCGAGATTCTCGGGGACGACATCGGCCTGAAGTGGCCGAACGACCTGATGCGCGGTCGAGCCAAGCTGGGGGGAATCTTGACCGAGCATCGCGACGGAGTGGTGGTGTGCGGCCTCGGGGTAAATCTGTTTTGGCCGGAGGCAGCAGACGGTATCGGTGCGCTGGGCGGCCGCGATCCCGGTCGCGGCGCGGCCCGCCGCGTCGCCACTTCCTGGGCGCGCCGTCTCCTCGACCGGGTGGCGGCGGGACCGGACGCCTGGGGGCGCGACGAGTACCGCTCCCGCAGCGTGACCTTGGGGAGGACGATCACCTGGGAGCCGAGCGGTTCGGGTACCGCGCGCGACATCACCACCGCCGGTGGACTTCTCGTCGCCACCTCCATTGGCGAAGTCGTGATCGACTCCGGCGCGGTGCGCACGGTACGAGACCACGGGTACCCCGGGCTACCCTGAAGCGCCGGAGGTGTGTCTTGAGCGTGATCCCGGGTGAGGGCAGGGTTTCGATCCTGTACGGCAATCAGGCGATGGCGGTTCCTCCCCACCGGGACGGGTACCTGGCGCGACCCGACACGGTCTCGGCCCATCCCGCAGTGGCCCTCGCGGTTGGGGGCGAGATCACCCCGGCGGCGCGCACCCTGGCGCGGGCGCTGGCCCGATACGGATACGCGGTCGTCGTCCCTCCGGGGGGCGCCCGTCACCTCGCGGCCGCGGTCGACGCCCTCGGCGATGCCTGGTCGGACTGGTCGCGCCGTGACCGCCGGGCCGTGATCGGGGTCGGCGCCGGGGCGGCGGAGGCCGCCGCAGTTGCCATGGAGCGTGGGCTCGCACTGGTGCTCCTCGATCCCGACGTAGCTCCCTTGATCCCACCGGAGGTGGCCGTCCTCACCCTGACCGGGGGCGAAGGCGGGGGTGGTGGCGGCGGCGGCCGGCGGGTGACCTATCGGGGTGTCTCCAGAGGTTTTTGGGATGACTCCGCCGTCGGATATCACCCGGTGGCGGCCGCGGATGCCCTGCGACGCATCATCGGGTTCCTCGATCGCCAGCTTGGCGATGCGGCGGCAGCCTGATCGGGCTTCTTCTCAGCGCCCATCCGATGCTATAACCGCCTTCCCGCCATGACGATGCCCTCCCATCCCCGCGTCCCTCCTTCCTCTCCGACGACCCCTCCGCGCCGCCGCGGGATGAAGCGTGTCATCGTCGGTTTCCTCGTGACCGCCAACCTGGTCGTCTTCGGCGCGCTGGGCGCGGTGTGGTGGGCCGCCAATCAGGTGGAGTCGGCGGTCTCCACCGTGCCCGATCTGAGTCTTCCCGATACGCCGGAACCTTCCGACCCGCGAACGTTCCTCCTCGTGGGCAGCGACAGCCGGGAGAACCTCGACGATCTGACCAACTTCGGTCCCGCGGGCGGCCAGCGTGCCGATGTGATCATTCTCGCCCGGGTGGACCCCGACGACGGGCGGATGCAGCTCCTGTCGATTCCGCGCGATCTGAAGATCCAGTACGGAGGACGCACCGGACGAATCAACGCCACCTTTGCCGACGGGCCCTCCGACCTGGTGGCAGCGGTGGCCGCGGAGACGGGCCTGCCCATCCACCACTATCTCGAGGTCGAGTTTGGCGGGTTCGCCTCGATCATCGACGCCATCGGCGGCATCCGCATCACCTTTCCCTATCCCGCCCGCGATCTCTCCTCCGGTCTGGATGTCGGTGCCGGAACCCAGCTGCTCGATGGTGACACTGCGCTCTCCTATGCGCGCAGCCGCAAGTATCAGGAGCTGCGCGACGGGGAATGGGTCAGTGTCGATGCCAATGACATCGGGCGGACGCGCCGCCAGCAGGACGTGCTGCTGGCGATTCTCACCCAGGTGGACCGGCCCAACTCGATCGCCGGCTTCCACAGCCTCCTCGACGCCCTGGGCGGGTTCGTCACGGTGGACAGCGGTTTCGACGCCGAGGAGATCATCGATCTGGCTTGGTCGATGCGCAGCATCAGCGGCGGCGATGTGGAGTCGATGACTCTTCCGGTGCGGTCCTCCAGCGAGGGCGGCGCGGCATATGTAGTCCGCGTTGAACCGGATGCATCGAACGTGATCGACGCCTTCGCCAACGGCACCACGATGACCGTCGACGCAGAAGCACGCATCGAGGTGCAGAACGGCAACGGCATTGCAGGTTCGGCCAGAGAGGTAGCGGCGGTGCTGACCGCCGCTGGCTTCGAGGTGGTGGACACCCGCGATTCGGCGCGCGACGACTACCCGGTCACCGAGATAGTGGCCGGCGCGGCCAATCTGGCCCTGGCCGAGGCGGTGCGGGACGCCTTGGGGTACGGCGAGGTGATCGTGGGCCGTACTCCGATCGACGTGGAGGTGGTGGTTATCGTCGGGGCCGATGCCCCCTCTGGATAACCCCGACACCTCGATCCGCCAGGCGGTTCTGCTCGTCGGGGGCCGGGGGACCCGGATGTGGCCACTCACCGCCGAGACCCCCAAAGGTCTGCTTCCCCTGGCCGGCGTTCCGTTCGTCGAATACCAATTGCGCCAGCTGGCGCGCCTCGGGGTGGCCGAAGTCTTTCTCGCCATGGGCCGGTGGCATCGCGAACAATGGGACGCTTACTCCACCACGTCCCCGGCAGGCATCGAGGTGCACCTCGCCATCGAGGACGAGCCCCTAGACACCGCCGGACCGGTGCGGGCGATCCTCGACCGCCTCGACCCGAGGTTCCTCGTGCTCAACGGCGACGTGGTAATCGAAGCCAATCTCGCGGCTCTGATTGCTGCCACCGCCCCGGCCACGCTCGGATTGATCGAGGTCGCTGACACCAGTCCCTACGGGGTGGTCGTGGCCGACCCCTCGGGGTTGGTGGAACGCTTCATCGAGAAGCCACCGACGCACTCCGCGCCGGCGCGCACTGTCAATGCCGGCATGTATTCCCTGACCCGGGAGGTGCTCGCGGGGTATCCACTCGGCCCACTCTCGTTCGAGCGAGTCGTGTTTCCAGATCTCGCCGCCTCCCGTCGTCTGGCCGCAGTGCTCGTGCAGGGACATTGGCTCGACATCGGGACCCCGACGCTCTATCTCGCCGCTCACGACGCCGTGTATGCGGGCGCCTCGCTGCTGCATCGTCCCCCTACCTCGCACACGGCTGGCGGCGCCGCGGGCGTGGGGACCGGGGCATGGTCCTGGATTGGGCCCGGAGCGGAGGTCGCTGCCGATGCCACCGTCGCCGAGGCCGTGGTGATGTCGGGCGCCAGGATCGAGTCCGGAGCCGTGGTGCGACGGGCGGTGGTGGGGCAGCGGGCTGTGATCGGTGCCGGCGCCACGGTCACCGGCGCGGCGGTGGTCGGCCCTGGGGCGCGGATCGGTGCGGGATGTGAGCTCGACCACGGGGTTCGGATCGGTCCGGGTGCTGAGCTGGATGCGGGAACTGTGACCTTTTCGCCGCCGGGATGAGGAGACCATGACACGCAAGGCCGTAGTCACCGGAGGAGCCGGATTCATCGGCAGCCACCTCACCGAGGTGCTGCTCGATCGCGACTGGGAGGTGCTCGTCGTCGACGACCTCAGTTCCGGCAAACTGGAAAACCTCGGCGCGGCGCGCAAGCAGGTGGCGGGAGTTCACGTCACCGACGTGCGCGCTCCGGAACTGGGAGACATCTTTGATCGCTTCCGTCCTGAGGTGGTGTATCACCTCGCCGCCCAGTCCAAGGTGCGTCCCTCGGTGGATGACCCGATGCACGACGCCGAAGTCAATGTGCTCGGCACTTTGAATGTGCTCGCCGCCGCGCAACGCGCCGGCGCCCGCAAGGTGTGCTTCGCCTCCTCGGGTGGAGCCGTCTACGGCGACGGGGTGAAGGTCCCGGCCAAGGAGACCGCGGCGAAGAGTCCGGCGTCGCCGTATGGGATCTCCAAGAAGATCGTCGAGGACTACTTCCGCTGGTATCGCGAATCGGCGGGTCTGGAGTACTCGCTGCTCGCCCTGGCCAACGTGTATGGACCGCGGCAGGATGCCTCCCTCGAGGGCGGCGTGGTGGCGATCTTTGCCACTGCGATGCTGCAGGGACGCCGTCCGGTGATTTTTGGTGACGGCCGCCAGACCCGCGACTTCGTATATGTGGGGGATGTCTGCGATGCCTTTGCGCGCGCCGCCGATGCCGGTGATGGGCTCTTCATGAATGTCGGCACCGGCATCGAGACCTCGATCAACACCTTGTACGAGACGATGGCCGACCTCATCGGCTACGCCACCCGTGCCGATCATGTCGCTCCCAAACCCGGCGAGGTGCTCCGCTCGGTGGTCGATCCGGCCCGAGCCAAGAAGGAACTCGCCTGGGAAGCCTGGACCGATTTGCGCACCGGCCTCAAGAAGACGATCGAGTGGGCGCGCAAGGGCTGACCGCTTCCCGCAGGAACGTTGCCCGTTGGCTAGTGCCTACTCCAGATCTTCCAGCCGGCGCGGAAAGTCGTCCTTGAGCAGCCGGCTCAGCGCCCGATCCGCCAGGATCCTCCCGCCGTTCTGACATCCCGGGCAGTAGTTGGTCTCGTTGCTGGCGTAGACGATGCGCTGCACCGGCGCCCGGCACACTGGACATGGCTGTCCGAACCGGCCATGCACTGCCATCGCCTCGTGGAAGGCGGTGACCTTCTCCGGAAAACCGTCGCCGACTTCCGCGCGAAGCCGTTCGGTCCACTCGGTGAGCACCGCCGTGGTGGCCGCGTGGAGTCGGCCGACGTCGTCGTCGGTGAGCTTGTCGGTGAGGACCATCGGCGACAGTCGGGCGCGATGCATGATCTCGTCGGAGTAGGCCCCTCCGATCCCGGAGAAGGCGCGGGGGTCGGTGAGGGCTCGCTTCAAGGTGTGGCGCCCCCGGCGCAGCGCCGCCCCCATCTCCGCCGCGGTCATGGCGTAGGGTTCCAGGCCGCCGCGATCGTGCTCAGCGAGCGCCGCCGTCCCCCGCACCACGTGGACACTGGCGCGCTTTTGGGTTCCCTCTTCAGTGAGCAAGAAGGTTGCGGCCGGGAAGTCGAGTGCGGCCAACCCGCGCTTGGGCGGGATCGCGGTCCCGGGAGCCCGCATCCGCATCCTCCCCGCGATCATCAGGTGGATCACGACGAAGAGGTCGTCCTCGAGGGCGAACACCAGCCGCTTGCCGATCCGCCGGTAACCGATCACCTTCTTGCCGGCCACGGACTCGATCGGGGGATCCACGGTGCGCAACACCCAGGGGCTGCCCAAGCGGATGCCAAGAAGCGGCCCTTCGCCGACCAGGGCCTGCAGCCTCTCCAGGTAGACGACGATGTCGGGGAGTTCGGGCATGGGAGAGTCTTCAGTTAACCGGGGCCCCTAGCCTCTCGCCCCTCGCCATCTGCCATCTGCCATCTGCCATCTGTCATCCCCTCGCCCCTCGCCCCTCGCCCCTACCTGAACAAGTCTTCCGCGTCCGGCCGCACCAGGTCCGCTGCCCGCCCCTCACCGGCTGGCACCACCACTCCGCGCACCAATGCCGCCGGGATCGCCGCAGCCTTTCCCATCACCAGGTCGGCGGCGGCGGCGATCTCGTCGGCCACCGCGACTTCGGTCACGTGCAACTCTCGCCCGGTGGCGTCGACCGTGCCACGCAGATCGTGAATCGGGAGCATCCCCGACACGCCGATGGCGACATCGGTCAGTCCCCGGCGCCAGGGGCGGCCGAAGGTATCGGAAATGATCACGGCGAGATCCACGCCGGTGGCGGCGCGGATCGCCAGGCGAATCCCATGCGCCGAGCGATCGGGATCGTGGGGGAGCAGGACCGCAGTCCCCGGGGCGGCGTTGGAACGATCGATACCGGCGTTGGCGCAAATGAACCCGTGCTTGGTGCGGGCGATCACGAGGTCACCGCGGCGCCGGATCACGTCCCTCGCTTCGCTCAACACCAGGTTCCGGTAGGCGAGTTCCTCGTCCTCCCCCTCGAGGGTTACGACTGCCCCCTCAGCTTTGGAGACCACCTTGTGGGTCACGACCAGCACATCGCCGGGGGTCGGGGAGCATCCGGCCCGCTGCATCGCCGCCAGCAGCAATGCCGGCAGGTCATCGCCGACGGCGATCTCGGGAATCCCCGGCAAGGGGAAGATCGTGACGGCGGTGCTCATGCCGCCAACTCGAGGATGAAATCCGCCAGCCGGGCGGACTCGTGGCGGCGATGGATCCGGGTGTCGGTGACGTGCACCGACACGTCGCCGCCCAGAGCGGCATCGGCACGGTCGCCATTGTCGATCACCAGGTCGGTGATGAGGCCTCGGTAGGCGGCCAGCACGCCGGCGTTCCCTTCGGGGAGCCCGAGCGAAGCCATGACGGTGTGCGCCGGACCCTTGAGCGCCACCCCGGCGAAAAGAGGGCTGATGGCCAACACCCGGGGAGCCGCCGCCACCGCACCCCGCACTCCGGGCACGGCGAGGATCGGCCATACCGAAAGCGGCGGATTGGACGGAGCGATCACGATCAGGTCGGCTGCGGCGATCGACTCGAGCACCCCGGGGGCGGGAATGGTGAGTGCCGCGCCGGTGTATTCGACCGCGGCGACCCGGTCGCGGTGTCCGCGGATCACGAAGTACTCCTGAAAGTCGAGCCACTCCCCGGTGGCGGTCTCGATCCGGGTGCGCAAGGCGTCATCGGTCACCGGGAGCACCCTACGGCTGATTCCGAGGACGGTGGCGATGCGAGCCACGATCGCGGAGAGTGGTTCCCCGGAATCCAGGGCCCGGGTGCGCTCCATGCATAGCGCGAGGTCGATGTCGCCGAGTCGGAAGGTGGTGTCCTCACCGGCGGCGGCAAGCTGCTCCATGACATGAAAGGTGTCTCCGGCGAGTCCCCATCCCTGCGGACCCTCGCGATCGGCCAGGGTGTACAGGACCGTGTCCACATCTGCGGAAACATGCACGCCGTGGATGCGGTCGTCGTCCCCGACATTTACGACCACGGTCAGCGCGTTCGGGCCGAGGACGGTATCGAAGCCGCGGGCCCCGCGAGCGCCTCCCACCCCGCCGGCGAGGACCGTCACCTTCGTCATCCAGTGCCCTCCGTAGAATGGCGGCCCGCATGTCCACCGAACCCGCAGCCCCCCGTCCTGCCGCGCCCCGGGTGGTGGCGGTCATCAGCGCGGACGACGCCGACCTCCTGGTTCCCTGCCTCGACGCAGTAGGCCGGCAAGTGTATGGCCCGGCCCGGGTGATCGTCGTGGGCGGGAATGAGGAGGTCCGGCGGGTGGCCACCGCGCGCGAGGCGATGTGGCGCCCCCACCTCGGTGCGGTCTACGACGCCATCGACGCCGAGTTCGACTACGTGTGGGCATTGCGCCAGCGAGCGCGGCCGGATCCCGGAGCTCTCGCGGCGCTCGTGACTGATGGTGTGCGCGTCGACGCCTCGGTGGCCGGCTCGAAGGTGGTGGATGCCGGGGATCCCGAAGTTCTGGTGTCGGTCGGCTACGCCACCGACGTGTTCGATGCACCCTATAGCGGGCTCCAGGCGGGCGAATTGGATCAGTCGCAGTACGACGTGATCCGTGATGTCGCCGCGGTCGCCGACACGTCAATGTTGATCCGGCGCGACCTGTTCCGCGGCTTGGGTGGGGTCGATCCGATCATGCCACCGACCTCGGCGGCGGTCGACTTCTGCCAACGAGCCCGTCTGCGCGGCGGCCGGATCGTGGTGATCCCGTCCAGCGTGGTGCGCTACCAGGGCTCCGACCCAGCGCCGCGATGGAGGGAGCGGGCCGGAGAGACCAGAGCGATGATCAAGGCGTACTCGCCGCTGACACTGCTGTGGGTATTGCCGATCGCTTTCTTGGTCGGGCTCGTCGAGAGCGTGATCGGGATCTTCGTCGGCCGGTTCGCCCTGCCCGGAGTGCTCGCCGCCGGCTTCTGGAATCTGTTTCATCTTCCTTCGGCGATCAAGGCGCGATTCCAAGCTCGCCGCGGGCGGGCAGTGGGGGATGAGGAGCTGTTCCGCTACCAGGTGAGCGGAGCGACCCGGGTACGGGCGCTGTGGGACGAGGTGGCGACGCGGGTGCGCGCCCGCTTCCCCGAAGGAGTGCTCTCCGGTTTCGCCGACGCCGTGGAGGCCGGCCAACAGCGGATCCGCAATCCCGGGTTCTTCGTCGGGTTCGTCGTAATCGTGTTCTCATTGGTCGCGGCCCGCGAGATCTGGTCGGAGAGGCTGCCGGTGGTCGGATTCAGCCTGCCGCCACCGGAGTCCGCGCTGGCCGCGCTGCGGGCCTATGCGGGTGGCTGGAACCCCGCGGGGCTGGGATCGCCGGAGGTGCTGGCACCATCGGTGGCGGCCACGGCGCTGGTGCAGGTGCTGACGCTGGGCCGGGGCGGGGTGGCGGTGGCTCTCATCACAGTCGGTGCCTTGGCCGGCGGCGCCTTCGGGATGAGCCGGCTGCTGCGAACCTGGGGGGTGGCGAACACTTCGGGACTGCTCGCGGGACTGGTGCTGATGGCCGGCCCGGCCGTGGCCGCGGTGGCCGGCGATACCCACTGGGCCGCCCTCCCCGCGATCGCCGCGGTCCCGTGGGCGGTGGCTCTGGCGCTGCAGGCCCGGGGGGGTGCGGTGCGATCGCTGGCGGGGGCGACTCTTTTCGCCGGGATCGGAGCCATGTTCTTCCCCGCGACCCTCCCGCTCACGGCGGTGGCGGCGACGACGTGGGCGGCGGTGGGAGTCGGACCCCGCTGGCCCGGTGTGGTGCGAGCCTGGATCGCCACGGCGGGGGCGGCAGTGATGCTCATTCCGTGGATTCTGTTCACCGACCCGATCGGCTACCTCACGGCGGGGTCGGCGCCCTATTGGAGCCCCGGCTGGATCGTGCTGGGTGCGATCGTCGTGGCGGTGGTGGGAATCCGCGCCACCGGAGATGCCACCTTGAGCGCGCTGGCGACATTTGGGGGGGCGCTGGCGGTGACAGGCACCGTGGCCGCCCGTTCCGGCGGGCTGGGAGCCGGGGCACCCTTAGGGGTCATGGGGCTGAGCGCGGTGGCGCTCGGGGTGGCGGTGGTGGCCGGTGCCGCCCTCGAGGTCGGGGTGCGTCGCCGGGTGTGGGGCGGTATGGCCGGTGTGGGTGCTCGCGCGGCCTTCGTCGCTGCAGTAGTGCTCGTGGGAGCGACAACGATCGTGGCGGCCCCCGGGCGGGCCGGTCTCCCCGCCGACGCCTTCAGCGACTCGTTCCGCTTTGCGGCCGCCACCGACACCCCGGGCCGGATCTTGCTCTTCGGACCGGTGGATCGGTTGCCCGGGGAGGCGCGGACTCTGGACGGGCTGGGCTATCGGGTGATCGTTCCCCCGTATCCGTCGTCGTGGGAGGCGGACCTCAACGATCCCCGGCTGGGTGATGAGTCGCTCGAATCTCTGCTGCGGGCGATCGTCGACGGCGAGGTGCGCCGGGCCGGGGCGGGTCTGGCCGAGTTCGGGATCGCGTGGGTGGTCTTCGTCGAGCCGAGCCCTCTGGAGTTGGTCTTTGAGTCGCAACTCGATCTGGTCCCGCTCCGCTCCCTCGACTTTCCCGTCTTCCGCAACGAGATCGCCAGTGGCGTCGCCATGTCGCCCGACGGACGGCTCTGGGCCGGAGACGGCACCTCTTTCGCCGCCCCCGACGGCGCCGCGGGCGCAGTGACGGTGGCGGTCAACGCCGACTATCGCTGGGGTCCGGGCACCTGGGAGCAGGCGGGGTGGGCGAACCGGATCGCCGGCGCCGGTGACACAGTCGGCTTCAGCGGCCACCCGGGAAGGCGGATGCAGGCGCTGGCCGCCGGTGCCTGGGCGGCGTTCTTGGGCGCGGTGTGCCTGGTGGCACGCCCGAGGAGGTCGCGTTCGTGAGGCGCCATCTCGCCATCGCCGTGCTGGCAGTCGCCGCGATCGGTGCCGGCCTGCTTCCCGCCCCCGATCCCGTGCCCGAGCCTCTGGCCGGGATCGTCATCGACCGGCCCGGTATCGAATCACCGGTCGGGGCGAGCATTTGGTATTGCGCCTGGGCGCAGGCGAATGCGGAACGCGATTCCTTCCTCGCGGTGGCAACGGTCTCGCCCGCGGCCGCCGAGTTCACCTTCCCGGTGGCGACTCCCGGAGAGCCACCCGACACCGCGGCCACCGCCACCCTGGGTCCGGGAGCATCGGGGGTGATCCTCTCCGAAATCGCCCAGCGCGGGGACTCGCCGTTCTTCGTCGAGTTCGATGGCGGACCCTCGGCGACCGCGGTCACGGTCACGGGAGATGTGATCGCCACAGATCAATGCGTGTCCCAGGGGCCGGAGGAGTGGTTCCTCGTGGGCGGTTCGACCAACACCGACGAGTTGCTCAGCCTTCGGCTCTTCAACCCTTTCCCCGAAGTTGCCAAGGTGACGGTGTCCGGATTCTCCGAGATCGGGGTCGAGGCACTGGGGAACCTACGCTCGGTGTCGGTCAACCCCCGCTCGTGGCGTGACATTCCTTTCGAGGAGCTGCTGCGCCAGCGGCAGAGCCTGGTGCTGTCGGTGCGGGTGGAGGAAGGGCTGGTGGTGCCGGTGATGACCTTCCGGGTCGGCACCGACGAAGCATGGTGGAGCGGCACCGGGCTCTCGGCCACCTGGGAACTCCCCATTGCGCAGGCCGCAGGCATCGACGCCGCGATCGTCATCGCCAATCCCAGCCTCTCCGACGTGGAGGTGACCATCGACCTTTACGGTCAGGAAACCTCCATGCCCGCGGCGTTCAGCTTCGTGGTTCCGGCGCAGTCGCCGCTGCGGGTGCCCCTCGGCGACATGGACCCGGAGGTGCTCGCGGCGCGGGTCTCCGCCACCGCCCCGGTGGCCGTGGCAGTCACCGGGATCGGGGCCGCCGGCACCGGCGTGACCGCCGGGATCCCCACCGCGGCCCGTGCCTGGCTCCTGCCCGGGCTGCGCACCCGGGGCGAGGACGTCGGAACCCTGTGGCTGCTGAACACCACCGACGAACCGATTTCCGTCACCGTTGGGGTCTTGACCGAGTCTGCGGTGTTCAACTCCCGACACACCATCGACCCGGGGCGACTGCTTCTGCTCCCGGTCACCGAGGCGGATGCGCTCGGGTACCTGGTCACCGCACCTGCCCCGTTCTCGGCGGGTTGGACGATTCAGGGACCATCCGGCATCGGTATTTCTTCAGGGGTGGCGCTCCCCGACGATGAGTGAGCCCCGCATCTGGCTCGCGGTAGGGGCGGCGGCGTTGGCATTGCTGGTAGCCGCATGGGCGCGCGGCGCCGAGCGGCGCCGCACTGCAGCCGGCCCCCTCGAGCTGTCAGGACTCCCGGTCGGTTTGGTCCTGTTCTCGGACTCTGGTTGCGAACGGTGCGGTCAGGTGCGCGCGGCGCTACAAGCGTCCGGAGCGCACTTCGTCGAGGTGGCGTTCGACCGCGAGCCGGTCCGGTTTCAGGCCACGGGCGTGCGCGGGGTGCCGCTGCTGGTAGCGCGTGACTCATCCGGCAACGAAGTGGGACGCATCGCCGGCAGGCTCACCCGCCGCGCCCTCAACCGCCTGCTGACGCGCCTCTGAGCTGCCAGCGGGCAGCGGCGGTCTCCGGTCTCCGGCTTCCGGTTTCCGGTCTCCGGCTTCCGGTCTCCGTCCTCCGCCAGATCGGCAGCAAATTACAGCAGTGTTGTTATTCTGCCGCCATGACCGAAAGTTGTGTTCGTTGTGGCGCTCCGGCGGGGATCGTGATGGCGTTCCACTATCCAGGGAAGACCCTGTGGCTGGACGACATCACTGAACCGGTGATTCCGGGCCGGGGTTATGCCATGTGCGAGTCCCATGCCGGCCGCATGACCCCGCCGGTGGGTTGGACTCTCGTCGACCGCCGGCGCACGGTGCGTCCCTTGTTCGTCTCGCTCGAAGTCGCCTGAGGCGGCGATGGCGATCGACCGCGAGGTGCTCGACGCGGTCCGGGAAATGGACGAACACCAGTTGCGCCGCGTGCTGATCTTGGCTCGGGCCCGGCTGGAGTCTCAAGGGGTTCGCTTCGAGAGGGGGACGCCGACGGTGTCGCTGCGGCAGCAGTGGGTGAAGTGCGGCAAGGAGTCGTGCACCCGCTGTCCGCACGGGCCTTATTGGTACGCCTATTGGCGAGAAGATGGACGCCGCAGGTCCCGGTATGTAGGTAAATTGGAGGCCGCGGATGGGGGCAACGCCTCCGCCGGATGACGAGGAGGACGGGATGGGACGCCGCAGCCGCGACACCGTGACGGTCGCTTGCGCCAGCTGTGGCGCCCAGGACGCTATTCAGATTGAGATCACCCTCCCCGACGAGAGCGATGTCACCTTCAACTCGTGCCACCGTTGCGAGCACCGGTGGTGGGAGTCGGGAAGCGGCGTGATCGACCTCAACGCAGTGCTGGAGAAGGCCCGCAAGCGTTGAGCTGTTTCCGGCTACCGCACCGGTACTCTCCCGGTTCGTGACCGCCGTCCCTGCCATCGTCGTCGCCCCTGACCCGCCAACGCGTCCGCAATGGTGGCGTTGGGCGGTCCCGACGGTCCTGGCGCTGGCGGGCGCCACCGCTTTCGGGCTACTGCGCCCCGATCTCATCCTCACGGCCAACACTCCCACGGGCGGGGACATGGGAGCTCACGTCTTCTTGCCGGCCTTTCTCCGCGACAGCCTCCTCAGCGACGGGCGCATCCTGGGCTGGAGCAACGACTGGTACGCCGGATTCCCCGTCCTGTACTTCTACTTCCCTCTGCCCGCGCTGACGACGGTACTGCTCGACCTCGTCCTTCCATACGGGGTGGCGTTCAAGCTGGTGACGGTGGCGGGTCTGGTGGGTCTGCCGTTCGCCGCGTACTTCCTCGCTCGCGCAATGGGGATGGCTCGGCCTGTGGCACTCGTGGCCGGTGTCGCTGGCGGCACCTTCATCTACATGGAGAGCTTCACCATCTTCGGCGGCAACACGTTGTCCACACTCGCCGGTGAGTTCTCGTTCTCGTGGTCGTTCGCACTGTCGATGGTTTATCTGGGATTCGTCATCCGAGATGTGCGCGAAGGCCGAAAGTTCAGCCCGGCCGCAGGCGTGGCATTGGCGCTCACTGCGCTCAGCCACATCATCACGACGACGATCGTCGTGGTGGCGTCGCTGCCGTTGTTGTTGCGCCGCCGCGGCCCGGCCACTCTCTTCGCTTCCTGGGGACTGGGACTGGCGCTCGCCGGGTTCTGGGCCCTCCCGCTTCTGGACCACCTGCCGTACACCACAGACATGGGGTGGTTCCCGGTGGAGGGGTGGAACAACGTGTTGCAGCGGGAACTGTGGCCACTCCTCGTCCCCGCCGCGGCCGGGCTCGCCTGGGCGGTGTACCGGCGCATGATCGTGGGGCCGATCGTGGGGCTGATGGTGTTACCGGTCGCCGGGTACTACCTGATCCAGTTCATCGACTTCCGCAAGCTGTACAACGCCCGACTCCTGCCTTACTGGTACTTCGCGGTGTATTTCCTCGCCGGGGTCGGTGTCGGAGCCGCCGTCCAGACCCTGGCCAGGCGTCTCCGCGGGGGCGAATCGCCTCGCTGGGCATTGGCCACTGTCGCCGCGGTGGCGATGCTGATCCTCGGCATCAGCGGGGTGAACAAGACCCCGTCGTGGGCGCGGTGGAACTACTCCGGCTACGAGGGCAAGCAGGCGTACGCTTTTACGTCTGACGGCACCCCGGTATTGCAGGCCGACCATTGGGGCGAACTCTCCGGGCTGCTGGCTGCGATCGACCAGTTGCCGCCGGGACGCGTGATGTGGGAGGCCAACAGCGACCTGAATCGGTATGGAACGCCGATGGTCCTCATGCTCACTCCGTACTGGTCGGAAGGGCACCCGTCGATGGAGGGCCTGTTCTTCGAGTCGGCCCTCAGCACCCCGTTCCACTTCCTGAATGCGGCCGAGGTGAGTGACCGCCCCTCGAATCCGGTGTCCGGGCTCGACTATCACCAGATGGACTTTGCGCGCGGCGTGGCCCACCTCTCGCTCTTCGATGTCGCCTACTACGTGGCGCTCACCGATCCGGCCAAGGCCGCGGCAGAGGAATATGGTCTGGAGGTTCTCGCCGAACCAGCCCCGTTCACCGTGTTCGCCCTGCCCGAGTCGAACCTCGTCGATGTGGCCCGGTTCGAGCCGGTCGTCTGGGATGGCGCCGGTTCCTTTTTCGATGCGGCGCTCGCCTGGTACGACGACATCGATCTGTTGGATCGCTGGATGGTGGAGACCGGACCCGAGGAGTGGCTCCGTATCCAGGACGCCTCCAGCGGCACCCGCCGGATCATCGACACCGCCGGAGCAGTCTCCAACGTCGTCCTCGAGCACGACCGGATCGCGTTCGATACCACCGCGGTGGGAGTACCCCACCTGGTAAAGGTGTCCTACTTCCCCAACTGGCGCGCGGAGGGAGCCGAGGGGCCGTACCGGGCGACCCCATCGCTGATGGTCGTCGTCCCCACCGCCGAACACGTCGAGATCACGTTCTCCAATACGCGTGCCGAGATCGTGGGCAACTTGCTCACTCTCGGGGCCCTGCTCGGTCTCGGGACTCGCGCCGTGCTGCGCCGTCGCGGGCGCAACGACGCGGTTCTCGAATCGAACGCAACCACCCTCTAGGGCCGGTGCGCTTCGCGGCGCAGGGTGCGTCGGATCCGCCACAGGCCCCTGATGGTGCGGGGTACCCGCTTGATGAGGCTGGACTTGGCCGGGCGCAGCTCCTCGACGAACGCGGGGATCTCCCGGATACGGTGGCCGGCGCGCTCGGCGCGGACCACCAGCTCGGTGTCGAACAGATCCTTGGTCGAAATCACCTGCGGCGCGATCTCGGTGACGACGCTGCCACGGATCACCTTCATGCCGTGGGTGTCGCTCACCCGGGACCCCAGCAACACCCGCAAGAGCACGTTGAACACGAGCGTCCCCATCCGGCGGACCAGTCCTCGCTTGTCGACCGCGCCGGGTGCCCGCTTCGAAGCGAGGATCACATCGGCCTCGTCCGCCAGGGCCAGTGCCGCGGAGAGAAACTCTGCGGAGAAGTAGTCGATGTCGACGTTGGCCACCCAGTCGGCCCGAGCCGCCAGGAACCCGTCGCGCATCGCCGCTCCGTAGTCGGGAGTAGGCAGGCGCAGCACGGTGAGCCTGCTGTCGCCTCCGGCGATGGCCAGCGCCGCGTCGGCGGTGCCGTCGGTGGAGCCATTCTCCGCCAGGATGACACGCCCGTCGGCCGGGATACGGTCGAGGGTGGCCATGAGCTGGGGCAGCGCCTCCGGCAGGAACCCGGCCTCGTTGTGGATGGGCACCACGATTGTGAGCGAGGGGGGCACGGGGTGCGAGTCTACGCCCCGGGTTCAGCTCGGTCGCGGCACCCGGATGCGGTCGCGGCGCGGTGTCTCCGTAGAATGCGGCGATGGACCTCGGCCGGATCTTCAAGGCCTACGACGTGCGCGGTCTGGTTCCCACCGAACTCGATGAGGGGATTGCAGAGCGCATCGGCGCCGCCTTCGCCAGCTTCACTGCAGCACCGAGGATTGCGGTCGGCTACGACGCCCGACTGTCGTCTCCGCTGCTAGCTGCGGCCCTGATGGCCGGGATCAGCCGCGCCGGGGCCGACGTCGACGATCTGGGCATGATCGCCACAGACATGGCCTATCACGCCTCCGGGATGCTCGCCGCTCCGGCGGCAGTGGTCACGGCCTCCCACAACCCCAAGGGCTGGAACGGGGTGAAGCTGTGCCAGTCCGGAGCGGCACCGGTGGGTGTCGATAGCGGCCTCGGAGAGATTCGCCGCCTGGCGGAAACCGGGGTGGCCGCGGCGTCGGCGCCAGGAAAGGTGCGGCGCCTGGACACGATGGGCACCTACCTCGACCACGTCCTGACGGTGTCAGGCGCGGAAGGCATCACCGCGCTCGACGTCGCCGCCGATGCCGGCAACGGGGTCGCCGGGGTGGTGCTCCCGGGCCTGTTCCAACGGATCCCGGCACGGCTCACCGGTCTGTTCCTCGATCCCGATGGCACCTTCCCCAATCACCACCCCGACCCGCTCCGCCCGGAGAACCTCAGCGACCTCGAGAACCTGATGCGGAGCCAGCCGTTTGCCCTCGGCGTCGCCTTCGACGGCGATGCCGATCGGGCGGTCTTTATCGACAATGAGGTGCGGCCGCTTTCGGGAAGCACCGTGACGGCGATGCTGGCGCGTTGGTTTCTCGACCGGGACCCTGGGGCACGCGTGGTGTACAACCTCATCTGCAGCCGCGCGGTCCCAGAGACGATCCTCCGCTTCGGAGGGGTTCCGGTGCGCACCCGTGTCGGTCACTCCTACATCAAGTCGGTGATGGCGGAGACAGATGCGGTGTTCGGCGGCGAACACAGTGGTCACTACTACTTTCGCGACAACTATCGAGCCGATAGCGGTGTCATCGCAATGCTGATTCTGCTGCGTCTGATCTCGGAGGATGGCCGGCCGTTGTCGGTGATTCGGCGGGAGTTCGAACCGTACGCCCAGTCAGGAGAGATCAACCTGAGTGTTGCCGATCAGGCTAGAGCCACAGCCCGAGTGGCGGCGGGTTTCGCCGGTGAGCACGATCATCTCGACGGACTCACCGTGTCGCTGGACGATCGCTGGTTCAATTTGCGGCCGTCCAACACCGAGCCGATGCTGCGACTCAACGTGGAGGCGCCGGATACGGCCGCAGTGGCGGATCTGGTGGACGCGGTGGCTTCGCAGGTGAGGGAGGTAGCTGATGCCGGTGCCCGATGAGTTGCTCGCGATCCTGGTGTGCCCGCAGTGCCACCACCCGGTACGCGCCGATGGGGAGGAACTGGTGTGTACCGGCTGCGGGCTGCGCTATCCGGTCCGGGATGGGATCCCGGTGATGCTTCCTGAAGAGGCCCGGCGCCCGGAGGGTGGCGGCAAGTGACCGCGATGCGTCAACTGATCGACGAACTGCCCGGGCAATTGCGCTGGGCGGCCGAGGCCGCCGTGCCCACCCTCGCCGCGGCCCGCGAAGGCCTCGTGTTGGGTATGGGGGGCTCGGGATTCGCCGGGGATGTCGCCGCCGCGTTCGCCGCAGGCCAGGGCAGGCGGGTGTCGGTGCACAAGGGCTACGGGCTGCCCGCCTGGGCGGCTTCGGCTCAGCCCGCGGTCGTCGCCATTTCGCACAGCGGAAACACCGAAGAGACGCTCTCCGGTGTCGTCGCGGCGCTGGCTGCCGGAATGCTGCCTGCCGCCGGTGCCACCGGTGGGCGTCTCGCCGATCTCGCCCGAGAGCACGACCTTCCTTACTTGCCGGTGCCTCCGGGTCCGCAGCCGCGGGCCGCGGCCGGTTACTTGGCGGGTGGCGCGCTTCGCCTGCTGGAATCGGCGGGGGTGGTATCGGGAACGGCGCCCGCCCTCGTCGAGGCTGCAGACGTGGTGGAGTCGCTACTGGCCGGCCCTGGTCCCGAACTGGCCGCGGAGCTGTCCGGCGCGCTCGCCGGCCGCATCACCATCATCTATGGATCGGGTCCCAGCACTGCCGCCGCCGCCGCCCGGTGGAAGACGCAGATCAACGAGAACGCCAAGGCGCCGGCGTGGTGGTCGCTACTGCCGGAGTTGGACCACAACGAGATCGTGGGCTGGGGTGGGCACCCCGGGTTGGTGGCAGACACCGTCGGTGTCGTGTTCCTCGAGGACCCTGATGAGGATCCCCGGGTGCGGCGCCGCGCCGAGCTCACTGCGCAGCTGATGGCGGGGGTACGCATCGCCGGCCATGTCGATAGCCGCGGCGCCGGTCCATTGGCGCGACTCTTTTCGCTCGTGGTGGTGGGGGATCTGGTTTCGGTGCTGCTCGCCGAAGGCGCCGGCATCGACCCGGCCCCGGTGGTGGTGATCGAGAAGCTGAAGAAGATGCTCGCGGAGTAGGCGTCAGCTGCCAGCCAGACGTCCTGTATCGTCGGCAGTTGCACCAACGAAGGACACGCCCCGTGGACTACGACATCGCCGACATCTCGCTTGCCGACGCCGGACAGCTCCGCATCGAGTGGGCCCGGACCCGGATGCCGGTGCTCGATTCGATCCGGGAGCGTTTCGAGCGCGACCGGCCGTTGGCCGGACTCCGCATCGGGGCCTGCCTGCACGTCACTGCGGAGACCGCCAACCTGATGCTGACGCTGGAGGCGGGCGGCGCCGAGGTGACGCTGTGCGCCTCGAATCCACTGTCGACGCAGGATGACGTGGCCGCAGCGCTGGTGGCCGCCGGGTTGTCGGTGTACGCGATCCGCGCCGAGAACGCCGAGAGCTACTACAGCCACATTCGCAAGGTTCTCGACACCGAGCCCCACATCACGATGGACGACGGCGCCGACCTGGTGACCACCCTGCTCAAGGAGCGGCCCGCGCAGCGGCCGATAGGCTCCACCGAGGAGACCACCACTGGCGTCATCCGCCTAAGGGCCATGGCGGCCGACGGCGTTTTGACCTTCCCGGTGATCGCCGTCAACGACTCGGCGACGAAGCACCTGTTCGACAACCACCACGGCACGGGGCAGTCGGCGCTCGATGGGATACTCCGCGCCACCAATGTGCTCTTCGCCGGCAAGACGGTCGTCGTGATCGGATTCGGCCACTGTGGGTCCGGGGTGGCCAAACGCGCCGACGGCCTCGGAGCCCGGGTCATAGTCGTCGAGGTGGACCCGGTGCGGGCGCTTTCGGCGGCGATGGAGGGTTACGCGGTGATGACGATGGCTGAGGCGGCACGGGCCGGAGACGTGTTCGTCACTGTGACCGGGAACACCCGCATCATCCGTGACGAGCACTTTGCCGTGATGCGCGACGGGGCGATCCTCGCCAACGCCGGCCACTTCGACGCTGAGATCGACCTCAAGGCGCTGGCCGCGGCATCCACCGGCAAGCGGCGGCTGCGCCACGAACTCGATGAGTACGCCATGACCGATGGCCGCCGTCTCCACGTGGTGGCGGAGGGCCGGCTGGTCAACCTCGGGTCCGCCGAGGGCCATCCCGCCGAAGTCATGGACATGTCGTTTGCCAATCAAGCGCTGGCGGTCGAGTGGCTGGCCGTCGATGGCGCCGGACTGGCTCCGGGTGTGCACCGGCTTCCCGAGTACCTCGACGAGAAGGTGGCGGCGATAGCCCTGGAGCGGCTCGGAGGTCGGTTGGAAAACCTCACCGACGAGCAGGCGCGCTACCTGGGCAGCTGGGACCAGGGGACATAGCGGCGGGTCGCCGGCGGTTGACAGCTCTCCGCTGCCAGCGAGCGACACGGTTCCTGGGCGATTGGCCGCCGGCTACTCCCGAACATCCACCAGCGGTCGCTGCACCGCTTCGGCCGCTTGCAGCACGTCGGCGATCTCGCGGGTGACCAGCTCTTCGCGGGCGAGGAGGGCATCGCGCAAGGCGGCGACCAGGTGGCGATTGTCGCGCAGCAGCGCGGTGACGACTGTCTTCTGATCTGTGAGCAGGCGCTCGACCGCGTCTCGGGCCCGGTCGTCTCCGAGCACCTGCGCGGCCAGGTTGCCGCCGACGAGGCCTGGGTCGATGGTGCGGAATGACACCAGCGAACCACCAAGTCCCTGGGACCCGACCATCTCGACGGCGATACCCGTGGCCGCGGAGAGGTCTCCGGCGGGGCCGGTGCCCGACTCGCCGTAGAACAGCTCTTCGGCAACCATGCCTCCCAGCGCGATCTGGATCAGCGCCAGCGACTCGCTGCGGCGGCGGGTGAAGCGCTCCTCGGTCTCGCTATGGGCCAGCAGTCCCAGAGCATCCTTGCGCTTCACGATCGAGAGCAGCTCCATCTTCCGCCCCCGGCCGACGAGGTGGGCGACGACAGCATGGCCGGACTCGTGGACCGCGATCGACTCCCGCTCTTCGGTGGTGTATTCGGTGGGCTCGGCCAGGCCGATCTCGGTGTCCATTCGCGCCCGCCGCAGGTCGTCCACCCCCAACGCGGACCGCTCGTCGCGCAGGGCGAAGAGCAGAGCCTCGTCGAAGAGCCGCTCCAAGGAGGCCGGGCTGTAACCCATCGTGGTGCCGGCAAGATCGTCGCGGGCTACCTCGTCCATGCTGGAGTCGTGGGCCTTGGTGGTGAGGAAGAAGTCGATCAGCTCACGGCGATCCTGGCGCGAGGGGAGCCCGAAATGGAGCACCCGGTCGAACCGGCCCGGGCGCAGCAGCGCGGGGTCGAGGGCGTCGGCGCGGTTGGTGGCGCCGATGAGGAGCACGTTGGCGTATGTCGGGCGCCGCGTCTTGAATTGGAGATGCGGGGGGAGCAGCTTGTTGGCGGTACGGCGGAGGGCGTTGGCGAAGCGCAGCCCACGGGGTGGGTCGTCGAAGCTCTGCATCTGCACCAGGAGCTCGTTGACCACACCGCCCACTCCTTCGGACACTGCGGACTTGTCGACGGTGGCGGATACGGACCGGCTCATCGCAGCCCGTCGCATCCCGATGGCGTCGAATTCCTCGATGAACCCGATGGCGCCGCCCTCCTGGCGTGCCACCTTGCGCAGCCGACGGAAGTAGGAGCGAATCTTGCGGGCGGTGGCGCCGTACCACATGCTCTGGAAAGCGGTCGAGGACACGAACAGGAAAGGCACGCCCGCCTCCTTGGCGAGCGCCTTGGCGGTGTGGGTCTTGCCGGTTCCCGGGGGGCCTTCGAAGAGAATGCCGCGGCGGGGGGCGCCACCCATCTGATCGCGGAAATGGCGGTGGTTGAGGAATACCTGGAGGGTGTGCTCGACTTCGCCGAGCACTGGCCCAAGGCCGCGCACCTGGTCGAAGCCGATGTCGATCTGCTCCGGGAGGAACACGATCTCGGGGGAGCGACCGTGGCCCACCATGGGGATGATGAGAGCGGCGGCGATCAGCAGGACGATCAGCAGGCCGGGGAGCCACAGCACCGCATCGGGACCGAGTTGGGGAAGTCCCGGAGACACCGGGTTGCCGTCGATGAGTCGCACCCACATCCACGCCGCCAGAGGACCGATCACCCACAAGATGCGGCGCAGGCGCCGGTTGCGCTGCAGTTCCCGGGTCACCTGAACATCTACCGGCGGCATCGGTTCCTCCCAGTTGCGGTTCCGCCACACTCTAAGACACTCTGGGTAGCGGGGTACTGCGTTGAGTGGTGGTGGCAGTGACCATTGCGCTCGGCAATGCGCACTAGTCCGTTGTGATGTCACCGCTCCGGCATAGGTTGCCGAGGGTGTGGTGCTTGTGCTGTTCGAGCGTGGGGTCCGACCCGGTGTGCAGCCGCTGTTGCCTGCGGATGCCTCCTGCCCCGGCGCGCTGGGTTGGTGGCGTGCTGGTCCGTTCGGCATTCCTCCACGATGGCCCGGCGCGGGAACTGGTGCATCGGCTCAAGTATCAGTCGGATCCGCTTCCCGGGATCGGGGCGGTCCTGGCACCGCTGCTCCCGCGGGATGCGACGGCCCTGGTTCCGATTCCCCGGGTGGTATTGCGGCGCTGGCGGTACGGCGTCGACCCGGCGATGGAACTGGCCCGCTCCGTTGCCGCTGCCACCGGGGTGCCCGTGTTGGCGGGCCTGGCACCTCCGTTGTGGGTGCATCGCCGCGCCGGACCCGCGGCCCAGACCCATGGCCGGCCTCGCTTCGATGTGGTGGCGCCGGTGCCACTCGGAGCCGTGCTGATCGACGACGTCGTCACCACGGGAGCCACCCTCGCCGCCGCCGCGGCCATCACCGGGATCAGGCAAGCGGTCACGCTGACCACGGCGGTGAGGTAACCGTTCCTGCTTCCCGCTGCCCGCTGCCCGCTGCTCGCTGCTCGCTGCCCGCTGCCCGCTGCCCGCTGCCCGCAAGAGCGTTGCCGGTTCCGCGTTATCCGATGCCGGACGCCCACCAGGCACCAGACCTCCGGTTTCCGGTTTCCGGCCTCCGGCCTCCGGCCGCCACCCTCGCCCCTTCCTCCCTCGCCCCTCGCCCCCCGCCCCCTCCTACCATGCCGTCATGACCCCGCTCGGGGCAACGAGCGCACCGGCCGTGGGTGGTTTGCCACCCCGGAGGGCGCGGCGTGTGCCTCGGCCGGTCGTACCCCACCCCCCAGCCGTGGTGCGGTCGCGCTCGACCGCAAGGAGGATCCCGTGGAAATCCGTGTCCATGCGACTCACATGACTCTGCCTGCGGCGCTGCGCCAATTGGCTGAGGAAAAGGTGCGCCACGCCACCCGGGTGTTCGAAGACGGGGAGCAGGTGGACGTCGAGTTCACCGAAGAGCGCAACCCCCGGATTTCGGAAGGCCGTTTTCGGGTGGAGGTGACTTCACGGGTTGCCGGGCACGTGGTCCGCGTCGAGGCGGCGGGAGCGGACGAGCGGTCCGCCCTGGACCTCGTGGTCGAGAAATACGCCACCCGGTTGCGCCGGCTCAAGGAGCGGATCATCGACAAGCACCGCCGGGGCGGGGAGAAACGGCTCAATGACGGGGTCGCTGGGGACGAAGAACCAGAAGACCAGACACCACGAATCGAGCGGGTAAAGCGATTCGTGGTCAAGCCGATGACACCCGAGGAGGCGGCCCTTCAGATGGAACTGCTTGAACACAGCTTCTATCTGTTCCTCAATGCGGACACCGATCAGTACGGAGTGCTGTATCGGCGCCGCGGGGGAAGCCTGGGGCTGATAGAGCCACAGTGAGCACCAGAACATTGAGCACCAGCACAACGAGCACCAGCGTCGTCGTCGTGGATGATGCGGATCTCTTCCGCACCGGCCTGGCCGCCGCCCTCTCCCGGGCTGGTTTTCGCGTCTCCGGGGAGGCTCGCGACGCCGAGGGAGCGGTTTCCCTGTGCGACCAGCTCCAGCCCGACCTGGTGGTGCTCGACATCCTGATGCCGGGCCTGTCGGGTCTTGACGTGGTGGAGAAGATCCGCGTAGCCAGCCCCGCCACCAAGGTGGTGATGCTCTCCGGTAGTGAGTCCGAGGAGGATCTCCTCGAGTGCATTCGGGCCGGCGCCCGGGGTTACCTCTCCAAGGACGGGTCGTTCGATGATCTGGCCCGGTCGCTCCGTGACGTCGCCTCAGGGGGCGCCGCCCTCTCGACCGGTATGACCGGGAAACTGCTGGACGTACTCTTTCAACTGCTTCGCCACCAGGAGTTCACTGCGGCGCGTAGGCCCACGCTCACCGGAAGGGAGCTAGAGGTTTTGCAGCATGTGGCCCGCGGCATGACCTCGAAGGACATCGGTGAGGTTCTGTTCATCAGCGAGAACACCGTCAAGAACCACGTGCGCAACGTCCTGGACAAGCTCGGCCTTCACTCGCGCAACGAGGCAGTCCTGTACGCCATCCGGGAAGACCTCATCGCTCTCTGAGACGACGGAAGGCCGGATCCTGCTGCTCGGTTGGCTGGGGCTGTCGGCTGTCGGCTCATGAGGGATTCCGACAGGAATTCCCCTCCGATACAATGACGCCTTCATGGCCCTGCTGAAGCGAATCCTCAGCGCGGGCGAGGGTAAGAAGCTGAAGGACCTCGAGCGAGTCGTCGCCGCGGTCAGCTCCCTCGAGCCCGTCATCCACGCCCTCTCCGATGTCGAGTTGCGCGCCAAGACCGACGCGTTCCGAGCCCGCTTCGCCGCTGGAGAGACTCTGGAAGACCTGGAGCCCGAGGCCTATGCCGTCGTCCGGGAGGCGGCGCAGCGGGTTTTGGGACAGCGGCACTTCGACGTCCAGGTGATGGGGGCGGCGGTGCTCCACCGCCACGGCATCGCCGAGATGAAGACCGGTGAAGGTAAGACCCTGGTATCGACGATGCCGGTGTATCTCAACGCCATCGCCGGGCGGGGAGTGCACGTCGTCACGGTCAACGACTATCTGGCCAAGCGCGACGCCGAGTGGATGGGTGGGGTGCACCGTTTCCTTGGCCTTGAGATTGGGTTGATTCAGGCCGACATGCAGCCTGAGGAGCGGCGCCCGGCATACGCCGCCGACGTCACATACGGCACGAACAACGAGTTCGGCTTCGACTACCTGCGCGACAACATGGTGTTCGCGACTTCCGAGCGCGTGCAGCGGGGCCTGACCTACGCGATCGTCGACGAAGTCGACTCGATCCTGATCGACGAGGCGCGCACACCGCTGATCATCTCCGGCCAGGCCGACGACAACATCGACACCTACTACCGGCTGAACGAGATTCCGCCAAAGCTCGACCGCCAGGCCGACGAGAAGGGGCCGGGCGACTTCTGGGTCGACGAGAAGGCGCACCAGGTGCTGCTGTCCGAAGAGGGGCACGAGAAGGCCGAGGGGCTGCTGGGCTCGGCGGGGCTGATTCCGCCCGGCACCAGCCTCTACGACGCGGCGAACATCTCGCTGGTCCATCATCTCTACGCGGCGATGCGCGCGCACGCTCTGTTCCATCGCGATCAGCACTACGTGGTCCAGAACGGCGAGGTCATCATCGTCGACGAGTTCACCGGCCGCCTGATGTCGGGCCGGCGCTGGTCGGACGGGCTGCACCAGGCGGTCGAGGCGAAGGAAGGCGTGCCGATCCAGCGCGAGAACCAGACGCTGGCGTCGATCACCTTCCAGAACTACTTCCGCATGTACGGCAAGCTCGCCGGCATGACCGGAACCGCCGACACCGAGGCGTTCGAATTCCAGCAGATCTACCACCTCGAAACCGTGGTGGTGCCCACCAACCTGCCGATGGTGCGCCGCGACGAGAACGACCAGGTCTACCGGACTTTCGACGAAAAGGTCGGCGCGGTCGTTGCCGACATTCGCGATTGCCACCAGCGCGGACAACCGGTGCTGGTGGGCACAACCTCGATCGAGAATTCCGAGCTGCTTGCCAAGGTGCTGGAGAAGGAAAAGCTGCCGCACCAGGTGCTCAACGCGAAGCAGCACGCGCGCGAAGCCGAAATCGTCGCCCAGGCGGGGCGCGCCGGGGTCGTCACCATCGCCACCAACATGGCGGGCCGGGGCACCGATATCGTGCTCGGGGGCAGCATCGAGCCGCAGATCCTGAAGATGCGCGAGGACGAGTCACAGCCGCCCGAGGAGCGCGAGCGGCAGATCCACGCGGTGCGCAGCGAATGGCAGCAGCGCCACGACGCGGTCATCAAGGCCGGCGGCCTGCACATCGTCGGCACCGAGCGCCACGAATCGCGGCGCATCGACAACCAGCTTCGCGGTCGCGCCGGACGCCAGGGCGATCCCGGCAGTTCGCGTTTCTACCTGTCGCTCGAGGATCCGCTGCTGAGGATTTTCGGCGGCGAGCGGCTGGGCAGCATCATGCAGCGCCTGAAGATGCCCGAGGGCGAGCCGATCGAGCATCCGATCGTCAATCGTTCGATAGCCAAGGCGCAGAACCGCGTGGAGTCGCGCAATTTCGACATCCGCAAGCAATTGCTCGAATACGACGATGTCGCCAACGACCAGCGCAAGGTGATCTACCAGCAGCGCAACGAATTGCTCGAAGCCAGCGAAGTCGGCGAGACCATCGAGAACATGATCCGCGGCGAGATCGACGGTGTGGTGCGACGCTACGTGCCGGCGGAGTCGATCGAGGAGCAGTGGGACATCAAGGGCCTCGAGGCGGCGCTTCGCGGCGACTACCAGGTCCTCGCCGACGTGAGCCTGTGGATGGCCTCCGATCCCGAACTCAGCGACGAATCGATCCGCGAGCGCATCGTCGCGTTCGCAGTCTCGCAATGGAAGCAAAAGGAGGACCTGGCGGGTTCCGAGGTGTTGCGGCAGTTCGAGCGCAGCCTGATGCTGCAGACGGTCGACCAGCATTGGCGCGAACACCTCGCCAACCTCGATCACCTGCGCCAGGGCATCCATCTGCGCGGCTACGCGCAGAAGAATCCCAAGCAGGAGTACAAGCGCGAGGCTTTCGAGCTGTTTTCCGACATGCTCGACCGGATCAAGCACGACGTGGTCAAGTTCGTGCTGACGGTCATGGTTCGTTCGCAGGAGGATGTGCAAGCCGTCGAGGAGCCGTTGCCGGTGAGCAACGTCCGCTACCAGCACGCCGACTACGAAGAGGCATTGTCCGGGGCCGGCAACGGGGATGGCGACACCGCGGTCGTGGCCGCGCCGGCGAAAGCGGTGCCGTTCGCGCGGGCTGGCCAGAAAGTGGGGCGCAACGATCCCTGCCCTTGTGGGTCTGGGAAGAAGTACAAGCAGTGCCATGGCAGGCTTGGATGAAGCTGGGACTAGGGACTAGGGAGCGGCTTTGTCGTGCAACGCGTGACGCCTGTCGATCGTCAGTCACTGCCCGACGCAATGCACTGGCGGTCCCTAGCCCCTAATCCCCAGTCCCTCCAACGATGCCCGTCCGCTACACGCCGCCAACCCCTGATTCGCTGCTGCCGGTGCAGGGCATTGCGCTGGGCGCGGCCGCGGGGCGCATCAAGAATTGGCAGCGCGACGACGTGCTGCTGATCGTCTGCGAGCCGGGCACCGTCGCCGCGGGCGTGTTCACGCAGAACCGCTTTTGCGCGGCGCCGGTGACGGTGTGCCGCGAGCACCTCGCTCACCAGCATCGCGCCGGCGCATCGACGCGGGCGCTCATCGTCAACGCCGGCAACGCCAATGCCGGTACCGGACAGCCGGGCCTCAACGCCGCGCGATCCACCTGCACGGCGGCTGCTGCGTTGCTGGGCTGCGCGCCCGAGGAAATCCTGCCGTTTTCGACCGGCGTGATCATGGAGCCGCTGCCGGTGGATCGAATCGTCGCCGCGCTGCCTGCTGCTCACGCGGCCACCCGAGCCGACGGCTGGCACGCGGCGGCGCGCGCGATCATGACCACCGACACCGTGCCGAAGGGCGCGTCGCGACGCCTCACCGTCGACGGGGTGCCGATCACGATCACCGGGATCGCGAAGGGCGCCGGCATGATTCACCCCAACATGGCCACCATGCTGTCGTTCGTGGCCACCGACGCCCCGATCGCGGCCGACCTGCTCGGCGCGCTGGCGCGGGAAGTCGCCGACCTGTCGTTCAATGCCGCGACCGTCGACGGCGACACCTCGACCAACGACAGCTTCGTGCTCGCCGCCAGCGGGCGCGTACCGTTGGCCCCGCTGCGCTCCGCCGCCGACCCGCGATTGACGGCCGTTCGCGCAGCGATCGCGGAGGTGTGCGTTGAACTCGCGCAGGCGATCGTCCGCGACGGCGAAGGGGCGACCAAGTTCATCGCTGTGCGAGTCGAGGGCGGGCGCTCGGTCGAGGAATGCCGGAAGGTCGCGTTCGGCATCGCGCATTCGCCGCTGATCAAGACCGCGTTCTTCGCCTCGGATCCGAACCTGGGCCGCATCGTGTGCGCGATCGGCAACGCCGCGCCGCCGGATCTCGATCCCGCGCGCGTGTCGTTTTGGCTCGACGACGTGCTGGTGGTCGATCACGGCGGGCGTTCGCCGGCGTACCGCGAGGAGGACGGCCAGCGCGTTTTGAGGCAGGAGGAGATCACGGTCCGCGTCGATCTCGGCCGCGCTTCGGGCAGCAACGCTGCGCGCGCGACGGTGTGGACCTGCGACCTGTCGCACGACTACGTGTCGATCAACGCGGACTATCGAAGCTAGGGTATGAAGCTGGCCGACCTCGACCGCCTGACCCAACGCGTCGACGCGCTGTTCGCGCGGGCCGACCAGGTGCTCGCGCGGGTCGAGGCGCTGTTGCCACCGCTGCAGCCCGAGCCCGCGTGGGGCAAGATCGCGGCGGCGCGCTGGCGCAAGCGCGGAGGACTCGGCTACCTGCAGCCGGTTGCGCATCCGCATGCGATCGATCCCGACGACCTGGTGGCGATCGATGCCCAGAAGCAGGCCATCGAACAGAACACGCGGCAGTTTGTCGCGGGACTTCCCGCGAACAACGTGCTGCTGACCGGCTCGCGGGGCACCGGCAAGTCATCGCTGGTCAAGGCGATGCTGGGGAAGTACCGGGCCAGGGGCCTGCGGATGATCGAG
Organism: Acidimicrobiia bacterium; assembly: GCA_046714175.1. Taxonomy (GTDB): domain Bacteria; phylum Actinomycetota; class Acidimicrobiia; order Spongiisociales; family UBA11373; genus UBA11373. The sequence goes on along the minus strand of JBKKBI010000084.1, from coordinate 13,222 downwards.
GTCGACAAGGCCGATCTGGTCGACCTGCCCGACATCGTGGAACGCATCGAAGCCCGACCCGAGCGCTTCATCGTGTTCTGCGACGATCTGACCTTTGACGCCGGCGAATCCGGCTACAAGGCGCTCAAGGTCGCGCTCGACGGCTCGATCGCCGGTGCCGCGAACAACGTCGCGATTTACGCGACGTCGAACCGGCGCCATCTGATGCCCGAGTACATGAGCGAGAATCTGGCGACCCGGCACGTCGGCGAGGAGGTGCATCCGGGCGAGTCGGTCGAGGAGAAGAATTCGCTGTCCGAGCGCTTCGGGCTGTGGATTTCGTTCTACCCGTTCTCGCAGGACGACTACCTTGCCGCGGTGCACGGCTGGCTCGCGCATTTCAGCATCAAACCGGCGGGAAGCGCACGCGAGCGCGACAGCCGCCAGCGCGAGGCGATCCAGTACGCATTGCAGCGCGGCTCGCGCTCGGGCCGTGTCGCCTGGCAGTTCGCGAAGGGCTACGCCGGCGCCCGCTCGCTCGCGAAGCCCGCTGCGCGGCGATGAGCGGCATGGTGCGCGTTGCGGCCGCGGTAATGGTGCGGCCGGACGGTCGCGTGCTGCTGGCACAACGTCCGCACGGCAAGCCCTACGCAGGCTATTGGGAATTTCCCGGGGGCAAGTTGGAGCCTGGGGAAACGCCGCGCCACGCGCTCGAGCGCGAGTTGCGCGAGGAACTCGGCATCGACGTCACGACGGCGACGCCCTGGATGGTGCAGGAGTTCGTCTATCCGCATGCGCACGTCGAACTGAATTTCTTTCGCGTGTTCGCCTGGCGCGGTGAGCCGCACGGCCACGACGGCCAGGCCTTCAGCTGGCAGCAGCCGGGCCGGTTCGACATCGCCCCGCTGCTCCCCGCCAACACGCCGGTGATGGCGGCGCTGCTCCTGCCGCCGGTCTATGGCATCACTTGCGCCGGCGATCTCGGCGAAGAGGAGTTCCTCGCGCGGGCCGAGGCCGCCTTCGCGCGGGGTCTCGCCATGGTGCAAGTGCGCGAAAAGGACTGGCCCGCCGCGCGTGTGGAGCGATTCGCGCAACGGCTGCACGCGCTGGCCCGCGTGCACGGCGCGAGGGTGTTGCTGAACGGCGAGGCCGAGGTCGCGCGCAGGCTCGGACTCGATGGGGTGCACTGGAGTGCGGCGCGATTGATGAGCGGCGTCGCCCGCCCCGACGCAATGCTGGTCGGCGCTTCCTGTCACGATGCGCGGGAACTCGCAAGGGCGGCCGATGCCGGCTGCGATTTCGCGGTGATGGGCCCGGTGCGGGCAACCCCGACCCACCCCGGGGTGCGCCTGATCGGATGGGACGGATTCGTACGCGCGATCCTGCGCACGCGCAACCCGGTCTACGCGCTCGGCGGCCTGACCGCCGCGGACCTTCCCGAAGCGCTCACGCGAGGAGCGCACGGCATCGCGATGCGGCGCGGCGCCTGGACGGAGAAACATGAAGAATGAAAGATGAAAGATGAAGAAGGGCGCGAGCGACCGCGCGTCCTTCTCATTCTTCATAGCCGCGCAGCGGCGTCATCCTTCATGCTTCATGGCCGCGCAGCGGCATCATCCTTCATGTCATCTTCGTCGTCGTCGCGCTCGACCGCGGGAATGCGGTACGACTCGTTCGCCCAGGCGCCGAAGTCGATCAGCTTGCAGCGCTCCGAGCAGAACGGCCGCCATCGCGACGCTCGCATCCACTCGACGGGCGCATTGCAGGTGGGGCAGTTCACGACGCGGGGTATCGTCATCGCTTCCAAAGTGCGCCACGGGCGACGGATTTCATTCTAACGCCAGCCGCAATCGCGTATCGCCGCCGCGCAGGGCTTGCGCTCGAGTTGCGGCGCCCAGCGGCGATTCCCGCCTTCGCGGGCGTAGGCGCCGCGAACCCGCCAATCGCGCGGCTCGCCATCGAAGTCGAGTTGAAAATCGGTAAACGAGGTCCACTCGCGCGGATCGATTTGCGGGCCTCGCGCCATCGCGCGTTTCGCATGGAGGTCGAGCTTGCCGGGTGGCAGGTGCGGCCCCGCGAGGTGGCGCGCGGCGTCGGCGAAACTGCCCACGATGTTGCCGAACTGGCTCTCGGCCACGATCCCCGCGCCCGCGAACACCGCGTTCACGTCGACCCGCTGCGCATAGGCGGGGTCGCCCCGGTGGATCACGATGGGCTGCCCAGACGTGACGATCGTGTTGCCGAAGATGCGGACATCGCGGACGCGGCCGTTGTGCGGTTGGATGACGACACCCGGGCCGGTCTCGTTGACCAGCAGATTGCTGTAGAACGCGATGTTGCCCTCGCCCTGAAACAGCGCTTCGGTCGGATTGCCGTAGAGGAAGTTACCGTAGATCTCGTACCGGTTGCCGCTCCCGGGGCCGGTCGCCGGCACGTCGCCGACCAGCAGGTTCGGCCTCGCATCCTTCCCGATCGCGCTGTTCGCGCCTTTGGCCAGCACGTTGTGCCGGATCAAGGTGGCAGTCGTGCCGACAGGCATTCCGGCGACGTTGGGCCAGGCGACCTGGTGCTTGATCTGGATGGCGTAGCCGATGCTGCCGGTGACCAGATTGTGCTCGATCAGCCCCGCCACGAACGGCTCCCTGCCGTCGGAATTGCCCAGGTACATGCCGGTTCCCGCACCGGTGATCAGGTTGCCGCGGATGGTCCAGTTCCACACCGGCGCGCGATTGGTCGAAATGCCGACCACCCCCTGGCTTCCGCCCACGCCGCGAATGGTCAGGTTCTCGAGCGTGATGTGGTGCGAGAGGCCCTGACCATTCACGCCATCACCGCCCTGGTTTCTCCCATCGATGACCAGGTTGCGGATGACGACATGGCTCGAGTTGCCGATGCGGACCGTGTTGTGGCTGGAGCGGCCGAACAGCACGGCCTGGCGGCCGGACTCGGGGCCGCTGATCGTGATCGGTGCGCCTTCGGCCCCGTGAAGGTCGAATACCGGCAGGCCCGGTGCGCCTTGTGGATCGTCGTAGTCGCCGGAAGCGAGCAGCAGCGTATCGCCGGGTTTCAGCGTGCGCAGCAGCGACTGGTAGTTCGCAGGGTTCGCAACGATGATCCGCTCGGCGCGAGGCACAGGTTTGGTCGTCCGTGACGCAGCATCGTTGACGCGCCCCACCGCTTCGCCGCGGCTTGCGGCAAGCCAGGCGAATGCAAGCATCGACAATGCGCGCGTCAGAGGTTGCAGAAGGCGAGTTCGAACTCGACGCTGTTGTCGTAAACGACGCCGCGATCCATCCCGAACGCGCTGATGAAACGGATGTTGAGCGCGTACTTGTTGGCGCTGACCTCGGGCACGCAGGGCAGGTCGCGGGCAAGCGTCAAGCGCAGCAATTGGGCGACCTTGGTCGTGGTCAGCATCAGCTGGAACATGCCGTGATGGGCGACGTGGCGGCTGACGCGCCCGTTCTCGCGCAGCAGCCGCAACACGATGGCGACGCCGGCGGCGATCGGCGCGAACGGGTCGATCCAGCCGGCGAGGTCGTGCCGGCGCTCGTCCGCGCTCCGATTCAACCAGTGGTGGTAGGCGGGGAGATCGAACTCGGAGACGCCGCCTGGAATCCCGGTGCGTTGCTTGATCGCCATCAGCCACTCGTTGTCGCGCAGATGCGCGCCGGCCTTGCCTTGCTGCCCGATCAGCTGCGCCGCTGCGGTGTCGATATCTGCCAGCAGCGTCTGCAGCGTGGACTGCTCGATGTTCGGGTTGTTGCGAAACGGTCCCAGCACCTGCTTCTGGCGCTCGAGTTCCTGCACCAGATCGGCCTTCAGGTCCGCGCGTGCGGCCACGTCGGTGATCTCGAACAGCGAGACCAGCGCGGCGTGATGGTCAGGTGCCGCCGGCTGCGCCGCGAAGTGGCCGATCCTCGCAAACAGATCCTCGAGCCGCATCAGCGTCCGGATCCGCTCGTTCAACGGATGCTCGTAGCGGATCACGCTGGGGGCGTCGGGCGCGTCATGCGTCATTTTGCCGCATCCTTGGCGTCGCAGGCCACGGCAACCGATCGAACGGCGAGTTCGGAATAGCGGCGATCGAGCGAGGCGACCTGCGGCGCGATCGCTTCGATCGGGCCACCGTTGTCGACGACGTCGTCGGCCTGGGCGAGCCGTTCGGCGCGTGGCATCTGGGTGGCCATGATGGCCTTCACTTGCGCTTCCTCGAGGCCGCTTCGCGCCATCACCCGCTCGACCTGTATCGGCTCGGGACAGTCGACGACCAGTACCCGATGCACCAGGCTGCGCGTGCGTCCGCGTTCCAGCAGCAGCGGCACGACCAGCAGCCCGTACAGAGCACGCCACGACGCGATGCGGTGGCGCGCCTCCTCGGCGATCAGCGGGTGCAGCAGCGCCTCGAGCCTGGCGCGGAACGCCGGCTCGGAAAAGGCGCGACGTCGCAGCCATTCGCGGTCGAGGCTGCCATCGCTGGCGACCGCGTCGGCGCCGAATGCCGCCGCGACGGCGAGCTGGCCGGGCGCTCCAGGGGCGGAGAGCGCGTGCGCGATCGCATCGGTATCGACCACCGGGGCGCCGAGACGCTCGAACGCGCTTGCGACCGCGGACTTGCCGCTGCCGATGCCACCGGTGAGCCCAACGATCAGCGGGCCGTTCATGGTAGGTAGTAGGAAACCAGCGCCGGGCCCGCGAACAGGGCCACTGCGCCCGCAATGGCGAGGTAGGGGCCGAACGGGAGGGGGTTCGCGCGATCGCGAGACCTGAACAGCACCAGCGCGATGCCGACCATGGCGCCGGCCACCGACGACAGCAGCACGATCGCGGGCAGGACCTTCCAGCCCAGCCATGCCCCCAGCGCGGCGAGCAGCTTGAAATCGCCGAACCCCATGCCCTCCTTGCCGCGAATAAGCTTGAACAGCCAGTACACGGTCCACAGCGACAGGTAGCCGGCGATGGCGCCGATCACCGCCTCCTGGATCGGCACGAACACGCCGGCGAGGTTGACCGCGAGTCCCGCCCAGATCAGGGGCAGCGTAAGGTCGTCCGGCAAGAGCTGGGTGTCGGCATCGATGAAGCTCAGCGCCAGCAGCGTCCACAACAGCGCGCAGGCGGCGAGCCCCTGCGCTCCGGGCCCGAAGCGCGCGATCGCGAGCGCCGCAAGCGCGCCGCCCAAGAGTTCGACGACCGGGTAGCGCGCCGAAATGGCCGTCCCGCAGGCCGAGCACTTGCCGCGCAGGACCAGCCACGACAGCACCGGGATGTTCTCGTACACGCTGATCTTGTGCCCACACGATGGACAGGCGGAGCGTGGAACGATCAGGTTGTACGCTTCGCCGCCAGCGTCGGCCGGCAGGTCGCGCAGTTCCGCGCATTGCGCCTGCCACCCGCGCTCGAGCATGCGCGGCAGCCGGTGGATGACCACGTTGAGAAAGCTGCCGACCAGCAGCCCGAGCATTCCCGCGACGGCGACAGCGACCGCCGGCTCGAGCAATATCGAGCTCATCGCCGCGGGCCGCTGGCCGGGGGCCCGGTCAGACGACCGAGCCGAGCTTGAATATCGGCAGGTACATCGCGATCACCAGGCCGCCGATGACCACGCCGAGGAACACGATGATGATCGGCTCCAGCAGGCTGGTCAGCGCCGAGACCGCGTCGTCGACCTCTCGCTCGTAGAAGTCCGCGATCTTGCCGAGCATCGCGTCCAGCGAGCCGGATTCCTCGCCGATCTGGGTCATTTGCAGGACCATGTTCGGAAACAGGTTGGTCGAGGTCATCGCGTTGGTGAGGCTGGTGCCGGTCGACACGTCGTTCTGGACCTTGCGGGTTCCGGCCGCGTACAACGCATTGCCCGATGCGCCCGCTACCGCTTCGAGCGACTCGACCAGCGGCACGCCGGCCGCGAACATGGTCGACAGCGTGCGGGTCCAGCGCGCTATCGTGGCCTTGCGCAGGATCTCGCCGATGATCGGCGCCCTGAGTATCAACCGGTCGAACCCGAACCGGAACGCGTCGGAGCGCTTGAACAGGTACAGGAACGCGAAAATCGAGCCGCCGACGATCGCGAACATCAGGTACCAGTAGCTTACGAAAAAGTCCGAGATCGCCATCACCATCAGCGTCGGCGCGGGCAGGTCGGCACCGAAGCTCGTGAACACTTCCTTGAACGCCGGCACCACGAACACCATGATGATCCAGACCACGACGATCGCGACCACGATCACCGAGATCGGGTAGAACATCGCCGACTTGATCTTGGCCTTCAGCGCCAGGATCTTTTCCTTGTAGGTGGCGAGCCGATCGAGGACCGCGTCGATGGTGCCGGACGCCTCGCCGGCGGCGACCAGGTTGCAGTAGAGGTTGTCGAACTGCGCGGGATGCCCGCGGAAGGCCTGCGACATCGACGAGCCGGTCTCGATCTTGCCCTTGATCTCGAGCATCAGCCGCGAGAAACGCGCGTTGCCGTGGCCGCGAGCGACGATGTCGAACGACTGCAGCAGCGGCACGCCCGACTTCAGCATCGTCGCCAGCTGGCGCGTGAAGAAGGTGATGTCCTTTTCGCTGATCTTCTTGCCGCCACGGAAGGTCTGGCGCTTGAGCTTGGTGATGCGGATGCCCTGCCGGCGCAGGCTGGTGGTCACGACGGTCTCGGACGCGGCCTTCATTTCGCCGCGTACCTGGCGATTGGCGCGGTCGAGACCCTCCCAGACGTAGGTGTACTCGCGGACGTGCGAGCGTTCCTTGCGTTGCGCGGTGGTTGTCGTCGCGGTCGCCATGATGGTCCTCGTGGGTGTGGCCGGAAACGGCCTATTCGTTGGTCACCGCCTCGATTTCCTCGAGCGAGGTGATGCCGGCCTTGACCTTGATCAGCCCCGACTGGCGCAGGTCCCTGACGCCTTCCTTCTTCGCCTGCTCGGCGATGTCGAGCGCGGTGCCGTTGCGCATTATTACTTGCCGCATCTCGTCGGTGATCGGCATCACCTGATAGATGCCTACGCGGCCCTTGTAGCCGGTGCCCTTGCAGTGGTCGCAGCCGACCGGGCCGAGCGGTTGCCAGCTACCGTCGAGATCCTCCTCGGTGAATCCCGCACCCAGCAGCGCCTCGGGGGGGACGTCTTCCGGCTGCTTGCACTGCGAGCACAGTCGTCGCCCCAGGCGCTGCGCGGTGATCAGAATCACCGACGAGGCGATGTTGAACCCGGCGACGCCCATGTTCTGCAGCCGCGTGAGGGTCGTCGGCGCGTCGTTGGTGTGCAGCGTGGACAGCACCAGGTGACCGGTCTGCGATGCCTTGATCGCGATGTCGGCGGTTTCGAGGTCGCGGATTTCGCCCACCATCACGACGTCCGGGTCCTGGCGCAGGAACGAACGCAGCGCGTTGGCGAAGGTCAGGCCGGCCTTTTCGTTGACGTTGACCTGGTTGACGCCGGGGAGCTGGATTTCCGCCGGATCCTCGGCGGTCGAGATGTTGATGCCGGGCTGGTTCAGGATGTTGAGGCAGGTGTACAGCGAAATGGTCTTGCCGGAACCGGTGGGGCCGGTCACCAGGATCATTCCGTATGGCCGCCCGATCGCGTGCAGCAGGTGCGCCTGCTGGTCCGGATCGTAGCCCAGCGCCTCGATGCCGAGCTTCACGCCCGACGCATCGAGGATACGCATCACGATCTTTTCGCCGAACAGCGTGGGCAGCGACGAGACTCGAAAATCGATCGCCTTGGATTTGGACAGCACCAGCTTCATCCGCCCGTCCTGCGGCACCCGCTTCTCGGCGATGTCGAGGCGCGAGATCACCTTGATCCGCGACGCCACCTTGTCCTTGATCGCCAGCGGCGGTTGCGCCACTTCCGACAGAATGCCGTCGACCCGGTAGCGAATCCGGAAGTACTTCTCGTAGGGCTCGAAGTGGATGTCGGAGGCGCCGGCCGCAATCGCGTCGATCAGGATTTTCTGGATGTACTTGACGACCGGCGCGTCCTCGACATCGGAATCCTCTTCGACGACGGCCACCGGCACGCCATCGTCGAGACCGAGATCGATGTCGCCGAGATCCGACATGTCCTTCAACGTCTGGCCGCTCGCCTCGACCAGCCGGTGGATCGTGGCCGCCAGCTTGTCGTCCTCGACGACCAGCGGCTCGGGAACCAGGTTGGTCTTGAACCGAACCTCCTCCAGCGCCTGGAGGTTGGCCGGATCCGACACCGCCACGAACAGCCGGTTGCCGCGTTTGGACAGCGGAAGGACGCGGCGCGTCGTTGCCATCTTCGCGTCGAACAGGTCCTTCTGGATCAGATCGAGGTCGAAACTCGAAAGGTCGAACAGCGGCACGCCGAAGGCGCGCGAGGCGAAAAACGCGAGCTGCGCCGAGGTCAGCCGCTTGTTCTGCAGCAGCTGCTCGACGAAGCTGATCGAGGACTGCGCGGCCTGCGACTGGATCGCGGCGGCGTCGTTTTCGCTGACTACGCCCTGCTGGGCGAGCGCGTGCGCCAGACCCGACAGGTTGCGCGTGGCGGCGTGGGTGGCCATGTCGGATCGGGCGGGGGTCGAACGGGGGGCGCGGTTGACCCAGTAAACAAGCAACAAATATGCCCGGATCGCCGCTGACTATTCCATTCGCATATAAATTAGCGGTTTGATGATGCCTTTTCATCCTGCGTTTGTAAAGGCGGAATCGCCCGTCCGACCGGCGGCAGCAGCCTTACGACGCGGACCGCGCGGTCCTGGGTTTGCAGGATCTCGACGCCGTGTCCGGCGAGCGCGAACTTCAGTCCGGCGTCCGGGATGTCGCCGAGTTGCTCGACGATCAGCCCGTTGAGCGTTTTCGGGCCATCCAGCGGGAACCGGGTGCCCAGCCGGCGGTTCAAGGTGCGCAACTGCGACATGCCGTCGACGATCACGCTGCCGTCGGCCTCGCGCCGGTAGCTCTCGACCACGCCGGGCGCGGTGGTCGTGAACTCGCCGATGATCTCCTCGATGATGTCCTCGATGGTCACCAGGCCCTTGATCTCGCCGTACTCGTCGACCACCAGGCCCATGCGCTGGCGGTCGGCCTGGAACTGCGTGAGCTGGGTCAAAAGCGGCGTGCCGATCGGCACGAAATACGCCGGCCGCAGCAGCGGCCGCAGGTGTTCCGCGTCGACCTCGGCGGACTGCTGCAGCGCGACGACCTGCTTGACGTGAAGGATGCCGACCACGTTGTCGAGCGATTCCTCGTAGACCGGCATGCGCGTGTGATAGCTGGTCGCGAGCTGCTGGCGCAGCAGCGCGGGCTTCGTGGCAAGATCGATGCCGTGGACCAGGTGGCGCGGTGTCATCACGTCGTCGACGCTGATGTTCTCGACTTCGAACACGTTGGCGAGCACCGCGCGGTGCTTGCCGCGGAAATAGTGCCCTTCGAGCACCAGCGATCGAAGCTCCTCGGGGGTGAGCTTCTCCGCCGACTCGGACGCCTCGCTGATGTGCAGCAGGCGCAGCACCCCCTGCACGAACAGGTTCACGAAGCTGACGATCCAGGTGACCGGCGGCTTCAACAAGGGGGTCAGGACGTACGACACGTAGGGCGCGAGCTGGTCGGCATGCGCCGCACCAATCACCTTGGGCGAAATCTCCGAGAACACCAGGATCGCGAAGGTCACCGCGACGGTCGCCCCCGCAAGCGCCAGCCGGCCCTCACCGAACAGCCGCTCGACGATGACCGTCGTCAGCACGGCGGCCGAGGCGTTGATCAGGTTGTTCCCGAGCAGGATCACGCCGAGCAGCCGGTCGGTGTCCTTGAGCAGCGCGATCGCGAGCTTCGCGCCGCGCTCGCCGCGCGCGGCGCGATGCCTCAGGCGGTAGCGGTTGGCCGCCATCATCGCGGTCTCCGCCAGCGAGAACAGCCCCGACAGCACCAGCAGGACCGCGAGCGTAATGGCAAGCGCGGTCAGCGAATAATCGTCCATGGTCTCGGATGGCAGATCTCAGATGTCAGATGTCAGAGTCGCGATTTCGGCAACGATGATCTGAAATCTGAAATCTGACATCCGGCATCTGACATCGGGGCATCAGCGGCCCAGCAGAACCTCGAGCACGAACTTGCTGCCAAGGTAGGCGAATACCAGGAACGCCGTGCCGGCAACGATCCACAGCATGGCACGGCGCCCTCGCCAGCCGAACCGCCAGCGTCCGAGGACCAGCGCGCCGAACGTGACCCAGGCAAGCATCGAGAACAGGCTCTTGTGGGTCAGCAGCAGCGGCTTGCCGAAGACTTCCTCGGAGAACAGCGCACCGCTGGCCAGTGTCAGGGTCAGCAGGCCGAAGCCCACGCCGACCAGCCGGAACAAATACCGCTCGAGCGTCAGCAGCGGCGGCGTGCCCTCGCCGCCGACCGCCGGAAGGCCCCGATGCACGCGCTTCTCGAGACCGGTCATCAGCAGCGCAGTGAGCGCCGCCACCAGCAGAAACGCATAGGCAACCAGGGCGATGCCCACATGCGCCGCAGCCCAGGGTTCGCCGCTGTACGCAAAGCGATGCGGATTGACGAACAGCGCCGGCAGCAATGCGGCGACCGAGGCCACCGGGAGCACCACCGCAGCGCTGCCGGGGAGCGTGCGAAGAAATCCACTCGCCCAGGTCACCAGCACGCACAGCGCAGCGACCAGCGATACTGCGTTGGGGAGCGAAATATCGAACCCTTCGGGCGTCGCGATCGCCGCAATCAGTGCCACGGCGTGCACGACGAGTGCCAGCGGCGGCAGCCAGGCCGCGGCGGCTGCGCCGCGGTCGGGGAGGCCGGATAGCGTGGGCCCGCGGGCCCACGCCGCTGCCGCGTACAGGGTGGCGGCGAGCACGTGAATTAGAATCGACATCTTTCCCGAAGACGGCGGCTGCATCCGTCCGAAAAAAGTACGGGGACAGCCGGGACCCGCGAGCGCCGCAAGCATCGCGAACAAGCCCGGTTCCCGAACGAGTGTACCGCAACCCCCACAGTTCGCTGCTGCAAGGCTCAAACCCCCGCTCATCGCTCATGTTCGACAACCTCACCGAACGCCTTTCGCGCGTCGTCAAGTCGCTCCGCGGCCAGGCGCGCCTGACCGACGAAAACATCCAGGAGGCGATGCGCGAGGTGCGCCTCGCGCTGCTCGACGCCGACGTTGCGCTTCCGGTGGTCAAGGAATTCATCGCCCGGGTGCGCGAAAAGGCGCTCGGCGAGGAGGTCGTGGGGTCGCTGACGCCCGGGCAGGCGCTGATCGGCGTCGTGCACAGGGAACTGGCTGCGCTGATGGGCGGTGTGGCTCAGCCGCTGGATCTCGCCACGCAGCCGCCCGCCGTGATCCTGCTCGCCGGCCTCCAGGGCGCCGGCAAGACCACGACCGCGGCGAAGCTCGCGCGGTTGCTGCGCGAGGAAATGAAGAAGAAGGTGCTGCTGGTTTCGGCCGACATCTACCGTCCCGCGGCCATCGAGCAGCTCGCGACGCTCGCGGCCCAGGTGCACGCCGACTTCTTTGCTTCGTCGCCCGAACAGAAGCCGGTCGATATTGCGAGGGCAGCGGTCGACTGGGCGCGCCGCCACTACCACGACGTGCTGATCGTCGATACGGCCGGGCGGCTCTCGATCGACCAGGCGATGATGGACGAGATCAGGGCGCTGCACGAGGCGGCCGCACCGATCGAGACGCTGTTCGTCGTCGACGCGATGCAGGGGCAGGACGCGGTAAACACGGCGCGCGCGTTCCGCGAAGCGTTGCCGCTGACCGGCGTGATCCTCACCAAGCTCGATGGTGACGCGCGCGGCGGCGCGGCGCTGTCGGTGCGCCACGTCACCGGCGCCCCGATCAAATTTGCCGGCGTTGCCGAAAAGGTCACCGGCCTCGAGGTGTTCCATCCCGAGCGCATGGCCTCGCGCATTCTCGGCATGGGGGATGTGCTTTCGCTGATCGAGGAAGCGCACCGCAGCGTCGACGCCGAGGACGCGAAAAAGCTCGCCAGGAAAATCAAGACCGGCAAGGGTTTCGGCCTCGACGACTATCGGGCGCAGGTGGCGCAGATGCGCAAGATGGGCGGCTTTTCGGCGATGCTCGACAAGCTCCCCGCCGAACTGGCCAAGGCCGCGCAGGGCGCGCAGGTCGATGAGCGCAAGTTGGCGCGCGTTGCCGGCATCATCGACTCGATGACGCCGCAGGAACGCGCCAAGCCGGAGTTGATCAAGGCGTCGCGCAAGCGGCGCATCGCCACCGGCGCGGGTGTTTCGGTGCAGGAGGTGAATCAGCTGCTGAACCAGTTCGAGCAGGCGCAGAAGATGATGAAAATGGTGGCCAAGGGCGGGGTGCAGAAGATGATGCGTGGCATGCGCGGCCTGCTGCCCGGCACGCGCTAGTCCGGCGCTGGAAATCCGATTCGTCAGTCCCCCGGGATTGCCTCGCGGTTCGCGAGGTCGCCGAGGGGTTGGCCGCTGGTTGGGCGCGAGGCCGGAGTGCGCCACCGGCCGGTCGTTCGAGCCGACCCGTTCGTCCAAGCTTATGATAATTAACGATGTTATCGCACGTCCTCGGCGCGCGCCCAGCACGATTTCGCGCGCGAGCGATTGCCTCAAAGACCATTTTCATCGTAGAATCAACGTCTTTTTCCACCTCGCGCGCTTGACAAGGCGCACGGGAATTTCCCGAGGAATCGAAGGACATGGTTGTCATTCGCCTGGCCCGTGGGGGCGCGAAAAAGCGCCCCTTTTACAACATCGTCGTCTCCGACTCGCGCAACCGCCGCGATGGCCGCTTCATCGAGCGCGTGGGTTTCTACAATCCCATCGCCGGTGCGAGCGAGGAGGCAATCCGCATCGCGCACGATCGCATCGAGCATTGGCGGCAGCGCGGCGCGAAGCTGTCCGACACGGTCGCAATGCTCGTGAAGCGCAGCCCGGCGGCCAGCGTGCCTGCGCCGGAGGCGCAAGCCGCAACCGCACCGGCCGCCTGAGTACCACGAGCGAAATCAACGCGCGGATCGTCATGGGGCGCGTGGCCGCCCCCTACGGCGTGCAGGGTTGGCTCAAGGTGCAACCGTTCACCGAGAAAGTGGACGCGCTGCTGGGTTATCCGACTTGGTGGCTGACGGGGCGCGGGGAAGTGACGCCGCACCGGTTGCTCGAGGGCCGCGAACATTCCGGCGTGCTGATCGCGAGGCTGGAAGGGATCGCCAGCCGCGAGGACGCGGCAGCCTGGCGAGGTGTCGATGTTTCGGTGCCCCGGGAAGCGCTTCCCGAGGTCGAAGA
>JBKKBI010000083.1:0-10026 GCA_046714175.1 Acidimicrobiia bacterium | reverse complement strand
GCTGCTCCCCGCCGAGTCGCGACGCGCGACCTCCGTGCTCACCGTGGTCGCCGATCGCGAGGGCGCCACCGTGACCGTCTCCGGCAGCGGTCGCGCCCCCCCGCCCGCGGGGGGCCCGGCGCGGCCCGCCCCCCCCCAACGACAAAAACCCTTCGTAATTCCGCATCATCAGCTGGCTTTCGATCTGTTTCATCGTTTCCAGGGCAACACCCGTGACGATCAGGATCGACACGCCGGAGAAGCCGATGTTGAGATCGAAGTAGATCGCCATGATCGAGGGCAGCACCGCCACCGTCGCCAGGAACAGCGAACCGGGCAGCGTGATGCGACTCAAGATGTGCTGCAGATACTGCGTGGTCTGTGACCCGGGCCGGATGCCGGGGATGAACCCGCCCTGGCGTTGGATCATGTCGGACTGTCGGGCCGGGTCGAACTGGATGGCGGTGTAGAAGTAGGTGAAGAACACGATCAGCAGCCCGAACATGATCACGTACCACCATGACTGGCCGCTGACCAGGTTCTGATCGATGAACCGCCGGATCGATCCGAAGAAGCCCTCGACGGGGATCGACGACGCCACCAGGGCCGGGAAGTAGAGCACGCTGGAGGCGAAGATGACCGGGATCACGCCGGCGGTGTTCACCTTGAGCGGGATGTAGGTGCTCTGCCCACCGAGCATGCGACGACCCCGAATCCGCTTGGAGAATTGGATCGGGATCCGGCGCTGGCCCTGGTCGACGAAGATGATTCCTGCGGTCAGCACCAAGAACAGTACGACCACGCCGATGAACTTGGCGTTGGCGTAACCACCCGCCGAGGAGCCGAGCACGGCAAACTGCGCCGGCAACTGGCTGACGATGCTGACAAAGATGATCAGCGACATGCCGTTGCCGATGCCGCGCTGGCTGATCAACTCCCCCAGCCACATGATGAAGGCGGTGCCGGCGGTGAGCGTGATCACGATGATCAACACCCGCCCTGGGGTGTAGGAGGGGATCAGGTCGATGCCACCGGTGAGGGTGCCGCGGTGGAACAGGTAGGTGAGACCGGTGGACTGCAGCAGCGCCAGAATCACCGTGACGTAGCGGGTCCACTGGGTGACCACTTTGCGCCCGGCCTCACCCTCCTCCTGCATCTTCTGCAGCCGGGGGATGACGACGGCGAGCAACTGCATGATGATCGACGAGGTGATGTAGGGCATGATCCCCAGGGAGAAGACGGAGAACGTCTCCAGTGCCCCGCCGGAGAACAGATTGAGCAAACCCACGATGCCCTGCGCCTGCGCCTGATCGGCGAACTGCTGCACCGCATCGATGTCCACGCCGGGAACGGGAATGGCAGCCCCGGTGCGATACACCGCAAAGATGAACAGGGTGAACAGCACCTTGTTCCGGAGGTCCCGGATACGGAACATGTTGCGGTAGACGGAGAGCATCTGGCGTCAGGCCTTTCGCGGCGCGGCGACTCTATCGGGCCGATAGCCGTTGCCCGTTGCCCGTTGCCCGTCTCGTGATGCCGGGTAACGGGTGACAAGTGCCGGGTAACGACTCATTCGATTACTTCCACCGTGCCACCTGCGGCCTGAATCCTCTCCACGGCTCCGACGCTGAAGGCGTGGGCGCGCACCTTGAGTTCTTTGGTGAGTTCGCCGCTGCCCAGGACCTTGACCCGGCCACGCTTCTTGATCAGGCCGGCGGCGCGCAGTTCGTCGGGGCCGACCGTGGAGCCCTTGCGGAACTCGTTGAGCTTCTCGACATTGACCACGGCGAACACGACGCGGTTGCGGTTGACGAACCCTTTGGTCTTGGGGAGGCGCCGGTAGATCGGCATCTGGCCACCCTCGAACCAGGAGTGGGTGCTGCCACGGGCCTTGTCACCCTTGGTGCCGCGGCCAGCTGTCTTGCCGCGCTTGCCACCCTCACCGCGGCCGACGCGGAGTCGATTCTTGGTCGAGCCCTCTGCGGGCTTGAGATGATGCAGCTTCATGCTTCGTCGACCTCCACAAGATGCGCCACCGCGGCGAGGAGCCCGCGCACGTCCGGGGTGTCCGGGCGCTCGGTGACCTGATTGATATGCCGCAGCCCGAGGCTGCGGATGGCGCCCACGGTCTTCGGCTTCTCACCGATGGTGCTGCGCACCAGCTTGATCTTCATGGTCTTGGTCGCCATGGCTCGCGCGCTCCTCAGGAATCCGACCGGGAGGCCCGGCCCAACTCGGCACTGCGGTAGGCGGCCAGCAGTCCGGGAGGAGTGACCTCTTCCGGCGTCTTGTTGCGGCGCCTGGCGACATCGTCGGGACGGCGCTGGGTCATCAAAGCATTCATCGTCGCCTGGGCGACGTTGATGTGGGTGGGCGAACCCAGCGACTTGGCGAGAACGTCGCGCACTCCCGCAGCCTCGAGGATCTGGCGCACTGCCCCACCGGCGATTACACCGGTTCCGGGGGCGGCAGGCTTGATCAGCACCCGGGACGCCCCGTGGATGCCGACGTTCTCGTGGATGACCGTCGTGCCAGCCATCGGAACCGGCTTCATCGCCTTGCGGGCATCCTCGACGCCCTTCTGGATGGCGGTGGGGACTTCTTTGGCCTTGCCGTAGCCGACACCGACCTTGCCGTTGCCGTCTCCGACCGCGACCAGCGCGGTGAACGAGAACCGGCGGCCGCCCTTGACGACCTTGGCCACCCGGTTGATATGAATCACCCGCTCTTCGAACTGCGGGCCCTCCGGCGTGCGGGCGCTGTCACGCCCGCCGCGGGAATCGCGTGAATCTCGTCGAGTGCTCAAAACTCCAAACCTTCCTGGCGCGCCGCGTCGGCGAGCGCCTTGAGACGGCCGTGATACGCAAACCCGCCCCGATCGAACACCACCGCGGTAACCCCGGCGGCCTTCGACCGGTTGGCAATCAGTTTCCCCACCTCGGCGGCAGTGCCGACACTGAGCCGGTTCCCGCGCAGATCCTTCTCCTGCGAGGAGGCCGCGGCCACGGTGCGACCGGCGACATCGTCGATCACCTGGGCGTAGATGTAACGGTTGCTGCGGAACACCGCCAGGCGGGGGCGAGCCGCGGTGCCGTGCACCTTGCGCCGCACCCGGAAGTGGCGCTTGATCCGGGACTGATCGCGCGTCTTCATCGCGCCACCCCAGACTTCCCGGCTTTGCGGCGAACGACTTCGTCCGAGTACTTGATGCCCTTGCCCTTGTAAGGCTCGGGGGGGCGAACCGAACGGATATTGGCAGCGACCTGGCCGACCAACTCCTTGTCGATCCCGGTGATGATGATCCGGGTCGGCTCCGGCACCTCGAAGGTGATCCCCTCGATCGCCTCGACCTTCACGGGATGCGAGAACCCCACCAGCAACTCGACGCCCTTGCCCGCGGCGGCGGCGCGGTATCCCACGCCCACCATGGTGAGTTCGCGGCGGAACCCTTCGGAGACTCCAACGACCATGTTCTGCAGCAGCGCCCGACTAAGGCCGTGGAGCGCCTTCGAGTCCCGGGCGTCGTCGCTGCGGGATACTTTGACGACAGCCTCGTCGCGGACGAAAGAGACCTTGTCCGAGAAGGTGCGCGACAGCGAACCCCGCGATCCCTTGACCGTCACGGTGGCTCCGTTGATCGTGACATCGACCCCGGAGGGAACGGTGACTGGGGCGTTGCCGATCCGGCTCATCACCACACCTCGCAGACGATTTCGCCGCCGAGTTTGCGACGCCGGGCCTCACGGTCGGGCAACAGACCCTGGGAGGTGGAGATCACCGCGACACCGAGGCCGCCCTGGACGCGGGGCAGTTCGCCGGCGGAGACATACACCCGGCGGCCCGGCGAGGAGATCCGCCGCAAGCCCTCGATGACGCGCTTGCGATTGCTCCCGTAGCGGAGCATGACCGCCAGGGTCCGGGTCGAGCCGGCGCCAACCACCTCGTAGCCGTCGATGTAGCCCTCGGCGGCCAGGATGCGGGCGATCTCCTCCTTGAGCTTGGAAGTCGGCATGGACACCTTCTCGTGCAACGCCTGGTTGGCATTGCGGATGCGGGTGAGCATGTCCGAAACTGGATCCGTCAGCATTACCAGGATGCCTTTCTCACACCGGGAAGCTCGCCCTTGTGCGCCAACTCGCGCACACAGATGCGGCACATTCCGAACTTGCGCAGGAATGCCCGGGAACGACCGCAGCGGCCGCAGCGGGAGTAGCCGCGCACCTTGAACTTCGGTGTGCGATTCGCCTTGTTGATCAGTGACTTCTTCGCCATCACACACCTGCCTGCTGGGTCTGGGGGCGGCGGAACGGGAAGTTGAACGCCTCAAGGAGCGCCCGGCCCCCCTCGTCGTCACCCGCAGTCGTGCAGATGGTGATGTCCATCCCGCGCACCTTGGTCACCTTGTCGAAGTCGATCTCCGGGAAGATCAGCTGCTCGGTCACGCCAAACGTGTAGTTGCCGCGGCCGTCGAACGACCGTGGGTTGAGGCCGCGGAAGTCCCGGATCCGGGGGATCGCCACCGAGATGAGTCGGTCGAAGAACTCCCACATCCGGTCGCCGCGCATCGTCACCGAGGCACCGATGGGCATGCCTTCGCGCAGCTTGAAGTTGGCCACCGATTTGCGGGCCTTGTTGACCCGCGGCTTTTGGCCGGTGATGATCGCCAGGTCACCCACGGCGATGTCGACAATGCCCTTGTCGTTGACCGCCTCCCCGAGGCCCATGTTGACCACGATCTTGGAGAGTCGGGGTACCCGCATGGCGTTCTCGATGCCCAGGCTCTCTTTGAGCCCGGCATAGATGCTCTCGTTGTACATCTGCTTGAGGCGGGCGGTCACAGGTCACCCCCACACTTCACGCACACGCGACGCTTGTGGCCGTCGGCGTCGATCTTGTGACCGATCCGCGTCGGGCCATCCGTGGCGCAGATGATCATCACGTTGGAAGCGTTGATCGGCATGTCCTTGTCGACGATGCCGCCCTGCATGGTCTGGCCGCGCGGCTTCGTGTGGCGCTTGGCGGTGGCGACACCTTCGACGATGATCTTGTTGGCGCGGGGGAAGACCTCGGCCACCCGGGACTCCTTGCCCTTGTCCTTGCCCGAGACCACCATCACCTGGTCGCCCTTCTTGAGCTGCATCACAGCACCTCCGGCGCCAGCGAAACGATGCGCATGAACTTCTTGTCCCGCAACTCGCGCCCGACGGGGCCGAAGATGCGAGTGCCGCGCGGCTGCTGCTGATCATTGATCAGGACACAGGCGTTGTCGTCGAAGCGGATATAGGTGCCATCGGGGCGGCGACGCTCCTTATGGGTGCGCACCACGACCGCCTTGACCACCTCGCCCTTCTTCACGGTGCCGCCGGGCACGGCGTCCTTCACCGTGGCAACGATCACGTCGCCGATACCGGCATAGCGGCGGGTCGAACCACCGAGCACGCGGATGCACAACACCTCGCGGGCACCGGTGTTGTCGGCCACCTTGAGGCGGCTTTCCTGGGCGATCATCGGGCACGCTCCACGATCTCGACGACGCGCCAACGCTTGGTCTTGGACAGAGGACGGGTCTCCATGACCTTGACCGTGTCGCCGATGTGGGCGTCGTTGGTCTCGTCATGGACCTGAAGCTTCTTGGTCGACTTCATGGTCTTCTGGTACATCCGATGGCGGACCGAATCCACGATCTCGACGGTCACCGTCTTGTCGCGCGCGTCCGACACCACCACCCCGGTGCGGATCTTGCGGTAGTTGCGGTCGGTCATCGGCTTGCGTCCTCCGTCTGCTGATACGCCTCGATCTCCTGCTCCCGCATCACCGTGGCAATGCGTGCAGCCTCGCGGCGCACCGTCGCGATCCGGGCCGTGTTGTCCAGCTGGTTGGTCGCCACCTGGAACCGCAAGTTGAACAGCTCCTGCTTGGCCTCGGCCAGTTTGGTCTTCAACTCGTCATAGGAGAGGTCGCGCAAATCGGCGGTCTTCACACTTCCTCCCTTCGTACGAACTTGGTCTTCACCGACAACTTGTGGCTGGCCAGCCGGAGCGCCTCACGCGCCAGCGGCTCATCCACCCCGGACAGCTCGAACATCACGCGTCCGGGACGCACCACAGCCACCCAGAACTCCGGGTTTCCCTTGCCGGAACCCATGCGGGTTTCGGCCGGCTTCTGGGTCACCGGCTTGTCCGGGAAGATCATGATCCAGACCTTGCCGCCACGCTTGATGTGCCGGGTCATGGCGACGCGGGCGGCTTCGATCTGGCGGGCGGTCACCCAGCCCGGCTCCAGAGCCTGCAGACCATAGTCGCCGAAGGCCACCCTGGTGCCGCCCTTGGCGTTACCTCGCATGTTGCCTCGCTGCTGCTTGCGCCAGCGGGTGCGCTTGGGCATCAGCATCGGCTACTCCTGTCCACCCGGAGTCTCTTCGGTCACCGCGACGGGCGCAGCGGCTTCCGGCACCTCGGTCACCTCGGCGACCATTGGGGCGACCTCGATGGTCTCCTCGGCGACGGCGCGCTCCTCTTCGAACTCGGCCTCGGCCAGCTCGGCGTCGACACGACGCCCACCCCCGGCCTCGACCAGACGCTTGCCACCCCCGGCCTCGACCAGACGCTTGCCGCCCCCGGCCTCGATGAGGGTGCGGGGCTTCTCCCCGGCCGCCTGCTCGGCCCGGGCCTTGGCCGGGGCGCGACGCGACGACGGGCCACCGGTGGCCAGCGCCGCCTCGGCGGCGATCTTCTCCCGGGTGGCGGAGAGCGAGGGAACCACATCCCCCTTGTAGACCCAAACCTTGACCCCGATGGCCCCGACCGTGGTGCGGGCGGTGGCCTTGCCGAAGTCGACGTCGGCGCGCAGGGTGGTCAAGGGCACCCGACCCTCGCGGTACCACTCTCGGCGTCCCATCTCGGCGCCGCCGAGGCGGCCGGAGGCCTGCACCCGCACCCCCTGAGCACCCGCCTTGAGGGCGGTCTGCACGGCTCGCTTGAGGGCGCGGCGGAACGACACCCTTCCCTGCAGCTGGTCGGCGATGCTGCGCGCCAGCAACTGGGCATCGGTCTCGGGGTTCTGCACCTCGATGACATTGATCTTGATCTCACGCTTCGACAGCTTCTCCAGCAGGGTGCGGAGACGGTCGACTTCGGCGCCGGAGCGTCCGATCACCACGCCGGGACGGGCGGTGTGAATGTCGACCTGAACCTTCTTCTCCCCGATGCGCTCGATCTCGATACGCGACAGAGCGCCGCGGACCAGCTCCTTCTCGAGGAGGTCGCGGATCTTGGCATCTTCGAGCACCTGGGAGGCGTACTCCTTCTCGGAGTACCAACGCGACTTCCAGTCGGTGACGATGCCGAGCCGAAGCCCGTACGGGTGGATCTTCTGGCCCATCAGGCACTCTCCTCATCGCGTCCATCGCCGACCACGATGGTCACGTGAGCGGTCGGTTTTCTGATTCCGCCGGCGCGGCCGCGGGCGTTGGGACGCACCCGCTTCAGCACCGGGCCAAGATCTGCAAATGCCTCGACGACCCGCAGGTCCGCAGGCTCCAGGGAATGGTTGTGTGAAGCGTTGGCCACGGCCGACTCGAGCACCTTGCTCACCGGGCCGCTGGCACCGCGGGTGGTGAAGCGCAACACCTCGCGGGCGCGCTCCACCGGGAGTCCGCGCACCAGGTCGAGGACGGCGCGCAGCTTGGGCGGCGACTCCCTGATGAATGCAGCCTTTGCCATCACCTTCATGCCTTCTTTGCCGCCTTCTCCCCCGAGTGGCCGCGGAACGTGCGGGTGGGGGCGAACTCGCCCAACTTGTGACCGACCATCGACTCGGTGACGTACACCGGGACGTGCTTGCGCCCGTCGTGGACAGCGATGGTCTGGCCCACCATCTCGGGGATGACCGTGGAGCGACGGCTCCAGGTCTTGATGACCCGCTTGTCGCCCGACTTGGAAGCGCGCTCGACCTTGGCGAGCAGATGCTCGTCCACGAACGGGCCCTTGCTTAGGGAACGGCTCACGAAGGCCTCCAATGACAGATGACAGATGACAGATCACAGATCCCAAGGTCTTGCGGGCGACGGGCGACGGGCGACGGGCGACGGTTCATCTCTGCCCCTTCTTGGTGCGGCGGCGCACGATCAGTCCGTCGCTGGTCTTCTTGCGGCGGGTGCGCCCCTCGGGCTTGCCCCATGGGCTCACCGGGTGACGGCCCCCGCTGGACTTGCCTTCGCCTCCGCCCAGTGGGTGATCGACCGGGTTCATGGCGACGCCGCGGCTCTGCGGACGCACGCCTTTCCAGCGGCTGTGTCCCGCCTTGCCGCCCTTGGTCAACTCGGCTTCGGGGTTGCCGACAGCACCAATCGTGGCGCGGCAGTCCAAAGGCACGTTGCGCATCTCACCCGAGGGGAGACGGAGCAGGGCGAGGTCACCCTCCTTGGCGATCAACTGGACACCGGAACCCGCCGAGCGGGCCATGCGGGCACCACCGCCGGGGCGCAGTTCCACCGCGTGCACGACCGTGCCGGCGGGGATGTTGCGCAGCGGCAGCGCATTTCCGGGCCTGATCTCCGCCCCCGAGCCGGACTCGATCCGATCGCCGACGGCGAGTCGTTGCGGGGCGATGATGTAAGCCTTCTCCCCATCCACGTAGTGGAGCAGGGCGATTCGAGCGTTGCGGTTGGGGTCGTACTCGATCGAGGCGACCTTCGCCGGCACCCCATCCTTCGTGCGCCGAAAGTCGATCACTCGGTAACGCCGCTTGTGCCCGCCGCCCTGATGGCGCGCGGTCATCCGACCGTACGAGTTGCGGCCGCCCTTGGAGCTCTGCTTCTCGAGCAGGCTCTTCTCTGGCGTGGACTTGGTGATTTCGACGAAGTCGGAGACGGTGCGGAACCGCCGCCCCGGCGAAGTCGGTTTGTACTTCTTGACGGCCATTAGTTGCCCTCCGGGCAGGAGACCCAAGGCCAGAGACCAGAGACCAGAGCCCGATCTGGCGTCTGGTATCTGGCATCCGGCTTCCGCCTACGCGAGATCAGAGTGAACGGCTGCGTCATGTCACTTCACCCCGAAGATGTCTATTTCGGCGCCCTCGGCCAGGGTGACCAGGGCCCGCTTGGTGTCGTTGCGCTTGCCGATGGTGAAACCGGTGCGCTTGCGCTTGCCCTTGCGGTTGATGATGTTCACCCGCGACACCTTGACCCCGAAGATCTGCTCGACAGCGATCTTCACTTCGGAGCGGTTGGAGCGAGGATCGATCTGGAACGTGTAGGTACGGCGCTGCTCGATGAGGTCGTACGACTTCTCCGAAACGATAGGAGCGACGATCACGTCACGCGGATTCTTCACGCCGCACCTCCGTCATCCTCGATAACGAAGTCGTCGGCGGCAACGGCGAACTTGCCGGCGCCGACGCCGGAGATCGTGGCGCTGGTGAAAACCACGGTCTCCGCCCAGAGCACGTCGTAGGCGTTGAGCTGGTCCACGGGGAGCACGATTACGTGGGGCAGGTTGCGCACCGAGCGCTCGGCGACGAGGTCGTCGCGCCCAAGCACGAACAGCACCTTGCCGGTGACGCCCATCCCGTCGAGCATCGCGACGGCAACGCTGGTCTGCGGGACGTCCCACGCATACGAGTCCACCACCCGGATCTCGCCCTCCAGGGCGCGAACCGAAAGGGCGCTGGCGAGGGCGAGGCGGCGCATCTTGCGAGGGGTGCGCTGCGCATAGGAGCGCGGCTTGGGACCGAATACGACCCCGCCGCCCTTCCATTGCGGAGAACGGATCGAACCCTGGCGGGCCCGGCCCAATCCCTTCTGCTTCCAGGGCTTGCGTCCGCCACCGCGCACCTCACCCCGGGTCTTGGTGCTGGAGGTTCCCGAGCGCTGCGCGGCCAGACGCGCCGTGACCACCTGGTGCATCACGGCGGTGTTGGGTTCGATGCCGAAGACGGCAGCGTCGAGGGTGATCTCCCCGGTCTGGCTACCCGTGGAGTCGTAGACGCGAGCCTTGGGGGTATCAGCCAATTGCCTTCACCGCCTCCCGTACGAGTACCACGGCGCCC
>JBKKBI010000082.1:0-47587 GCA_046714175.1 Acidimicrobiia bacterium | reverse complement strand
CCAAAGCGATCGGCCATCAGGTCGTAGTGGCCGGTAAAACCTATGGAGAGGGCGCGCCGTCCTCCCGCCTGGCTGCGGGGATGCGCGGCATGATGCGCATCGATCACCCACGAGTCTTGATGGCGACCCGCCATGCCCTGCGGTCCGATCGCGGCCTCGTCCACCGCCAGAATCCCGGACGGGTCGTAACCGATACCGCGTGTTTTGAGCGGGTTGCGCTGCACCTGAAGGCGAACGATCGGACCCAGGAGTCGATCCATCCCTGCCCTCACCCCGCCGGCCAAAATACGTCGGTACGGACCGAGCTCATGTCGCTCATGTCGCCGGGATCGTCGACATACGACTCCCACGGCCCCTCGCTCGGCTCGAGTCCGTTCGCTTCCATCCACTCATGGAGCCTCCGGTAGGTCGCGGCGAGTCCGTGGTAATGGCCCCAGTGCGTCGTCACCGCCGCCGGTCCGGCGGGCAGCTCGCCGGCGCCCACCTCACCTGGCGCCAGCTCCGTGACCAGTCGCAGTCCCACCGCCGGCGACGCCACCGGGATCCCGATCTCGACATCCACCACTTCATCGGAGAAGATGAAATACCGGCCGTACATGGCCCCGGCGGGCACCGCACCGGCGGCACCGACAGCGGCGAATACGGCGGGGGCGTAGCGCGCGAACAATTCGCCCAGAGCGGACTTCGTTGTGGTGGTACGAGCACACACCGTGGGCTGGGGATCGAGCACGCGAGTTTCGGCACTGATCGCGTTGTCGCTCATGGCCGCACCCTACCGACGCGGGACGAGACTGTGCTCACCGCCCCGCAACTACCTCGTTGAGCAGATCGGGCCGATCGGACACGATCCCGTCCACGCCCATGTCGAGCAACCGGCGCATCGCCAAGGGATCATTCACGGTCCAGACGTGGATGTGCTTGCCGGCGCGATGGGCGGCCTCGACCAGTCGTCGCGTCGCGACCCGCTCCGGAATCTGCAGCGCGTCGTACCGGCCACCGGGCGCCATCCCCATCCGAGAAGTGGAAATGGCTCGCAACACCTCGCCAGGCCCGGCGGCCGTGGCCACCGTGCCGTCGGACACCGCTCGAAAGCGCCGCACCCGTACGTCGAAGAAAGCTCCGACCAACACCCGTTCGGCGACGCCAAGACGCTGGATCTCGGCGGCGACCACGCTCTCGATGCCGGGCTGCTTGAGGTCGAGGTTGAAGTGAACCTCGGGAAAGGTATGCAGCGCCTCCTCGAGAAGGGGCATCCGCAGCCCTCGCCCGCGCCAGGGATGGTCGGCCGCAGGATCGAAGTTGTGACCGGTGTCGAGAGTGCGCAGCGATTTCCAGTCGTGATCCTGAAACCTCCCCCTGCCCTCGGTGAGCCGATTCAGGTTGTCGTCGTGGA
Organism: Acidimicrobiia bacterium; assembly: GCA_046714175.1. Lineage (GTDB taxonomy): Bacteria > Actinomycetota > Acidimicrobiia > Spongiisociales > UBA11373 > UBA11373. The sequence goes on along the minus strand of JBKKBI010000082.1, from coordinate 46,194 downwards.
AGATCACCACCTTGTGGTCGCGCGAGACATGCAGGTCGGTCTCGATGTAGCGGTATCCGAGATCGACCGCACCCTGAAACGCCGCCATGGTGTTCTCGGGCCATAAGACCCGCGACCCGCGATGGGCAAACCGAAGCGGGTGCTCGAGTGAGAGGTAAGGCCTCATGGGTCGGTACTGGGCATCAGCCACCGGTCACTAGGAGGAAGCGAGATGGCCAATGCTGAGGAAGTCTCCGGCTCATGACTCATCGCCATTTCCCGCCCACTTCCCACCCTTCAGCACCTTCCACACCAGATCGGTGCCTGGCCGATACGGGATGTGTAGGTACGACGGAGCGTCGAGGACCACCAGGTCGGCCACTGCACCGGCTGCCACCCGGCCGCGGTCCTCGAGGCGTAGAGACCGTGCCCCGCCGCGGGTCGCCGCCCACACGGCCTCCTCTGCCTTGAGGCCCATCTCCAGGCAGGCAAGAGCGATCACGAGCGGCATGCTCTCCACGTTGGAGGTACCCGGGTTGCAATCGGTAGCAATTGCCACGGTCACTCCGGCATCCCACAGCATGCGCCCCGGAGCGTGCCTTGCGCGCATGGAGAAAGAAGCGGCCGGAAGCAGAGTGGCCACCACTCCGGCGGCGGCCATCACCGCGGCGTCCTCTGGTGTGGCATGATCGAGATGGTCCGCCGACGCGGCACCGAGTTCGGCGGCGAGCGATGCGGCGCCGGTATGTGTCAGTTGTTCGGCGTGGAGACGCAGACCCATGCCCAGCCGAGCCGCCACACCGAGAATGCGGCGGGCATCGGGAACGGTGAAGGCACCGCGATCGACGAATACATCGCAGAAGGCCGCGGCACCGGCAACGGCGGGCAGCATCTCGTCAACCACCAACTCGACGTAATCAGCAGGATCCATCCCCAAGTCGGGGACGTGCGCGCCGAGGAAGGTCGGCACCACGGTGACACCAGCCGCCACCCCGGCCGAGGCGGCGATTGCGAGCGACCGTGACTCATGCTCGAGGTTCAAGCCGTACCCGGACTTCACCTCCACTGTCGTCGTCCCCGACCGCAGCATGCGCCGTAGGCGCGAGGTCGTGGCGGCGGTCAATTCGTCGCGTGGGGCCGCCCGAGTGGCCGCCACCGTCGAGTGGATGCCACCGCCGGCAGCAAGGATCTCCTCATAGGACTCGCCGCGCAGGCGGCGGGCGAACTCGCCGGAACGATCCCCGGCGAACACCGCGTGAGTGTGCGCATCGACAAACCCGGGCAGGGCCGCGCGACCCCCGGCATCCCAGGCAGCACCGTCCCGATACCGGGCCGGAATCGCGTCTTGCTCCCCGACCCAGGTGATCGCCTGCCCGTCGACCACCACCGCCGCGCCCTCGATCAATCCCAGATCACCGGGGACTCCCGAGGAGTTGGTGACCAGCTGGCCGATGTTGGTGATGAGCATCGCTACCCGCTACCCGCTACCCGCTGCCCGCAAGAAGTCTGCCGTTCCCTCTGGCGGGAAGCGAGAAGCGGGCGACGGGTGGAGGAAGGGTGCTTCACCCTTCCTCCATGGGAATCCGCACGCCGCGTTCCCGGGCCACGTCGCGGGCGATGTCATAGCCGGCGTCGGCATGGCGCATCACTCCGGTGCCCGGGTCGTTGGTGAGCACCCGCTGCACCCGTAGCGCCCCCGACGCGGTGCCGTCGGCCACGACCTGCGCACCGGCGTGAATCGACTTGCCCATCCCGACTCCGCCGCCGTGGTGCACTGCCACCCAGGCTGCACCGGAGGCGGTGTTGAGGAGCGCGTTGAGTATCGGCCAATCGGCGATGGCATCGGAACCATCGAGCATGGCCTCGGTCTCGCGATAGGGCGAAGCAACCGAACCCGAGTCGAGGTGATCGCGACCGATGACGATGGGTGCCGATACCTCCCCCGATGCGACCAGGTCGTTGAATGCGAGACCGGCGCGATCTCGGTCGCCATACCCCAGCCAGCAGATCCGGGCGGGCAAGCCCTGAAACTGCACTCGCTGCTCGGCCATGTCCAGCCAGCGATGCAGGGCGCGGTCTTCGGGGAACAGAGTGCGAACTGCCCGATCGGTGGCGGCGATATCGCCAGGATCACCGGACAGAGCCACCCACCGGAACGGCCCGTTCCCGGCTGCGAAGAGTGGACGGATGTACGCGGGAACGAAGCCGGGATACGCGAAGGCGTCGGGGAAACCCCCGAGTCGCGCCTCGCCCCGCAGGTTGTTGCCATAGTCAAATACCTCGGCGCCGGCCCTCATGAACCCGACCATCGCGGCGCAGTGCTGGGCCATCGATTGCCGGGCTTCCGCGACGTAGCGGCCCGGGTCCTTGTTCCGTAACCTCCCGGCCTCTTCGGGGTCGTAGCCGTCGGGTACGTATCCGTGCAAGGGATCGTGGGCCGAGGTCTGATCGGTGACGATGTCGACGTCGACTCCGCGGCGCAGTAGTTCCGGAAAGACCACCGCGGCGTTGCCGACGACTCCTACCGAGAGTCGGCGCCGGTGGCGTTTCGCCGCCAGCACCCGCGCCACCGCGTCGTCGAGATCCGCAGCTATTTCGTCGAGGTATCCGGTTTCCATTCGGCGCCGGATTCGGATCGGGTCGACATCGACGCACAGGGCGACTCCATCGTTCATGGTCACCGCCAGTGGCTGCGCCCCTCCCATCCCCCCGAGACCGGCGGTGAGGGTCAGCGTGCCGGCGAGGGTCCCGCCAAACCGCTGCTCGGCGATGGCGGCAAAAGTTTGAAACGTTCCCTGGAGGATCCCCTGGGTGCCGATGTAGATCCACGACCCGGCGGTCATCTGGCCATACATGGTTAGGCCGGCCGCCTCCAACTCCCAGAAGTGCTCCCAGTCGGCCCAGTCGGGAACCAGCAGACTGTTGGCGATCAGCACCCTCGGCGCCATCTCGTGGGTGCGAAACACTCCCACCGGTTTGCCCGACTGCACCAGCAATGTCTCGTCGTTGGCGAGTGTGGTGAGAGTGCGGACGATGGCGTCGAACGCCTCCCACGACCGCGCCGCCCGGCCGGTGCCCCCGTACACCACCAGATCGTCGGGCCGCTCCGCCACTTCCGGGTCGAGATTGTTCATCAGGCAGCGCAGCGCCGCCTCCTGCAGCCACCCGCGGGTAGTCAGGGTGGAGCCACGCGGGGCACGCACCGGTCGGGGTCCGCTCATGCGCTCAGGGTACCGGAGGGGACTTTGGCCGACGCGGGGCAACACCCCAGCGGCTTCTTCGTGAAACTGAGGCCCGGCCCCGTGAGGGACGACTGAACGCCGGAACCGGTGCCATGATCACGGGGTGAGTTACCCGAACTCGCCCCGGCCGGTGTGGCGCGATCTCGTGGTAGCGCTTGCAGCCTTCTGGCTGATCGCCTCACTGGCCTTCACTGTGGGGCGATGGTTCGTGCCTGGATTTGCGGTCTCGTCCGTGGTGGACGCGCTCGCAGGGCGAGATGCCTCCTCGGCCGAATTGCTCCAGGCCCGTCTCTTCGAGCTGCGTTCGACCCTGGGTGCGACCGAATCCGCAGCAGCCCTGGATGCCACCGGAGCCGTCACCGGCGGGCATCACTTCGATCATGTCGACGGCTTCTCGCTCCTCGAGGTGGAGCCCGGAAGCTACGAGATCCGGCTCCGGCTGCTCGGAGGCACGACGGTGCTCCTGATCGCCGCCGGTGCGGTGCCGGTCGGCGAGGTGCAATCCGAGGGATTCAGCGTGACCGTTTCTGCTCCCGGGAAGACATTCAACTCGGAGGCTGGCGAGTGCTCACTGGAGATCACCAGCATCGACACTGTCATCCCGCGCATCGCCGGCTGGGTGGAGTGTCGCCAACTCACCGACTCCCGGGGAGGTGCGGCCCTGTCGTTCCTCGCCGCCTTCGACGCCCAACCCGCCGGGTTCTGATCAGGCCGCCCGCTCCTGCCGCGGCGCGGTGGCGGCTCGCACCGCCCGACGCATCACCAGCTCCAGCGACCAGGTGCTCAACACCCAGCCCATGATCGGCAGCCAGCGGCCCCCACCGCGTGACGCGGCCCACAGTGCGAGCACGGTCGGGGCCAGGCACAGTGCACAGAGCAGTGCCACCACATCGGGAACTCGTCGCCGCGCCACATGGGGAAACACGAGGGGGACGGCGGCAAGGACCACCATCCAGAGCAGTGCGATCACCGGGGCCCAGTAGCCCCGGGACGCCGCCTCGTCGATGAGCGCCGCCGGCACCGACGCGGTCATGAAGAACAGCGCCACCAGCGTCACGAACCAGGCCCGGATCGGACGGCGCATGATCCATGCCGAGGCGCGGTCCTGAGCACCATCGATGGCGCTCACCGCGGCTCCAGTGCCGCATCGATGCCTCCGGACTCGATCAGTGAAGCGATCGCCTCGATGGCCGGACCGGGGGGCCGGTCGTGATCGAGCGGTGGGACGACACCACGGACTGCGGCGTGCACTGCGGCACTCCCAGCACCGGGACGGAGTGGGGCGCGGTGGTCTACCCCCTCGGCGGCGCAGAGCAACTCCGCGGCCACCACCCGGGTGGCATTGTCCAGGACTGCGCCGAACTTGCGGCCTGCCCCCCACCCCATCGACACATGGTCCTCCTGCATCCCCGAGGTCGGGATGGAATCCACCGAGGCGGGATGGCACAACACCCGGTTTTCCGCGACCAGTGCAGCGGCGGTGTACTGGGCGATCATGTACCCGGAGTCGAGCCCGGGACGGGAAGCGAGAAACGGGGGCAGGCCCGCAGATCGCACCGGATCGAGGATGCGGTCGGTGCGCCGCTCGGAGATCGAACCCAGTTCGGACACTGCGATCGCCGCGAAGTCGAGGGCGAAGGCGAGCGGCTCGCCGTGGAAGTTGCCCGCTGAGACCACTTCGCCGGTGACAGGAAACACGATCGGGTTGTCCACCACGGCCTGCAGTTCTCTCCCGGCGACCGCGTCCCCGAAGGCGAGCACGTCCGCGGCTGCGCCATGCACCTGTGGTGCACAACGCAAGGAGTAAGCGTCCTGCACGGCATGTTCGAAGTCGTGTTGGTGGCTGGCAACGATCTGGCTGCCGGCAAGTGCGGTCCGTATCCGTTGCGCCGACGCCGCCTGCCCGGGATGGGGACGAAGCGCATGCACCGCGGCCGCGAAGGGACGCTCGCTCCCCAGAAGTGCTTCGACGCTCAGGGCGGTGGCGGCATCTGCGGCTCGCAGCAGCCGGTGTGCCCGATCCAATCCCAGGACCAACATGGCCAGCATTCCCTCGGTGCCATTGAGGAGACTCAGACCCTCCTTGGGTTGCAGCAGCAACGGAACCAGGCCGACCCGGGCCAGCGCCTGGGCAGACGGCATGACCGCTCCGGAAAAACGCACCATCCCCTCACCGATCAGGGGCAGGGCGAGGTGGGCAAACGGAGCGAGATCACCGGATGCTCCCACCGAACCCTGCGACGGCACCACCGGGAGGATGTCGTGGTGGAGCAGATCGAGCAGACCCTGGATGACCTCCACCCGGACCCCGGAGTGCCCCTGGGCCAGAGTTCGGGCCCGCAGCAGCAGCATCGCCCGCACCTGCTCGTCCCCGAGGGGAGCTCCCACCCCGGCGGCGTGGGACCGCAGCAAGGAATGCTGCATGGCCGCCGACTCCGCGGGATCGACCCGGGTGGAGGCGAGGGCGCCAAAGCCGGTGGTGATGCCATAAACCACCTCGCCGCGTGCCACGAGGTCGACTACGACACGGCGGGCGGGTTCGATGCGCCGCGCCACCCCGGAGCCGAGCGCGGCCCTGGCTCGGCCGTGAGCAACTGCGACCACATCCTCCGCGAGCAATCCGTCGCCGGTAACCATCACGGTGTTCACGCCGCCTCCCGCGACGCCAGGCCGGATACGAAGGCGAGAAACGCGTTCACCGCATTCATGACGGTCAGCCCATCACGGTCGCGGGTCGGGTCCACCTCGACGAAGTCCACGGCACGCACCGCGGGATGGGACCCGGCGGCACGACACGCCGCCGCCAGTTGCCGCGGCGTCATACCCCCGGGACGGGCCCCCGGGCAGCCAGGAGCGAAAGCGAGATCCAGCACGTCGATGTCGACATCGACGAAGATCCACTCGCAGCGCTTCGCCAGATCGTGGAGAGCACTCGTCACCGCCCAGCCTGCTCCGACCTCGTCCACGGTGGTCATCGTCACGACCTCGATGCTGTGCTCGTCGCAGTACCTCCGGTACTCGGCCGAGTTGGCAAAGGAGTGGATGCCGACCTGCACCACCCGACCCGATGGCAGCCCATCCTCGATCAGGCCGCGGATCGGACTCCCGTTGCTCGGTCCCCGGGTGGTGACCCGAACATCGTGATGGGCATCGAACGTGAGGATGCCTACCTTCGACAGGTCATCGCCCGCCAGACCATTCACCAACGGCCGGGTGATGGCGTTGTCGCCACCCACAAAGGCCTTGACCGGACCAGGGTCGAGGGTGGCGGCACGGGCAGCCACCTCCCGGGGCATGGCGTGCATGTCGAGGCCTTGCACCGGCCAGTCCCCGAGATCTACCACCGCCACCCGGCGCAGGTCGGTGCCGCTTTCGCCGTCGAAGATGGAGAATCGGCCCAGCGCCGCCCGGAACTCGCCCGGAAACCGCCACGCTTCCGAGGGGCTCAGCGACGCCACCGACGAGGGAATGCCGGCCACCACCAGGTCGGGGTGCGCCGCCGCGGCGCCCAACCACATGTCGGCGCCCGGCCACAAGGGATCGCTGATGGGCACGAGGGGAGGGTAACGGTGGAGGGTGCCCGTTGGGGCCGTTGCCGGTTGCCCGTTGCCCGTTGCCCGTTGCCCGCAGGGCCGTTGCCCGGTCGCGGGTAGCGCTCTCGTTACCCGCACAAATCCAGCACAATCACCGCCAGTATCCAAGGAGGGGCATGACGCGCATCACCGGTTGGGTTCTCATCACCATCGCGGTGGCGGCCTGCGGGGGCGATGCCGCCACGACCACCACCACCACGGAGGCGACAACCACCACTTTGGCGCCGACTACTACGGCAGCACCCACCACCATCGCCGCGACCACCACAACCACGGCGGCGATCACCACCACCACCTTCGCCGGCCCGGTGGTGGCCATAGCCGCCGGCGATCTGGGTGCGATCCTGGTCGACGACACCGGGATGACTCTCTATCTGTTCCTCCCCGATGACCAGGGCGACAGCACGTGCAACGGTGGTTGCGCCACCGTATGGCCGCCGCTCACCGGGGAGTACGACGCCGGCGCCGGAGTCGACGCCAGCCTGCTGGGCACGGTGACCCGAGGTGACGGCACCTCACAGGTCACCTATAACGGCTGGCCCCTGTACCGGTACAGCGGTGACAGCGAGCCCGGTGATGCGTCGGGTCAGAGCCTCGGCGGCAACTGGTGGGTGATCGATGCCGCCGGTGAACCGGTGATGTGAGCGCAGGATCTCCGCTCCGTTTGGTCGCAGGGTTTGTGATCCCCGCCGACGAACTCCGGTGGCGCTTCGAAACCAGCGGCGGTCCTGGGGGACAGCACGCCAACAAGTCGGCGACTCGGGCCGAGCTGTCCTGGGATGTCGCCGCCACCACGGCGATACCCCAATCGACCCGCGACCGGCTCCTCGAGCGCCTCGGCTCCCGTGCCCCGGGTGGGGTGGTCACCGTGGCTGCCGCCGATACGCGTTCGCAATGGCGCAATCGCTCCATCGCCCGCCGCCGCCTCGAGCAAACCCTCGACGAGGCGCTGCAGGTCGATCGTACCCGGGTGGCGACGATCACCCCGGGGGCGGCACGGCGTCGCCGCCGCGATGAGAAGCGCCGCCGGGCAGCGCTAAAGGCCCTACGCCGACCGCCGGAGGAAGAGGAGTGAGGAAGTCCTGGGTCACAAGTGACGGACACGAATCGGACTAGAGGCTTATGACCTGCGGGGCGTAACCCAGCGGTTCACCCCGCGGCACCACCGGTGAAGTTCCACGCGGCGAGACGGAGCGAGGGAGCGCGCACCACTCCCTGCCCGAATTCGGAGTCGGCGTAGCGGAGGTCGTTGCCGACACCGATCACGTTCCCCGGGCCGAGTGCCTTGACGAACGACTGCGTGAAGCGCAGGTTGGTGATGGCGCCCGTGATCGCACCGTTCTCGATCATGAAGGTGCCGTTGCGAGTGAGCCCGGTCACCACCTGGCTCTTGGGATCGAGGATGCGGCAATAGTTGAAGGTGGCGACATACACCCCGCGCTCCACCGCGGCGATCATCTCATCGACGGTGTCGCTCCCGGGCTGCACAACGACATGGCCGGCCAGTGGTCCCAGCGAACCGCTCATCGCCCAGGCGTGTCCGGTGGAGTCCGTGCCAGCGCGCCGGCCGGAACGGCGGTCGTGCACCGCCGTGCGGGTGACGCCGCCGTCGATCAGCACCGTCCGCTGTTTGGGGGTGCCTTCGGCGTCATACGCCTCACCCAGAGCCCCCGGCCCCATCGGGTCGTCGACCATGGTGATGCGGGGGTCGAATTGGGCGGCACCCAACTCGACGAACGACTGGCCCTCGTTGCACGCCTTGCCGTTGAATCCGTAGAAGTCCAGAAACACCGCGATCGTGGCCACGGGTTCGGGGGCGAGGACCACTTCATACTCACCCGGCTTGAGGTCGAAGGCGTGCATCCCGCGCCGAGCCCGGTCGGCGGCGAGCCCCCCGGCGGAGGCGCCATCGAGGTCGGAGAACGCGTTGGATGTCTGGTGGGCAGAGCCGGCGCTCTCCCCGGTCTGATGGATCCCGTCGATCGTCGCCCGGCTGGCGCGGGCCGCGGCACGGTGTCCGAGGCTGTTGGCGAAGGCGGTGTCGAAGGAGTCGGTGTCGCAGAACCCGGCTGCGGACAGTCCGCCTCCGGCATCGACGAAGGACTTGACCGCAGCAGCGCGATCGCCGGGCACGGCCTCGTTGGTGGAACGATCGGAGAAGTCCGCGGTCGGCACCGCCACCGGGGCAGTGAGCCCGGGCCAATCCTCATCCACGGGCTGAGTGGCGGCGACGGTCAACGCGGACTCGGCCAGCTTCTTCAGGGCTTCGTCGCCGCCGCGGTTACCGGTGACGGTGGCAACCCGTCCCCCGGCGGCGACCCGCAGACGAACATTCACGTACTCCTCGCCGACATTCTGATGAATGAACGAGTTGGCGAACCGGGTGAGTTCGAGCCGGCCCACCGCCACCTTGGCCTCGGCCTCGGCGCGCTTGCCCACGATCTCGATCAGGCGATCGGCGGCTGTGCGGGGATCGGTCATCCCTTTACCCCCACCCGCACTTCGGCGAAGCGGCCCGGGGAGGCAGAGTGGCCGGTGTGGGCTAACTGCATCGGCTGGCCCTTGCCGCAGTTGGGCGTTCCCCAGTGCACCCATTCGGCTTCCGCGGCGAGCATGTCGAGTTGTGCCCAGAACTTCGGAGTGATTCCGGTATAGGTCGGGTTCTTCACCATCCGCCCCAGCTTGCCGTCCCTGATCTCCCACCCGATCTCGCAGCCGAACTGGAAGTTGAGCCGCTTGTCGTCGATCGACCACGAGCGATTGGTTGCCATGTACACCCCGCGCTCGGTCTCGGCGATCATCTCCTCGAGAGAGGAGTCGCCGGGAAGCAGCCCGACGTTGGTCATTCGCACCATCGGGAGGCGGGCATAGCCGTCGCCGCGGACCATGCCGCCCGGGGGCAGGCCCGCGATCGCCGCCGAGTCGCGACCCGAGAGCACACCCACCCAGCGTCCCCGGTCCACGATGGGTACTCGTTGCGCCGGAGTGCCCTCATCGTCGAAGCCGAAGGTGCCGAGAGCGCCGCGCAGCGTGGCGTCGGCGGTGATATTCATCAGTTCGGATCCGTAGCGATGGGAGCCAAGCTTGGGAAGTTCGAGGTGGGAGGTCCCGGCAAACGCGGCCTCCCAGCCGAGAATGCGGTCGAGTTCGATGGCATGACCTACCGACTCGTGAATCTGCAGCGCCAACTGGCTCGCCTCGAGGATCAGCGTCATCTCGCCCTCAGGGCAGTCGGCGGCGTTCACCAGGGCCGCGGCCTCCTCGGCGATGCGGGGGGCGTTGCCGAGGAAGTCCCAGCGGCGCACCACTTCGAACCCGCCCGTCTCGAACTGGCCGACTGACTGCGGATAGGAGCGGCGATGGGTCTCACCCTCGCCAACCGCGGTGGCGTCGTAACCACCGCCGCTCTCCACCAGGTGCTGATGGATGCGGTGCCCCTGCGACGACACAAACCACTTGTGGGTATCCCATGCGCCCAGAGAGGCGCGGGCAAGGCGAATCTCCTTGACCTCCTGCATGGCGGCGGTGACCGCCATGAGCATGTCCACCTTTTCCGACAGGGGAACCTCGAGAGGAGCCTCGGCGTGCGGCGTCTCGTATTCGGCCTGCACCACGGGAACGTCGGCCATCGGGGCCGGGGTGCCCGGCACCACTGCAGAAGCCTTGGCGATCTCGGTGGCACGCACCCCCGCCGATCGCAGCGCCGCCGGGGAGAGATCGTGGGTGCCGAAAAACCCCCACGAGGAACCTATGAGGGCGCGTACTCCGACCCCGGCCGCCTCATTGCGGTCAAGTTGCTCGACGGACCCGTTGAGCACCTCGATCTGTTCGTCGCGAGCTTCGACGTACCGGGCGTCGGCGTAGGTGGCACCAGCAGCGAGGGCGGCTTCGACCGCGGTTTGAGCATGATCGAACATGGCGGCGGAACCCTAGCCGCTGAGAACGCACCGAAATGACTCGGTCTGCAACGGCAACGGGCGACACACGGTCGCCAGGAGAAGCACCTCGCGGGGGCTTCGGAGTAGCGTGGAGTCATGGCCAAGGCAGCAAGTCCGGACCGCAGCGCACTGGAGAAGATCGCCGCATGGGCGAAGGCCGAACCCGGAGTCACCATCGGCGACGACGGAACAATCACCGTCGGTGGCGACCACCCCATCGATCTCACGGTCACCGCCGACGAAGATCGGGTGCAGCTCACCCACCATCACGTGGAACGGACTGACGACTTCACCCGGATCGACGCCGTACGTCGCAGCCTCCCCGGACGCGGCTCCGCGGTGACCGGCGCGGTCGCTGCCGCCGCCGACTCGCTCGAGGTGACATTGACCTCCACCGTCTACATCGACGGCCTTACTCGCCAGGGATTCATCACCGCATTCAACGAGTTGATCGCCGCCGTCGACCGTGCCATCGGGTCGGCGCCGGCGTTTCCGCCGCCGTCACCCGCCGTGGCGGTGCCGGTGATGCCGATCGCCGCGGTGACGACCCCGATTGACGGAGACACGGCCGAGAGTGCCCCCGCGGCGCAGCCGGCGACCGCGGTCACCGACAGCAGCCCGACGATGGTCCTGTCCCAGGTGTGGGTACCGACCCATCGCGTGCCGGACGGCGGCCTGCGCGCCTGGCCGAAGCCGGATCCTGCCGTGGAGGCGATCGCCTCACTGCAGCCGCGGGTGGAGTTGAGCATCGCCGAGCGGCGCGGCGACTGGGCGCGGGTCATCGGCTCTAATAGTTGGACCGGCTGGGTGGACGCCCGACGCCTGCAGCAGCTGACCGCCGGTCGGACCGCCGCACCCGCCACCCGTGGAATCGGATTCCCCCTGGGCGCGGTCGGTGCCGTTGCGCTGGCCGGCGCCGCCTTCCTCCCCTGGTTCAGCTTTGGCGGACCAGACGTCAACGCTTTCGACGTCGCGGTGAAGTTCCTTTGGGACCTCGATGGCACTGGCGATCCGATGCTCGGGATCGTCGTCGTTGCCCTCGGCGCACTCGGACTGGTCGCCGCTTTGGTGCCGGCGGTGCCCGATGCGGTACGCCGCGTCGCCGGCTTCGCCGGGATTGGAGTGTCGAGCCTGTTCGCATTCCAGGTGCATCGCGGCCTGGACACCACCTTCGGCGACACCTTCGACGCTCTGGGCTACGGGGTGTTCATCGCCCTGGCCGCTGCGATCGTGCTGCTGGTCTCCCCGCGGGGCAAGATCACGGCGAGCTGAAGGGCCATTGCCGATGAGCTCGCCAGCCCTGAGTCTGGGTGGGTCGAAGCCGATCGCCGACCTACGACATTGCCTGAGCCGGATCATTACGGTCTCTGTGTGCCCAACCCCTACCAACTCATCAAAGGTCTGCGCGCCACCCGGCACTTCGAGACCCGGACGCTCGACCCCGCCGACCTCGAGGCCATTCTTGAAGCGGGACGATGGACCGGGTCATCGAAGAACGTGCAGGGCTGGGTCTTCGTCGTCTGCGAGGATTCTGCCGCCCGGAGCCGGCTGGCCGCCGCCGGCGACTTCACGGATCCGATCCGCAACGGCGCCGTAGCAATCGCCCTGGTGAAGACCCCGGAGGGCAACGACTTCGATATCGGACGTGCCGCCCAGAACCTGATGCTCGCCGCTTTCTCTCGCGGGGTGGCCTCGTGCCCGGTGACCCTGCACCACACCGAGAAGGCCAGCGAGGCCCTCGACCTGCCCAACGACCACTCCTGTCGCTACGCAGTCGCCCTGGGCTACCCCGACCTGGACGCCGAGGCCGCGGCGCGGGCTAAGCGACGCGCCTCAGGAGCCGGAGGACGCAAGCCGCCGGACCGCGTCGTGCGGCGGGCGACTTCCTAGGCCCTGGTCGTAGCGCCGGGGTCTGCCCTTCTCACCCAGGCTCAACCGTCACCCCCGACCGCGCCGCACCTGCACCATCTCTGCCAGGATCGAGACCGCAATCTCCTCGGGCGTCACCGCTCCGATCGACAATCCCACCGGACCGTGGATCCGCGCCACTTCTTCCACACTGAATCCGGCGCCGCGGAGACGCTGCAGCCGATCGGCATGCGTGGCGCGCGATCCGAGAGCGCCGACATAGGCGGCTTCGGAGTGCAACACCAGCGGCAGAAGCACGTCTTCGAATCGTTCGGCGTGGAGTAGCGACACCACGAAGGACCTTCTATCGATGGGATGATCGCGAATCAGGTCATCGGGCCACCCACAGGAGACCTCGGCGGCGTCGGGATAGCGATCGGACCGAGCGTGAGCAGGGCGAGGGTCCCCGACCACCACCTTGAATCCGGCTGCGGAGGCAAGCCGGGACAGCGCCTCGGCGATCGGTCCCGCGCCGAAGATCCGCAGGGTCGGAGGGGGGGCGATCACGTCGACGAACCACTCCGCTTCGGCGGCAGAGATGACCCCGGATCGTTCCGAACCGACTCGATCCACAACCGCGGCTAGCTCCTCCGGCGTCGCAACCACCCCGGGATCGGCCGCCACCACGCGGCCGACGGCGTCGACAAGGAGCCTGCCGCCCCCGTGATCCGGAAGGCGGGTCACCAATGCGCCGATTCCGCCGACCGCAGCGAGCGCCCGGGCCGCAGAATGAACGTCGGTCACCAGGCCTCGATCAACACCCGGATCGTCCCCCCGCAGGACAATCCGACCTCGAACGCCTGATCATCCGAGATGCCGTAGGTGACCACCTCGGAGGGAGACCCGGCGAGCACCGCCTCGGCGCGGACGGTGACATCACCCTCGACGCATCCCGAACTCACCGATCCGACCACTTCCCCAGCGGAGGACAAAAGCATCCGCGAACCGGGGGGCCGCGGCGCCGAGCCAGCCACCGCCACCACTGTCGCCGACGCCACCCGCTTTCCCTCGGCGATCCACCGCTCACGTACGGCGAGGTCGTCTGCGAGCGCCATCGGGCAAGTATCCCAGGAACTCACAAACACCGGCTACTCCTATCCTCCGCCCAGCACCCCATGCGCAGCTCCTACGACGCCATGTCTGTCTTCGATCGCCGGTCTCGCCGGGCGTCGCGCCTGCGCCGCCGTACGCCGCCGCCGCAGTCGGGGCGCCCCGCGGTCGTCGCCACCAAGGCGCACAAGTTCAAACGCAAGCACCACTGGGGGCGCATGATCCTGCGAGTCCTGATCGTCTTCGCGGTCGTCGGCGGCCTCGTCGGCGGATTCATCCTCATTCGTACCCTCACCGCAGCCGACCTGATCAGAATCCAGGTGCTCGGAGCCGAGGGTCGCCCGCTCGAAGGGGCGGTAGTGGCGACCGAGAGCGGCAAGGAAGTCACCACGGTCGAGGGTGGTTTGGCGCGCGTGCCTTTCGAGGTTCCGGGAACCCTCACGGTGACCGCGCGCGGATACGTCTCAGCTACGTATACGGTCGAACAACTCCCCCTCCAGGGCTCGCTCGGCCTGCAGATGGAGCCGCTGGTGCTGCAGGGCCGGGTCACCGACAGCAACGGCATCGGTGTGGTGGGGGCGCTGGTGCGGATCAATGACATGACCACGACCACCCAGGAGTTCGGATCGTTCGAGATCGTCGAGGCGATGCCGGGCACGGTGACCGTAGAGAAGGCGGCTTGGGAGTCGGCATCGGCGCAATGGAACGGTGATCGACGCCGCCTCGATGTGAAGATGGACGCCTTCCAGGTGCGGGGATTGCGCGTCGAGCCCAAGACCGCCGGCGACGACGAACTGTTCGCCCAGATTCTCGAGTTCGCCGACGCCAGCACCGTCAACGCCCTGGTGTTCGACACCAAGGTCGAGCTGGGCAATGTGGTGCACGAGGTCGATGGCTATGACGAGCCCGCGGCGATCGGCTCACTGCAGCCGGTGTATGACGCCCGAGAGCGAATCCAGCAGGCGCGGGAGCACGGCCTTTACACCATCACCCGCATTGTGACCTTCCAGGATCCCTACGCCTCATTGCACCGCAACGACTACGCGCTGCACAACTCGGTGGACGGCGATACCTGGACCACATGGAGTGGTCTCGGTTGGATGGACCCGACGGACCGCGGTGCGTGGGAATACCCGATCGAATTGGGCGTCGCCGCCTGCAAGATGGGCTTCGACGAGATCCAGTTCGACTACGTGCGGTTTCCCTCCGACGGCGATCTCGACACCACCGTGTACGACCGTCCGGAGGCGCTGACCGCCGAGGGCCGGGTAGCAGTCATCGGCGAATTCCTCACCACCGCCCGGGAGCGCATCAACGAGGCTGGCTGCGCCGTATCGGCCGACATCTTCGCCATCGTCCTCTCGGTGCGCGACGAACAGGGCATCGGCCAGAAGGTCGAAGAACTCTCCTGGACCGTCGATGCGGTCAGCCCAATGGTGTACCCCAGCCACTACGGGCCGGGCTGGCTCAACCTCGCCAACCCCAATGACCACCCGGCCGAGGTCGTGGGAGAGGCGCTGGAGTCGGGAATGATCCGCATGGAGGGCGGGGCACTGCTCCGGCCCTGGATCCAGGCGTTCTCCTGGAGCGCCGACCAGGTGCGTGAGGCGATCGCCACCACCGAGTCGCTCAACATGGGCTGGCTCCTGTGGAACCAACTGTCCTATTACGAGATGGAGTGGCTGCCGCCCGACGACTCGGAGTAGGTGGCGACCGCGACTTCGCGCCGACCGGTCATGGCCGTTGCCCGTTGCCCGTTACCTGTAGATCGAGTCGCCCCCCAACGGGAAACGGGCAACCGGAAACGGGGCGTGAGGAACCCGAACGCGCCCGCCCGCTACAGGGGGATCCTCATCCCCTCATGCGCGGCGTCGACGAAGGGGAATCCCATCCGGGCGGCGGCGCGGATCGCGGTGACCTGGTCGTCGGTGCGGTCGGGATCGTGGCTGGTGAGCACGAGACGTCCCACATTGGCCCCCCGGGCAATCCGCACCGCGCCGTCCCAGTCGCTGTGACCCCACCCCAACCGCGGACCCCGCCGCTCCTCCGGGGTGTACTGGCCGTCGTTGATCAACACGTCGGCATGGTGCGCCAGCTTGATGAGCCGCTCATCGGCTTCGAGGTCGCCGCACTCTTGATCGGTGGCGATGACCACGGTGTGGTCGCCCTGGAGGCGGTAGCCGACCACACCACCCGGGTGATTCAGCTCGGCGTGCGTGACCTGGATCGGCCCGACGTCGATGCAATCCTCCAGCGCCCGGATTCGCATCTGGGCGGGCACATCGACGAGGGCCACCGGCCACCACGGTCGGCAAATGACTCCGCACAGCGTTTCTTCAGGGTCAAGACCCTCCAGCGCCGGGGCCCAGATGTCGACGCGGGTCTTCGGGTCGTAGAGCGGGGTGAACATCGGCAGGCCCTGGATGTGATCCCAGTGGTAATGGGTGAGGAAGATCGAGAATCGCTGCGGGTCCGGCCGGCTGGCGGCGAGATGCTGCACCTCCCGCAACCCGGTCCCGGCATCGACAACCAGGAAGTGGCCGGGCTCGACCTCGGCGTAGAAGCAGGTGGTGTTGCCACCAAACCGTTGATACTCGGGGCCCGATACCGCCATCGATCCGCGACACCCCGCTACGACCAGGGAAAGGCCGCTCATCGAGCCGGCCCCGTGAAACGGGAAACCATGTCTCAGTCGCCTGACGCCGGGTCGCTGCGCAGCCGGGTGTCGAGTTCCGCCATGAGGTTGTTGTGAAACCGATTGGCCAATTCCGCCATGATCTTGTCACCGGCGTGGGGGTGCACCTTGATGAGGGCTCGCAGGTCCCACGAGGTGATCAAGAGGCAGAGTGCGTCGCTCGTGGCGACCACATCTGCGGTGCGCGGAGTGTCTTCGAGCAGGAGGGCCATCTCGCCGAAGTAGTCGCCCGGGGCGAAGTCGGCGAGGACGATGTCGCCCTTGCGAGCCTGTGCCGCCCCCTGGAGCAGCAAGTAGAAGGCCCGGCCACCTTCGGCGCCGTCTTCGATGATCTTCTCGCCCGAGGCAAACCTGCGCTCGCGGGCGGTCTCGACAACGCTGGCGATCTCGCGGTCGGAGAAGTCCGCGAAGAGCGGACTCATCTTGAGGGCTTCGGCCGTTTTCATTGCGGGCGCACCACCTTCTGGAGTCGGTACACGATATCGGAACCGGTGCGGTTCGTGGCCGCACTCCCCGGGTGCGAAGGCGAGGTCACGGCTTCACCCCGGTCGCCCGGGACGAGGTGAGCGGGGACAGAGAGCCCAGCGACACCGCCACCACCACGGCCTGGTCGCCCTTCTCCAGGCGGAAGGCCGTGTCCGGATTGGTAAACGTCCGGGTACCCCGCACCACCGCCAGCAGGGTCGCCTGGTGGTCGCTGCGGAGCCGGGTGGACAGATCGTCGACGCCCAGGCCGACATATTCATCCGGGAGCAAGACCCCGTACAGCTCCGACCCTTCGCCACCGGACACGATGTCGGTGACCAGGGTGCCCAGACCCGGGTACATGGCAGTTCGGGCCAGCAGGCGCGACGCCAGGCGGGAGGTCACCAGGACCTCGTCAACGTGTGTGCGCTGAAAGTGCGACACATGGCGCGGGTTGTTCACCTCCACCACGGTGCGCACGTCGGGCGCCAGGCTCTCGATCGCCAGTGCGATGAGCAGCGAACGCATGTCGGCCGCGTCGGTCGGGTCGGTCGGACAGATGATGGCCGCCGAGGCGTGGCCGATCCCGGCCCGTTCCAAATCCTCCTTGGTGGTGGCGTCGCCGCGGACGAAGTAGACCGAATCACCGGCCGGGTTCTTGTCGATCTCGTGGAGCAACGCGATCTTGACGCCGTAGTCGTCGGTGCGCAGCTCCTCGACTAGGTCGCGGGCCGTGGTATTCCACCCGCAAATGACGATGTGGTCTTCGTATCCGGACGCTCCCATGCCCTGTCCCTCCTTGACGAGAAAGTCGATCACAAAACCGACGATGGCGCCAGTGACCGCCGCCAGCATCGCCACGCCGAAGAGCGCCAGGATCCAATGGATTACCCAGCCCCAGGGGGTGGAGACATACGAGATGTCACCGGCATCCAGGATCGTCATCACCGCCCAGTAGAACGTGCGACCGAGGTCGGACCACCCGACGTCGGGTTCGGCAAACGTCACTCCCACCGTGCACAGCACCGTCACCACGATGGTGGCGATGACAATGGGGCGCAGCACCTTGCCCCCGAACTGCTTGCGGATGCGCCGGAAGTGCCAGCGAAGCCGTTTGAACACTTCCGCGCCTTCCAGTGAGAGGGCGGGATTGTACGGACCCCGCCGGCGGGCGGGGACCAGTGGCGAAAGCTGTCACCCAGAGCCGGTTTCCGGTTTCCGGCCTCCGGTCTCCGGCCTCCGGTCTCCGGCCTCCTCCCTCCTCCCCTACCGTTCTTCCGTGTCCGCACCCGTCACCCTCGCCGTCCTCGCGGGCGGGGCCTCCCGGCGCATGGGCGCGGACAAGCCGGTGATGGCGATCGGCGGAACGACCATGCTCGACCTGGTCCTCGGCGCCGCATCGGGCCTGCCCACGCTGGTGGTGGGCCGGGAGCACCCCGACCACCGGTGGGTGGCCGACCCGACGCCGGAACGGCGCGGACCCCTCGGCGGACTGGTGGCGGCGCTCTCCGCCACCGACGGGGATGTGATCCTGGTGGCTGCCGACCAGCCATGGCTGCGCCGGGAAACCGTGGCGGCTCTCGCCGCGCTGGCCCCGAGCATCCCGACCGCCCCGATCGACGCCGGGATCCGCCAGACCTTGTGCGCCCGGTACCCGCCCAAGGTGCTTCCCGCAGCCCGCCGCCTGCTCACCGCGGGAAAGGGACTCCAGGCACTGCTCGATGAAGAGAGCGAGTCGCTGCCACAGGCGGTGTGGTCGCAATGGGGCGAAGACGGCCGGTCGTGGTTCTCCGTCGACACCCCCGCCCTGCTCGGGGAGGGGCTGGAACGCTACGGTCCGCCGCGATGAGGAACGCGGAGTACTACCGGGAGCGGGTGGACGCCGCGATGCGACCGCACCGATGGATCGTGTGCACCGATGCCGCTGCTGGCGCCACTCCGACCATCAAGGGGTGGCGGGAGCAGGGATATCCGCGACCGCGGCCGCCGACGAGTTGTGGGATACCGGAATCGGCCCGCTGCTCCCGGCGATAGCTGGCTGAAAGGCCCCGTGGCAGATCGGTCCGCGACCTATTCGCGGGCGCTCGGTTCGAATCTGGCGGTGAAGTGCCGCAGCCACGGAGCGCTCTCCGTGATGCGATACCCGCGCAACTTGGGCGCATTGGCCGCCACGGCGACCACTACCTCGCCCACGTAATCGATGTGGCTCTGGGTGTAGGTGCGGCGCGGGACCGCCAGGCGCACCAACTCCATCGCCGCCGGACTCTCGGTGCCGTCCTCATGCGTCTTGCCGAACATCACGGAGCCGATCTCCACACCGCGCACCCCTCCTTCCCGATACAGCTCGACGGCAAGGGACTGCGCCGGATACTCGTGGGGTGGAATGTGCGGGAGCAGCGCCTTGGCATCCAGGTATACCGCGTGTCCTCCCGGGGGCCACACGATGGGAACTCCGGCGTCGCGACACTTTTCCCCCAGGTACTCGGTGCTGCGAATTCGATACCGGAGATATCTCTCATCCAGGACCTCGTCCAGACCGGTGGCGATGGCCTCCAGATCTCGCCCCGCCAGGCCGCCATATGTGGGAAAACCCTCGGTGAGGATGAGTAGGTTGCGGCATTGCGCCGCCAGCGCCGGATCCTTCATGGCGAGAAAGCCACCGATGTTGGCGATGGCGTCCTTCTTCGCGGAGAAGGTGACACCGTCGACCAGCGAGAACATCTCGGCAGCGATCTCACGCGGCGTGCGTTCGGCGTAACCAGGCTCGCGCAGCTTGATGAACCAGGCGTTCTCGGCAAACCGGGCCGCATCCATGAAGAACGGCAGGTTGTGCTCGTCGCAGACTGCCCGCACCTCCCGCAGGTTCGCCAGCGACACCGGCTGGCCTCCTCCCGAGTTGTTGGTGACGGTGATCATCACCAGCGGGATCCGCTCCACCCCCACCTCGGCGATCGTGGCCCGGAGCGCGGCAACATCCATGTTCCCCTTGAAAGGATGATCTGCCCTGGGGTCGCGTCCCTCGGCGATGACCATATCCCGGGCCTCGGCGCCCTGATACTCCACGTTGGCCCGGGTCGTGTCGAAGTGGGTGTTGTTGGGGACCACCTTCCCCGGGCTGGCGACCGACGAGAACAGGATCCACTCCGCGGCCCGTCCCTGATGCACCGGTATCACCTCGGGGAGCCCGGTGAGCCGGGTGACGGTGTCGGCAAATCGATAGAACGAACGGCTGCCGGCGTACGACTCGTCACCGACCATCATCGCTGCCCACTGCTCTGCCGACATCGAGCCGGTACCGGAGTCCGTGAGCAGATCGATGATCACCTCATCGGCGTGAAGGCCGAACAGGTTGTAACCGGCTCGGCGCAATGCCGCCTCGCGCTGTTCCGGGGTGGGGAACGCGATGCCCTGCACCGAGTGAATCCGGAATGGTTCGATGATGGTGCGGTAAGGCATGTGCCAACGGTAAACCGTTGGCACATGCCTTGCCGGTCAACGGAAGATGCCGCGAACCAGAGCGACTGCCTCGTCGACGGTCTCGACCGTCGCCACCAATTGGCGGTCGGCTCCGAGGGCGGCGGCGAGGTCGTCTACGATCGCCGCCCAGCGGGTGCCGACGGTGATCAGGGGCTTGGGTGCGGCGCGGCGAAACCGCGCCACGAACGCCAGGTTCCACGCCGCCACCAACTCGGTGAGAGTTCCCAGGCTGCCGGGGAGCGCAATGGCGGCGTCACTGTGTTCGGTCATGGCATGAATGCGGTCGAGCAGATGCGGCGCCGGACGCTCCTCGCCCACGAACGGGTTGGCGCCGGGCCGATCCGGGAAGATCGCTGGTGCGGTGACACCGACGACGGCTCCACCCCGCGAGTGCGCGCCCCGCGACACCGCTTCCATTACTCCCGAGTAGCCACCGGTGACGACCGTAAATCCGGCCGTGGCCAACAGCTCCCCGCAGCGCACGGCATCCTCAAAAGTCCCGTCGCCCGGCACCGCCTGCGCCGACCCGAACACCGCAATGGTGCGAGTCGAGTATGCCGGCGAGTTCACCCGAGGAGAGTATCCGAGCACCACCTCCCCGCAACGGGAAACGGAGAACTCGTACACTTCGCTCCCATGGCCGACCCCACCTTCTTCCTCGGCGAGACCATCGACCCCAAGAGTGGGGAGCGCAGCGGCGAGCGCGTCGATTACGAGGCGTCCCACCTGGTCACACATGGGGTGATAGTGGGCATGACCGGCTCCGGTAAGACCGGGCTGGGCACCATCTTCTTGGAAGAGGCCCTCGGGAAGGGCATCCCGGCCCTGATCCTCGACCCCAAGGGCGACATGACCAATCTCCTGCTCACCTTCCCAGAGCTGGCTCCTTCCGACTTCGCCCCCTGGGTGGAAGGGGGCAACGGCGAGGAGGCGGCCCAGGCCGCAACCAAGGGTTTGGCCGACTGGGGCCTGGACAAGAAGGACATCGCCGCGCTCCGAGCCAAGGTGGGGATGACCCTTTACACCCCGGGCTCCACCGCCGGCGTTCCCCTCGATGTGCTCGGAAGCCTGGCCGCACCAGCGGATCGCGCCGAACCCGAGATCCTCCGTGACGAGATCGAGGGACTCGCCTCCGGACTGCTCTCCCTCGTCGGGGTGGATTCGGACCCAGTCTCGGGACGGGAACACATCCTGCTCGCCAACTTGATCGAGCGGGCCTGGATGGAGGGAGAGGCGCTCGACCTGGAGAGCCTCATCTCGCGGGTGCATCGGCCACCGGTGCGCAAGTTGGGTGTGTTCGAGATCGACACCTTCTTCCCCGAGAAGGACCGGATGGTGCTGGCGATGCGCCTCAACACGTTGCTCGCCTCGCCCTCGTTCCAGGCATGGCGCACCGGCCCGGCCCTGGACCCGGCCAAGCTGTTGTGGGACGACAAGGGGAAGCCGCAAGCCGCAGTGCTGTATCTGGCGCACCTCACCGACGAGGAACGACAATTTGTGGTCACGCTGACACTGAGCCGCCTGATCACCTGGATGCGCGCCCAAAGCGGCACGGGTGAACTGCGGGTGCTGGTGTACATGGACGAGGTCTTCGGCTTCGTGCCTCCGACCGCGATGCCGCCGGCCAAGAAGCCGATACTGACCCTCCTCAAAACCGGCCGCGCCTTCGGAGTCGGGATGCTCCTCGCCACGCAGAACCCGGTGGACCTGGACTACAAGGCGATGTCCAACGCCGGCACCTGGTGCATCGGCCGCCTGCAGACCGAACGCGACAAGGCGCGCATCCTCGAGGCGTTGCAATCCGCCTCCGGCGGCACCGACATCAAGAAGGTGGACGCCATGGTGTCGGGGCTGGCCAAGCGGCAATTCGTCCTTCACGACGTCAAGGAGAAAGGCCCCGTGGTCTTCTCCACCCGCTGGGCGATGTCTTATCTGCGTGGCCCGCTGACTCGCGATCAGGTGACCCAACTGGTCGGGGCCGACCCGCGCCGCACCGCCACCCCGGCGCCATCGCGGTCGGCGGCGACCGAATTCGATGCCAGCCCGGTGGCGCCGCAGACGGCCGGTACCGTCCCGGCACGGCATGTCGACCCTGCCGCCGCCTGGCTCGCAGCTGTGGGAGCCAAACCCAACTCGACGCGGTTTGCGGCTGGTCTGGCCGTGCGTGTCCGGCTGCGCTTCGACGATACCAAGGCCGGCATCGACCACCAGGAGGAGTGGGAGGCCATCTTCCATCCCCTCGCTCACCCGGTCGATCCGGCGAGTGGCATTGCGGTGGACCATGACCCCCGGGACTTCATCGATGCCGCACCCTCCGGGGCTACCTACGTGCTTCCCGAATCGCCGGTCGACTCGAAGGCATGGTTTGGGGAGGTGGCGACCCGGCTGCGCGAGCACCTGATCTCGGCGCGCCGCGTCACCGTGTGGCGCAACCCGGACCTGAAGATCTACTCGCGAGTCGGGGAGACCGACGTGGAGTTCCGGGAGCGCTGCCGAACCGCTGCCGATGCCGCGGCCGATGCCGCAATAGTGGAGGTCAAGCGCCGGTTGCAGACGCGTATCGACCGCGCCCAGACCGCCATCGACGCCGCCCACCTCGACGTCCAGGAGGCAAAACTCGACGCCGAAACCCGGCGCCAGGAGGAGATGGTCTCCGGCGCAAGCACGATCTTCGGGGTCCTCACCGGACGCCGCAACAGCCGCTCCCTGTCATCGGCGGCGTCGAAGCGCTCGATGACCCGTCGCGCCGAGCAGCGGGCGCACAGCGCAGAGACCAAGGCCGCCGCCAAGGTGGAGAGCCTGGAGACGCTCGAGACCGACCTCGCCAAGGCCGTGGAAGCAGCTACCACGGAGTGGCAATCCAAGGCCGAGAGAGTGGAACCCATCGAGATCGGCCTGGAGAAAACGGATGTGACGGTGGAGACGCCAGTCCTGGTGTGGATTCCGGTGTAGCGAAGGGGACCTTCTCCTAAACCACCTCGCGAAAACCGCCGATAGCGGGGCCATGACCGCTTCGGTGACCAACCTTCGCGTCGATACCGCCCGCATGGCCCTGATTCGGGTCGTGGAAATGACCGACGAGCGCCATGCCGAGGTGCGGGTCACCTTGCGTTGGGAGGGCCACGAGCACGTCGGCACCGCCACCGGAATCCCCGCCGACGCGGCGCGCCCGGCACTGGTCGCGGCCGCCACCCTGGACGCGATCGCCGCCCTGGAGGACGAGTTCCGGCTCATCGATGCCACCCCGGCGTGGGCCGGGGGACTAGATGTGGCGATGGTCGTGGTCGAAGATCCAGCCGCGGACCGCCCACTCATCGGCACCGCGCTCTTGGACGACGACAATCGCCAAGTGGCATACGCCAAGGCCACGCTGGATGCGGTGAATCGCACCTTCGCGCGGTCAGTGACCTGAGAGCACCCCCATGCGACCAGCGATCGTGTCCATCGAAGATGACCTGGCCGGAACGGATGCCCGGGTCACCGTGCGCCTCGACTGGGATGCCCGCTCCTGGGATGGTCATGCCTCCGGGGCCTCGGCGGAAAGCGTCCGCCTCGCCGGTGAGGCTGCCCTGGACGCCGTGACGCAGATCGTGGACGGCGCCATCGACCTCGAATTGCTGGCCGTGGCCACGACAGATTTCGGCGACGCCAGCATCGCCTTGGCCCAGGTGCGCTTCGACCACGGGGATGTTCTCGTGGGTAGCGCCCTCCTCGGAGATCATGATCGCCGCCTGGTCGCGGTCCGAGCGGTGCTCGATGCGATCAACCGGCGTATCGAGCCGATGCTGCGCCCCTAGGGCGTCGGCGAATCGGCCCCTCCCGCGCTCAGGAGGGGTCGCCCTCGCCGAGCAGCGCCCACAGCAGGTCACGGATGCTGACGATCCCCAGCAGCTCGCCGTCGGCCATCACCGGCATATGGCGATAGCCCACCTCGAGGAGCCAGCGACCCGCCTCCGCGACGTCGACGTCCGGTGAGAAGGTATCCGGAGCCTCCGCCATCCATTCGGCGACCAGGGCCGTCTCGGGATCGGCTCCGGCGGCGATGGCGCGCACCAGGTCGCGTTCGGTGATGATCCCCACCAACTGGCGGTCGACGATCACGCCGAGACTGCCGACGCCGTCCTGAACCAGGGCATCGGCAACGTCTCCGAGAGTGGCTTCGCTCCCGATCACCGTCGCCGCACCACCCACGAGGGCCCCGAGTTTCACGAGTCTGAGGCTAGCGCGGGGTGAGACGACGATTCAGGGCCGAAAGGCACACCGACGGTGGGTCAGACCAGATCCTGCTCGCGGATCCCGAACGAGGGATGGCGCAGGCGGCACAGCGCCAGCTTTTCCAACTGACGGATGCGCTCCCGGGTGAGATTGAACTCGTCTCCAATTTCCTCGAGGGTGCGGGGCACACCGTCGAGGAACCCATACCGCAGCGCCAGGATGCGCCCTTCCCGGTCGGGAAGACGCGAGATGGAACGGCGCAGGCTGTCGGCGATGTCCCCCTCTTCGGTGACGCGCACCGGATCCACGGCATCCTCGTCCTCGATGAAGTCACCTAGCTGCGCGCCGTCCTCACCGACCGGCTGCTCCAGGGACACGGTGTCCGCCACCCCCAGGGCGAGCTCGACCTTGTCGACTGTGACCCCGGCCTCCTCGGCGATCTCGTGAGGCTTGGGGTCGCGCCCCAGCTCTGCCTTCAGACTCGCCTGGGCGGCGCGAACCGCCGCCAGGGTGTCGTGGAGGTGAACCGGGATGCGCACCGTACGCGACTTGTCGGCGATGGCACGAGTGATGGCCTGCCGAATCCACCAAGTGGCGTAGGTGGAGAACTTGAAACCCTTGCGCCAGTCGAACTTCTCCACGGCCCGGATCAGGCCGAGGTTCCCCTCCTGGATCAGGTCGAGGAAGTCGATGCCTGAGGTGTTGGCGTAGCGGCGGGCGTTGGCCACCACGAGCCGCAGGTTGGCCGTGAGAAAATCGTCCTTGGCCTGCATGCCGAGCCGCTTGAGGCGCTTGAGCTCGACCTCTTGGGCCTTGCCCTTGAAGTCGCGCTTCTCCAGCCGAACCGCGGCTTCCTCGCCGGCTTCGATCTTCTGGGCGAACTCGACTTCGAGCTCGGCGGTCAGCAACTCGTACTCACCGATTGCGGTGAGGTACTGGCTGACGAGGTCGGTGGTGAGCCGACCGCGGTCGTCGGTGAGCTTGTTGCGGTCCCGCTCACGTCGCGTCTTGGCGACTGCCATCAGTGTCGGTGTCCTCTCGAGTGGTTCAGTGCCGGGGTCGGCCGGTGACGGCCACCGATGTGAACTATTTCACAAACGGGGGTCTCGCCCACTATGTCATAGGGCGTTCACTTTGTGAACCCCCGAAAAGCGAAACCATTCCCGCTTCGCCGGATTCGCTTCCCGGAGCTCAGTTCCGGTGGGAAAACGACCCCAGAGCCCGTTCCACGACGCCGGGCAGGGCCTCGGGCCGCTCCAGGATCTGGAATAGGGCGATGGTTCCGCCTCCCAGATCGACGACACCGACGAAGAACGAGGTTGCGGTGGGTCCACACCCCCACCACCACTGTGAGCTGCCGGGGAAGCCCGCCGCCGCAATGGTTTCCGTGCGGTCCACCATGCAGTCTGCGGTGAAGTCGCCAAACGCGGCGGCGAAGCCGACCTGATCGGTCACACCGACGAACATCCCAGGCGTCTCCCATCCCTCCACCCACTCGGCGATGGAGACTGCGGCGCTGATGGCAGGACCGATTTCGCCTCCCTCCCGGGTCCATGGGCCGGTGCCGTGATCTGTCCATTCCGCGGGCGCGTCGACCGAGATCGTGCCCGAGTCGTCGGTGAGCGTCAGGAACTGGATCGGCTCCGGAGGGGAGGAGGAAGTCGTCACACCAAAAGGGATAGTGGAGCTGGTCGGCGGAGAGTCGACCGATGTGGTGACTGTGTCAGCGGCGCCGGTCACGGGTGGCGCGCCGTCACCGCCGGCGAGCATGACTACTCCGGAGGCCACTAGCGCCACACCTGCCAACCCGAGGGTTACGGCCACGATCACCGCGATGGGAGGAGACTGCCGAGCCGTCACACCCCCATTCCACCCCGGCCGCCCGCTGGGCGCAACACCGCCCTTACCATCGGGCCGATGCCGTCCAGCAACCGCCTCGGCGCCGCGGCGAGCCCGTACCTGCTGCAACACGCCACCAACCCGGTGCACTGGCAGGAGTGGGGTCCCGAGGCCTTTGCGGAGGCTCAGGACCGGGGCGTCCCGGTGTTGCTCTCCGTCGGGTATGCCACCTGCCACTGGTGTCACGTGATGGCACACGAGTCGTTCGAGGATTCCGAGATCGCTGGCCTCATGAACCAATGGTTCGTCAACATCAAGGTGGATCGGGAAGAGCGCCCCGATGTCGATCGGATCTATATGGACGCCGTGCAGGCACTCACCGGGAGGGGCGGCTGGCCGATGACCGTGTTCCTCACCCCGGCGGGCGAGCCCTTCCATGCCGGCACCTACTACCCGCCGCGCGACCGTCCCGGCCACCCCTCGTTTCGCAGGGTGTTGGAGGCGATCAACGACGCCTGGACCAAGCGCCGCACCGAGGTCGAGGATCAGGGCCGACGGCTCACCGCCTCCATCGCCATCACCCCGCCATCTGCGCCCAATCTCCCGGACATGACCATGGTGCAAGATGCCTACCAATCGCTGCGGTCGGAGTTCGATCCCCGGTTCGGTGGTTTCAGTGCCGCCCCGAAGTTTCCCCAGGCACCGACGCTCGAGTTCCTGCTGCGCATCCACGCCGAGCCCTGGGCGCCCGAGGCCATCGCGATGCTGGCGACGACGCTGCGAGCCATGGCGCAAGGCGGTATCCGGGATCACATCGGCGGCGGATTCGCCCGGTACTCGGTCGATGCCCGCTGGGCCGTTCCCCACTTCGAGAAAATGCTGTACGACAACGCCCAACTGCTTCGGATCTACGCCCACACGTCGCGGGTACTCGGTGACGAGCCCCTGCGCATAGTCGCCACTGAGATCGCCGCCTACCTCAGCACCGACCTCTTGCTCCCCGAGGGCGCATTTGCCTCCGGTGAAGACGCCGACTCCGCAGGTTCCGAGGGCACGTTCTATGTCTTCTCGGAGGCGGAGGTCTCCCTCGCCGCCGGTGACGAACCCGGACCCGTGCTCGCCGCGCTCGGGGTCACGCCCGAAGGCAACTTCGAGGGGCGCACCGTCATCTCCCGGCGCGACGATCGGGCCGCCGCCGTGGAGTGGGGCGTTGATACCGCCAGCCTCGGCGCTCGGGTCGCGGCCACCCTGGCGGTACTTCGGACCGTGCGGTCAGCGCGTACTCGCCCGCTGCGCGACGACAAGGTCATCGCCGCCTGGAATGGCTTGGCGATCCGGGCCCTGGCGGAGGCTGCCATCGCCCTGGAGGATCCTGCTCTGCTCGATCTCGCGGCTGGCGCCGCCCGGTTTGTGATGACCGAGATGCGCGACGCGTCCGGGCAACTGCATCGCTCCTGGCGCCGTGGCCGGCTCGGGCCGAGCGGTTTCTGCGACGACTACGCCGCAATGGCGCTGGCGTGCTTTGCGCTCTACCAAGCGACCGGGGTGGAGGAGTGGTACCTCAGTGGCGCCGACTTGACCGCGAACCTGGTGGCGCGGTTCTCGGATGTGGCAGGGGAAGGCTTCTTTGCCACCGCCCACGACGCCGAAGCGCTGGTGGCGCGACCGAAGAACCTCTTCGACCTTCCCGCGCCCTCCGACAACTCATTGGCTGCCGAGGCCCTGCTGCACATGGCCGCCTTCACCGGTGAAGCGCAGTGGTGGGACAGCCTCGACCGGACGCTGCGTCTCGGTGCCGGGGTGGCGGCCCGCCACCCCGGCGGCGCCGGGCACTTGCTGGCCGTGCTGCACACCCGGCTCGGGCCGCCCCTGGAGGTGGCGGTCGTCGGCCCATCGCCGCACAGCTTGCTGGACACGATGCAGGAGACTTATCGGCCCAAGGTGTTTCTCGCCCAGGGTGATGGGATCGGCCCCAGTGCGGTGCCCCTGCTCGCCGGACGCACCGCGGGCGGATCGAAAGGACTGGCATTCGTGTGCCGGGGGTTCGTCTGCGATGCCCCGACCGCCGACCCCGAACAGCTGCGGCGCGCCCTGTCCTAGACGGGCTGGCCCAGATTTTGGGGCGAACCTAGATTGGCGTGGTGAAAGGAGCAGGGCCGGTCCGGCGGGCGGGGGTCGTGCTGCTGGTCGCGGTGCTCGCCGGGTTGGGTTGGAGCGCTTTCCGTCTCTGGTCGGCGTGGGGAGACGTGTCCCGGGTGGCGTTCGATCCGGAGACTGCCCGCGACGCCCTCGGCGCTGGAGCGACCTCGACCACGTCGCTGGTCACCACCACTGTGGCGCCGGGCGCCGCCACGACCACCCCGGTCTCGGCCAGCACGGTGCCACCGGCGCCGGGCGGGGAGAAACTTCAGGTCTTCCTCATCATCGGCAGCGATGAGCGCAGCCCGCTCGATGAATCGCGACGCGCCGATGCCATCATGCTCTTCATCCTTCCCGAGGACGGCATTCCCCCAGTCTTGGTCTCGATTCCGCGCGACCTCCAGCTGCGCAATCCATGTACCGGTGGCCTGAGCCGGATCAATGCCAACCTCAATGGCTGTGGCGATAGCGTCTCCGGGCCGGAACAGCTGGCGATTGCAATCGAGGACTTCACCGGCCTGGCGATCGATCACTTTGTCCTCTTCACTTTCGAGGGGTTCCGCAACATCGTCGATCGGGTCGGGGGCGTGCAGATTTGCACACCGGTCGCGGTGCGCGACGACCGGGTCGACCCGGTGCCACTCGAACTACCTGCCGGGTGCACTACCGCCGACGGCGATCAGACGCTTGCCTGGGTGCGATCCCGCCACACCGAGGGCTTCGTCGATGGCGACTGGGTGTCTCTGGCCAGCAACGATCTGGACCGCAACGAACGACAGCAGGACGTTTTTCTCGAAGCGCTGCAACGGCTATCGGCGATGCGAGACGTGTCCGAGCTCACGGCCCTGGCGGAGGAGCTGGCTGCTCAGTTCACCGTCGATGAGGGACTCGGGCTCAGCAACGCGGTCGCCACCGCATGGCGACTGCGCGCTCTGACCCTGACCGGCATCATCCGGCCGGTGCTCCCGGTAGCCGCCTTCGTCGACGACGACGGCCGATCGGTGCTCGTGGTGCGCGATAGCTTCGAGAATGTGGTCGTGGGCGCCAACCCCGCCATGGCCGACTACTTCGAGTCCGCGTGACGGCTGCCGCGCCCACTCGACCACTCCCCGTAGGATGACGGCTGGCGAGGAGACGGACCTTGGATCGAGACACGACCCGCGGGCCGCAGCGAGGAGACCCCTTCCCCTCGTTCGATCCCGAATTTGAGCCCCGTTCCCGGGCCATGGCCGCGCGCCCGCGCGGCTCCGGCCCGCGGCGCCCCCCCAAGGACCAGCCCAACCCCTGGCTCGTGGGTCTGGCCATCGCGCTGGTGCTGGCGACCGTCGGCGTGATCGCCTTTGGGCTCCTCCATGGTGGCGGCCCCGGCACCGCCGCCACTACCACGGCGCCAACACTGCCCGGCGACTCGACCAGCAGCACCAACCCCGGCGACACAACCTCCAGCACCGAGCCCGGGTCCGCAACCACGATCACGCTCCCCGGGGGAGGGGTGATCGATGGTCCCATCACGGCTATCGGCGACCCGATACCGATCAGCGACCTGACCATGACCTCCGACGACATCGGCCCCCTCGATTTTGGTTCCGATGGCGACGAGGTGCTGGGGAGGCTGGTCGCCACATTCGGCCAGCCCACCGACGACACCGGCTTCATCGTCGGGTCGGGAAGCTTTGGCGAGTGCCCTGGCTGGTCGATCCGGGTGGTGAGATGGGGACCGCTCAACATCGTGGTGCGAGGCGAGCCCGGCGATTCGGCCTTCGTCTCCTATCGGCTCGACCTGCGTTACGGCGGGGTCTCGTCACCGACGCGGGACCTGGCAACTCTGTCGGGGCTGCGAGTCATGGACACGGTCGCCGAGCTCACCGCGACCTACGCCTCGTTCTTCATCGAGTACGTCGTGGAAGAAGATGTCGGCCTCACGTTCCAGTTGAAGTTGTCCCAGAACGAAGAGGTCCTTCTCTGGGGCCCGGTGGATTCCCAGGCCCCAGACGCGTTGGTGACGGGCATCTACTCCCCCGACGCCTGCGACCAGACCGCCAGTCCGACGCCCACCACCACGACGACACCATGACCCCAGCGGGGGCGGATGCCGTTATATGGCGCATCTGCTCGCCCATCAGGGTGGCTGGGACGAATTGCTCTGGTTTGCCGCTCCGATCGTCGCGGTGATCCTCTGGGTGCGTTGGGCGGGGATGCATGCCCGCTCGCGGCGGGCTACGCACTCTCGGGCAACATCCGAATCTGCTTCGGCTTCCGGCGAGGGGGCCGAGACCGGCTCTACACTCCCCGCCCACGACCGCGACCACTGAGGAGCCCGTGTTTCGCCGCACCATCGCCGCCGCCACCGTCGGGTCCCTGGTCGGTGCCCTGCTCGGGACTCTCGCCCTCGGCCTCGGTGCGGCCCGTCTACTCGATAGTGGTCTCACCATCCCACCGAGTGACACCACGACGCTGGGGGCGTCCATCACGGTGAGCCAGGCGGGCATGTATCTGTTCGTCATCGTCGCCGGCGCCGTAGCTGGAGCCATCCTGGCGATGGTGGGGTACGCCGTCAGTGCCCAGGCCGACCCCGACGCCCGACGTTACGGATTGGCCCCGATCGCGTCGCTCGGCGCCCTCATTGGCGGGCCGGTCGCCTTCGCCGCGTCGCGGGCGGTCGTGGGCTTGGTGGGCGACATCGTGGACAAGATGGTGGTGCTCGACATATTTCACGCCGCGATCGCCGCGCTAACGACGGGTGCGGCCACCGGCGCGATCGTCGTGGTGACGGTGGAGCGGCTGTCCCGACCCGAGACACTCGGTCTGGGTGGGGTGGCGATGCCGCAGTCATTCGGCCGATTCGTGCGCGACGCCACTGCCGCGGTCGGTCTCCCCGCATTCGGGTTGGCCATGGGCGCCGGTGTGGTCTACGGTCTGAGCCGGGTGCTGCTCGAGGCGGACAAGACGGTCGCCCTCATCGTGTTCGGAGGTGTGGCCGCCCTGATCCTCTTTGGAACCGCGCTGATCGCCTCCGGTCCCGGCCGCCGCCGGCGCTGACCCATCGCCTCAGGTGGCATCCGCGACCGCCACCGCCTCCAGCCCCCTCGCGTTCTCGCGATAGGTCACCTGAATCGGCACTCCAGTGCGGAGATGCTCTTGGAGATGCGTCAGCGGGGCACCGTCGTCAAACCGTTCCAGGCCTGGCCCGGGGACGAATCGGAGTCGCTCGCCGGTAACGGTGACGATCTCGAAGGCCGCCACCCCGGTCAGGTCGCCGTCGACCGCCACCACCACCCCAATGGCGTGATCCTCCGGGCCGGCGCAAGAGACCACCGCCAGAAGGCAGGCGACCGCCGCCACTCTCACGACGGCATGGTGAGGCGCTCCCGCGCCGTGGCGCGATCCTCGTCGCCAGCCCACTTGAAGAAGATCACGGTGATCGCCAGCCACAGCAAAGCGCCTCCCCCGATCTTCATGATCAACCCGGCGATCCTCTGGTCCTGGAGCACGTCGATCCCCCACAGCCGCACCGTACCCACGTAGGCGTCATAGACCGGTTCGGTGGCAAACGTCAGAAACGAAGCCGGGATCAGTGGCACCAGCGACTGCAGGAACAGGTACCCCATCGCTGCTGGTGGTGAGAGTCGGCCCAACTCGGGGATCGGGCAAACCACGGGCCACCACATCAGAAAGGCCGGGACGACAACGACCAAGTGGGCGATCAGGTGAAAGAGAGCGCCGTCGAGCATCCCTGCCACCACCCCCGGAGCATGGAGCCAGGCAAGGGCGGCGTTGAAGGCGAGCAATGCCACCAAAGGCCGGGTCAGGACGCGCAGCACCGGCAGCACCGGTTGCGCCAAGAATCGCCAGAGCCACGCCGGCGTCGCTTTGAGCAGAGCGGGAGGCACTACAAAGGTCAGCACCAGGTGCTGGACCATGTGCACGCTGTACAGGCTGCGTTCTGCGATGTCGTGCAGCGGCCACCACTCGACGGCCATGTACGAAGCCACCCCACAGGCGAACCACACCAGCTGACGCCTCGTGACAGCCGGAGCTCCGGCAGGAGCCAACCGCGGCCCGAGCTGGGTCAGCGCGTACCAGTAGCCGCCGATCACAGCCACGACGACACCGAGAACCTCGGGATGGAGATGGAAGGGGAAGGAGTCCAGTCCGACGCTCACCGCGTCATCCGATCAGGACCCCAAAACTCAACAGGACCACTCCGAAGAGGATGGGGGCGGCAACGACACCCAGGTAGAACAGGTTGCGGTACAACGGAGAGTCGAAACGCAGGTGCATGTACCACCCGACGACGATGAAGAACTTGGCCGCGGCCATCACCAGCAGCAGCGGGGCGACCGCGGCATCGATGAAATCCAAATAGGTGACCGCGACTTCGGCGGCGGTGATCGCACCCAGGATCAGTGCGATGACCCAGTAGTCCCGGGGCCGGGGATGGGGGCGGTGGGCTGCCGGGCTGGTCATGGTCACACCTGGAGAAGGTAGACGACGGTGAAGATCACGATCCAAACGATGTCGACGAAGTGCCAGTAGAGGCCAACCAACTCGACGTCCATGCCCGCCCCGGGGCGCCACCGTCCGGTGAACGACATCAGGGCGGTGACGAGGAGCAGCAGCACCCCGACGGCGACGTGAGCCCCGTGAAAGGACGTGAGTACGAAGAACGAGGAGCCGAACGGACTGGTGGTGACGGTCAGACCCTCGTGCACGAACTCGGTGAACTCGAAGACCTGACCGGCGAGGAACGTCATCCCGAGCAGGGCCGTCGCCACCAGCCACAGCCTCATCTGCCGCCAATCCTGGCGCGTCGCTGAGTGATGGGCGAGCACCATCGTCAATGACGACATGAGGAGGATGAACGACGAGACCGAGGTGAACGGGATGTCGAAGATTTCGGCGGCGGAAGGCCCATCACCGGTGCGGGTGCGATAGAGCAGGAAGGTCGAGATCAGGGTGCCGAAGAACAGGCACTCTGATCCGAGAAACACCCACATCGCCACCTTGCGGATATGGGCGGGGTCGTGGGCGTGGGTTTCGGCGCTCACGCGTGCTCCCCTCTCGTGAGCGGCTCCATCGACCATCCGAACAGACCCCACAGGGTCACCACGGCGCCGGCCCCCACTGCCGCCAGACCCCATGGGAGATATACCAGGCCGAGCAGCATCAGGAATATTCCGGAGGCCGCCAGCGCCGGGTAATACGACGGCGAGGGGAGGTGGATGTCGGTGTCGGCAGGCGGCGGCGGGGGCGGGTTGGTGATGGGAACGGCGTGGCCCGCGGCATCCTCGGTGTACTTGCGGTGCCAGAAGTCGTCCTCCGAGTGCACCGTCGGAACCACATCGAAGTTGTGCTCCGGGGGCGGCGAGGAAATCGTCCACTCCAGAGTGCGGCCATCCCACGGGTCGTTGCCGGCGATTTCGCCGTGGCGGGAAGTGTGGAACCAGTTCCAGAAGAACACCGCGATGGAAAGGGCAATGGTGAAGGCCCCGATCGTCGCCACCAGGTTCCACAGGTCGAGTCCGAGGCCCTCCGTGTAGCGGTAGGTGCGACGCGGCATGCCATTGAGACCGAGGATGTGCATCGGGGCGAACGTGAGGTTCATCCCCAGGAACATCAGCCAGAAGTGCAGCTTTCCGATGCGCTCGTTGAGAAGCTTCCCGGTGATCTTCGGCCACCAGTAGTACACCCCGGAGAACAG
Organism: Acidimicrobiia bacterium; assembly: GCA_046714175.1. Classification (GTDB taxonomy): domain Bacteria; phylum Actinomycetota; class Acidimicrobiia; order Spongiisociales; family UBA11373; genus UBA11373. The sequence continues at coordinate 11,953 of JBKKBI010000082.1, read as the reverse complement.
GCCGAACACGGCGCCGCCGAACAGCACGTAGTGGAAGTGCGCCACCACGTAGTAAGTGTCGTGTTGCTGGGCGTCCGCCGGAGGCGCCGAGTGCGTCACCCCGGAGAGTCCGCCGATCACGAACAGGAAAATGAACCCGAGCGAAAAGAGCATCGGAGTCTTCAGGCGCAGGGAACCGCCCCAGATGGTTCCGAGCCAGTTGAAGATCTTCACCCCGGTCGGCACCGCGATGAACATGGTGGTCAGGGCAAAGGCCGCCTCGGCCACCGGTCCCAGGCCGGCGGTGAACATGTGGTGCGCCCACACTCCGAACCCCATGAAACCGATGGCTATCCCGGAGAAGATCACGAACGAACGTCCAAACAGCGGCTTGCGGCTGAAGGTGGGCAGCACTTCGGAGACGATGCCCATCGCGGGGAGGATGAGGACGTAGACCTCGGGGTGGCCAAAGAGCCAGAACAGGTGCTGCCACAGAACCGGGTCTCCACCCCCGGCCGCGGAGAAAAAGGCGGTGCCGAGGTTGCGATCGAGAAAGACCTGGAACAGCGCGATGGCGATGATGGGGAGCGAGAACAGCAGAAGGAAGGACACCACCGTCGCCATCCACGCGAACACCGGCATCCGCATCAAAGACATGCCCGGGGCGCGCAAGGTCAGCACCGTGGTGATGAAGTTGACCGACGACAGCACCGACGCCACGCCCAGGACCTCGAGTCCCAAGGCCCAATAGTCCATTCGCACCACCTCGGTCACCTGGGTGGAGAGCGGGGCGTATCCGAACCAGCCGCCATCGGGAGCGCCCCCGAGGAAGAAGGAAATGGTCAGGAACACTCCGCCGAAGAGGAAGATCCAGTACGAGAACGCGTTGAGTCGCGGGAAGGCCACATCGCGGGCCCCAATGAGGATGGGGAGGAAGTAGTTGGTGAGCGCTGCTGCGGCCGGCATCACCACGAGGAACACCATCGTCGTGCCGTGCATCGTGAACAACTGGTTGTAGGCGTCGGCGCTCAGCACCTCGCCGTTGGGCGTCGCCAACTGCAGTCGGATCAACAGGGCCTCCACGCCCCCAACCACGAAGAAGAACATCGCGGTGACGCCGTAGAGCAGACCGATCTTCTTGTGGTCCGTGGTGGTCAGCCACCGCCACAAGCCCCGGGGGTGGCTCTGGTGCGCCATGGGTGCGAGAGCGGTCGTCATCGCAGGGTCTCCAGAAAGGCGATGAGGTCATCGATCTGCTGCTCGGAGAGTCCGAGGTCGGGCATACCCAGAATTCGTCCGGACTCCAGGTCATTCAGCTCCGGATGCATGGGCTTCAGCGATGAGGGATCACGCAGCCACTGGCGAAGGTGATCCGCGGTGTTGTCGATCGTGGCGCCGCCGAACGACGTTCGCGAGGCGAAGTGTGTCAGGTCTGGCGCCAACCGGGCATTGGCCGCGGTGCCGTCGATGGCATGGCAGGAGGTGCACAGGGCCTGGAACGTCTCCCAACCCGCCAGCGCTGGCCCATCGGTGGGCACGAGAGCCGGCATCGCCTGGGCTTGCGTCCACGCTTCGAACTCCTCCGGGGTATGGGCAAACACCCGCTGCCGCATGTCGGCGTGGGCGAGGCCGCAAAACTCGGCGCATTGGCCGATGAAGGTCCCCGGAGCCTCGGCCTCCATCAGGATGTGGGTCTCGCGCCCCGGGACGGCGTCACGCTTGCCGGCCAGCCGGGGTACCCAGAACGAGTGGATCACGTCTGCCGAGGTCAGGGTGAGATACACCGGCCGCCCGATCGGGATGTGCATCTCATTCGCGGTGGTGATGCCGTACTCGGGATAGCGGAACTCCCACCACCACTGGTGGCCGATCACTTCGATCTCGAGTGCATCGTCTTCAGGTGCGGGGGCGGACCGGATGTCGAACAGAGTGGAGATCGTGGGCACCGCGATCACGGCCAGCACCACCGCAGGAAGGATGGTCCAGGCGATCTCGAGCCGGGTATTGCCGTGCAACTGCCGCGCCTGGCGGGGTCGGCCCTTCCGCTCGCGAAAGCGCAGCACGGCAAAGACGAGGGCCAGGCTGACGATCACGAAAACCGCCGTGGCGATCCAGAACACCAGCCAGAACAACGAGTCCACCTTTTCGGCTATCGGTCCCGCCGGATCGAGGGAGTTCTGCGGGACGTCACCACTTACGACACGGCCCAGGTTGGTGGGATCGTCGCCGGCGCAGGCGCCCAGGACGACAAGGAGCGCCAGGAGCGCACCGCGGTGAACACGCGCTATTCCCCGGCTTGTGGCATCGAACACCAAGTCTCCCGACCCTCCGACACTGGCGGCGGGGATGCTAACCCGCGGGAACCGTCCCGGCCCAATCATCCGTTCGCTGGGCTACGGCTGGCCCTGCCCCAGGGCGGCGGCGATCTCCGCGGCATCGACCACGCCTTCGAACCGGGCCACCACGATCCCGGCGGCATCGACCACGAACACCCATGGCTCGGTCGGTAGTCCCCATTCGATCACCGCCGGCACGGTCTCGATGTTCTCCGGGTCGTCGAGGTTGGTGAACACTTCGACATGAAGGAAGTTGACCTCGGGGAAGGATGGCTTGATCTCCAGGATGTGGTCCAGGGTCGGCCCACAGATCGCGGTTTGGCAGAACTTCGGCGTAGCGAACACGATCACCGACGGGCGTCCCGAGGTCACGGCGTCGGCGATGCTCAACTGGTACAGAGATGGATCGGGATCCGTCGCCGACGAGATCTGGTCCAATGGAGCATCGGCGATGGTGGCGTTGTCCGAGGGCGGCGCCGCCTCGCCCACGGCCACGGTGCGCGGGGACTCCTGCACCTGGATGAAGAAGTCGGGAAGCGGGGGCCCTCCCTCGGGCCGGATCGATACCACCCAGATCCCGGGCACATCGAAATCGAAAAGGGCCCGGTACAACCCGCTCACATCGGGGATCGCCCAGATGAACCCGGCGGTGACGGTCTGCGGTTGCGACTCCCGGCCCTCCAGCCATACGGTGATGGCCACCGGAATTTCCGGCCGGGGCAGCCGGGTCCCCGCGATGTCGGAGACCGCCACCAGCAGCCGCTCGGTCCCGACGGCAAGATCGCTCGAAGCCGCAATTCCAAATGCATCGCTAGGAAACACCCCGGCAGCCACGGTGGTGGTGGTCGGCGCCCCATCACCACACGCCGACAGTCCGATCAACGCCAGCAGCACCGGAACGCGGATTCGCATCAGAGAGCCGAGGGTAGTGCGAGTTGCCAGTTGCCTATTCAGGCTGGCGAGCCTGAAGCCGACGTCTAGACGACTCGATTCTCCCACTCCCCCGTCCCGCGATACGCCGCCAGGTTGCGGGCGAACAGCGCGGCGAGACGCTCGCCGTAGTTTGGCGAGGCGCCGGCCATGTGCGGGGAGATCAACACCCCGGGAAGGTCCCACAGCGGTGAGTCCGCGGGCAATGGCTCGGTGGCAAACACGTCGAGCGCCGCTCCGGCCAGCACCCCGTCACTCATCGCGGCCACCAGCGCCGACTGGTCGATCACCGCCCCCCGGCCGACGTTCACCAGCCAGCCGCCGCGCAGCGCCTCGAGCTCCTCCCGCCCCACGAGATTCCTGGTGCCTTCGCCTCCGGGCAAAGTGATGATCACCGCATCCGCCCGGCGGAAGACCTCCAGGGTCTGCTCGGGCGGAAACACCGCGACCGCGGCACCGCGGTATCGAGCGGGATTGGCCTTGGTGCCGATCACCGTCATCCCGAAGGCGGTGGCACGCCGCGCCACCCCCTCCCCGATGATCCCCAGACCGAGGATGCCGAGAGTCATCCCCTGCAGCTCGACGACCGGAACCCATTTCCAGATCCGCTCCCCCTGCTGGCGCGCCGCGGTGGTGATGCCCCGGGTCATCGCCAACAGCAACCCCAGGGCGTGCTCGGACACCTGCGGTTCGTGGATACCCCGCGCCGAAGTGAGCACCGTCCCATTGCCGGCAAGTGCCGCGAGGGGGAACTGGTCCGTCCCGGCCGAGACCGATTGAATCCAGCGCAGGCCGGGGATCACCCAATGGTCTGCCCAGCGGAAGGTCACCAGCACTTCGGCTTCGACCAGCGCGGCCGGGACGGCATCCATGTCACTGACCGGGGAGACGGTCGTGCCCGGAATCGCGGTGATGGCCGCGGCGATGCCGCTGCCACCAACTGGTCCGATCACGACGCGAGTCGGCTCGGTCATCAGGATTGCGACGCTACCGCGCGGGCGAGAAGGGAGCTCAGACCAGAAGAGCGACGACGATCAGCGCCACTCCTACTGCGATCAGGAGCAGGTAGTAACGGCGGCGACCGGCGAATTGCGACGCCGAACGTCCCAACAAAGCCGAATCTGGGATCCGGTCCATCATCAGGGCAAACGGGTCGGCGGGTGATGCCTCGACAGCTCGAGAAGTCATTGGACACTCACAGTAGCCCCTACGCCCACTTACGGTCAATGGCTTTCGTGAGCCGGTACTCTCGGCCGTGGAGGCGTCCGAGCGCCCGGTGGGCTCCCCGGTCTTCAAAACCGGAGGCGGGTCGCTTTGCGGTCCGCGGGGTTCGACTCCTCGCGCCTCCGCGCACTACGAGATGGAGATGACGGAAGGACCGGACCTGCAATTCGCCATGACATCAATACGAAGATCCCGGATCGCGCCCGCCTGCTTTCATCTCCGTTGATGACTGACCGCCACGTCTCCCGAGGCCGGCGCCGCCTCACTGCCACCGTCACCGATGTGGGGGTATCTCGCCAGCGCGCCCTGCTGGTGTCGCTGCTCACCGCCCACCGCAACAGCGATGAGGTAGAGGCCTCACTCGACGAGTTGGAGCGTCTCGTCGATACGGCTGGGTCGGTCGCCGTCGAACGCGCGGTACAGCGCCGCAACACCCCCGATCCCGCCACTTACATCGGCAAGGGCAAAGCGGCGGAGCTGGCCGGCATCGGCGCCGCGCTCGACATCGACCTGGTGGTGGTGGACGGAGAGCTGAGCCCGGTACAACAACGCAACTTGCAGAAGCTGCTTCAGGTCGACGTCGTCGACCGGGTGGCGCTGATCCTGGACATCTTTGCCCTGCACGCCTCGAGCCGCGCCGGCAGGGCTCAAGTCGAGTTGGCGATGAACCGCTATCGCCTCCCTCGGCTGCGGGGCAAAGGTGTCGAGATGAGCCGTCTCGGCGGCGGTATCGGCACCCGCGGTCCCGGTGAGACCAAACTCGAGTCGGATCGCCGCCGGGTGCAGATGCGGATCTCGCAGTTGGAGCGCGAGCTCAAGGATCTGGCGACCACCCGCGCCACTCAGCGCAAAGCCCGCCGCCGCGCCGAGATTCCCGCCGCCGCGATCGTCGGTTACACCAACGCCGGAAAGTCCTCGTTGCTCAACACCCTCACCGGCGCTGCAGTACTTGTCGAGGATCGGCTCTTCTCCACGCTCGATGCCACTGTGCGCCGACTGGAGTTGTCCCCCGGTAAAGAGGTGCTGCTCTCCGACACCGTCGGCTTCGTGCGCGAGCTCCCCCACGACCTGGTCGAGGCGTTCCGCTCCACGCTGGAAGAGGCGGTGGACACCGACCTGCTCATCCATGTCGTCGATGCCTCTGCGGCGGACCCGGAGCAACAGATCCGATCGGTGCGGGAGACACTGCAGGAGATCGGTGCCCACCAACTCCCCGATCTCCTGGTGCTCAACAAGATCGACATTGCCGATCCGGTGACGCTACAACGCCTGCGCGCCCTCCACCCCGAGGCGGTGACCGTGTCGGCTGTCACCGGCGCCGGACTCGACGACCTCAAGGAGCGTTTGGAGTTGCTCCTGATCATGACCAACGTGGACTTCGAGGTCCTCGTGCCCTTCGACCGCGGCGACCTGGTGTCGCTGATCCACCGCGTCGGAGAGGTGCTGTCCGAATCACACGAAGCCGATGGCACCAGGATGAAGGGGAGGCTTCCGCAGCGGTACGCGGAGAGCGTGCAGGGATTCGCGGTGTAGGGGCGTCTCTGACCGAGACCATTGGGCCGGCCTCGGGGTCCCGTTCATGCTCGCAATCACCGCTTGGATGGAGCGGCAACCCACAACGCCACCGCAGCGGGACGGAGCGCCTCACTCACCGTTCGACCCAACTCGTCGGTCAACCGGCCCAGGTCTACCGCAGACTGCAACCGTCCTGAGAACGCTGCCACCACCCGCTCGGCGTCATAACGCTCCCGATCGAACCGCTGAGCCACCACCGACTGCACCCGATGCCGCAACGGATTGAACACCGCAGCAGCCGCCAACGTCGCCCCGGCCACCGCCAGATCGCTTGACAAACCGAGCACCTCGGGAAGCACCACCACCGGAACCACATACACCACCGCCACCACGAGGCCGATCATCGCGTACGAAACCGTCCGGCTCACGATCCGATCGATGTCGAACAGACCGTGCTGGGTCACGGCGACGAAGATGCCCAGAGCGGGGAGTGAGAACATCGCTATATCCAGAAGGTCCCTAAGCCACAGCGGAATCCAGCCCAACACATCAACTAGGGGCGGCAACCCGAAGAACGACACCACCGCCAGCACGACGCTGAAGAAGAACCACTTGAGTTGCTCCCGCTCCCGGCCGCGGGAGCGACGGAACCGCACTCCGAGCGAGAGGACCGCTGTGGCGATGCCGGCAAGCAGCAGCGCAACCATCGCCGAGTCGATGACCGGCGCGAGCGCGACCACGAGCGGTACTGCAAAGGGATTCACCTGGCGGGGGTCATAGGACGGACCGAACATCGTGATGAACACGAGCAGCCCGACGCCGAGCAGCGTCGATCGGTACCACCCCCGCCAGGCACCCGGGAGGGGCCGTCCGGTGGGAAACACGTGAAACAACGGAATGAACCCACCGAGAAACACAAAGAAGAACCAGCCCCGGACCCACGCCGCCAATTCACCGGCGAAACCGGAAATGGCGTCGTGTACCGCGATCGTCTCCGCCACAGCCCCCAGCAATGGGACGACTCCCATCACCGCCATGAGGATCCCGATCGGGTTACGCGCCGAGTGACGCAACACCAGACCACCGACGACCGCATACAGCAGCAGGATGACGGTCCCGTAATCTGGCCTTCCCTTACCACCCCACCGAATGCTGGACACGATCACCGCGAGACACAGCAGTGCGGCGGCCACGATGACGGTGTTGCCAATCCACCGAGAGCGCGGACGAATGATGGTCATCGAGATCGCCCACCGTACCGTTTTAAGGCCGCAACGGAGTCCTTACGGCCACCCCAGGCGACCGAGAACTTCGCCAACACCACACCCAAGACCAGCACTGGATCCACGAACTTCTCGACCTCCACATCGGAGTAACCCCGGAGCGCACCTACGAGATCGCCGGCGCCATCCCCACATCGAGAAGCTTCCGCAGCGGGGCGGAGCGAACGCGGTCCGTGGGAGGAGAGCCGACCGCGGCTCAGCCGATCATTCGTCCCGACCTTCGTAAGCGTGTAACGGCGTGGTGTCACCTGGGGGCCACATAGTGCTCGGCGAGCCAGGGTGATAGAACGTCACGGTCATACTGCGGCGGGAACGCTTGCAGTCGTCGGCTACGCGAGAGACCGCGTGCCAAGACTTGTCCGAGCGCACCAGCACGGAACTGTCGCCGATGAGTGGCAATACCTCATTGGCAACATCGGCCATGTCCTTCGAGCGGAGAATCCTCAGGCAGCCGCCATCTGCCACATTCCAGATTCGGTTGAAGTAGAGGACGTGCGTGACAATCTTGGTGTCCAGATCAAGATGTGGGCCGAGCCATGACCCTGGGGTGTAGTGGAAGATGTTCACCTCGATGGATGCATCTGTCAGGTCATGGCCGGTCAGGTTCGACATCGCTGACCGATATCCGGCGGAGACCAGCTCATGGGACAGCTGACGCCAGGCCGGACTCAAGCCTTCGCCATGGGAGGGTATTTCGGCACCCATGTGTATCAGGGAGCGAGCTTCGTACTCGTAGCCCTTCTCGCCGTCATAACCCGTTACGGTCTTGAAGCTGTCGCGCGGGTATGAGGATGCGAGCGCGTCCGCATCATGAGACGAAAACAACCCGGTGACGTGTGCCCACTCGAATGGGTGGGAGTGCAGTACCGCCTGTTCAAGCGAAGCCAGGTCGATCACGTCCCCTTCTCCTTGGTCTTCGCCGACCGACGCAACCTATCGCGGATCGCTCGCAATGGTGCCGTGATCCTCCAGGAGTGCGACCGGTGGATTGCGGCGAGCTGGGCGCTGACCACATCCCGCTCCCCCGCTGCCGCGTCCCGCTCCCCCGCTGCCGCATCCCGCTCCGCCGCCACCGCATCCCGCTCCGCTAGCGCGGATCCGACGTGAGCATCCGATGACTCGAGCAAGTTCGCGGCAGACAGCCAGAACCGAGGCAACGACGCCGGACCAGCATTCCGCGGCTCTGAGGTGGCGACGATGGATGCAATGTGGTCCCAATGTCTCGACAATCTGTTGCATGCGTCGAGCACGGCAGGCGAAGGTTGGGTTCTCCCCAGTCTCGACACAAGCCACTCCGGATCGACCGCAGCCTCGTTGTCGAATGTCTCGACCCCGTCGAGACCCTCTAAGACCCGATACTTCCCGGCCACTGCCTGCGACGGCCGAAACACGGGGACCCCAAAAGCGAGTGCACTGATCGCCAGGTGCAGGCTGGTCCCCACGACCCCCGCCGCATGTCCAATCAACTCCGCGAGCGCGAGCGGGCGTGGCCATGGCTCCAACACGGTGACCCCCGGTAGCCGTCCGAGAACCGTGACATCGTCACCGAGCACAGGACCAACTGCCACGATCACCACCTGGACATCTCCGAGGGCCCGTCGATGATCCTCGATCAGTCGCCAGAACGAGCCGAGACCGCCGGCAGCTTGAATCAGGAGATAGCCGTCCTTCAACCCGGCGGACTCTCGAATGCGGATGTACTCGGCCGACGGTTCGTCGAGCCGCAGCAGTTGCCCGACGCCAAACGCGGTGTCCGGCACCACCTCGATGCCTGCCTCCCCGCGGAATGGGTCAAGGGCGCGACGGGAGGCCTCGTCGCGCACGCTCAAATAGTCGCTCGATTCAACGGCTAGCTTCATCAGAGGTTCGGCCCAGGAGGGAACTGGGCCATGCACCCCGGGGGCGTTCCACAAGACCGGACAGCGAGCCTGAAGTCCGATCAGCATGGGAGCAAGCCAGTAGCCGGTGGGATGATGAATGTTCGATTCAGGCGGGCCGTAGCCCGGCGCGATGTCCTTGTCGAATCGAATGAGGTCCCCTCCCCCGACCAGAATCGCGTCGAGGTCCGGCACTATCGCCTGCAGTTCGGTCAGCGAGTGCACGGCGTAGGGCCAACTGGTGGCCGACTTCTCGTGATACGAGAAGGGATGAAGCCTCAGTGGGCCGAGCCGCTTCTCAAGTTCTGCGTGGGCAATGATCGGGAATAGAAGATCGCCATAGTTCTCGACATCGAACGTCCCGCAGATCCCCACGCGCCGTCCACTATCGACCAAGCGCCTCGCCTTCCTACTCCTCGACAGCGGCGGAGCGTACCGACCCGGTACCATCTTTGCTACCACCCACCGGTCGAGATTTCACGTGTCGACTCTCCGGGGGTGAGAGGTGGGACTATCGAGCTCTCGGCAACCTCGTTCATGCCGAAGACACCACAGCAAGGCACACGAGGGAGCCCGACGACGAGAGTGGCCGCTACTGGTGGCCGGCTCGTTCCAGAATGGGATCGAAGTACTTCGCCAGCTCCGCCTTGAGCTGATCGATCGACTCGACCACGTAGAGGTCCTTGTGCTGCTCGTACATGACCTTGTCGTGTCCGATGACGTTGTCGATGGAGAACTCGTGATAGGTCATGCGACCCTCGGCGGCGTTGAGGAACTCTTCGCCACCTGACATCAGACCGGTGCCGAACACCTTGAGCTCTCCGTCCTCGCGGATCATCCCGAACTCGGTGGAGTACCAGGCGAGGCGCTTGATGTTCTCCTTCTCCTGATCGGAGGCGGCGGCCAAGTATGCCGGGGCGAACATCTCCTGCAACTCCGCATACCGGCGCAGCATGAAGAAGGGAAGGTGGCCGAAGATGTCGTGGAACATGTCCGGCTCCGGAGTCCAATCGAGTTCGTCCCACGACCGCATGTAGTTGGTGATCAAGAATTCGTGGCGATCGAAATAGCGGTACCACTCGTCGGAATCGGTATAACGCACATCGGTGCGCACCACCGTCCAACCGCTCGCCGGGACGATCTTGGCATTCAGCTGGTCCAGGCTGGGAACGCCCTCAGAAGGGAGTTCCAGAAGCGCGAACCCTTCCAGGTACAGGGCAGAGGCGTGAGCCTGGACGCGAGGAACCTGACGCCGGTACAACTCCGCCCAGGTCTTGTGCTGCTCGGGGGTGAACTCGATGTCCTGCACTTGCCCTCCCTGTCGGCCGCCTGCAGGGTACCGACCGGCGACGGTCATGGTGCAACCACGAGGTCGGGTTCGATTGCGGCGAGGGTCGCGGTTCCGCAAAGGGCCATCGCCAGGCGCAACTCCGACACCAACTCGTCGATGACGGCAGCGGCACCCGCCGCCCCGTCTACAGCCAGACCCCACAGAATTGGCCGGCCCACCAGAACCGCCGCCGCACCCATGGCTATCGCCTTGATGACGTCGTAACCCCCGCGAATTCCGCCGTCCACCAACACCGGTGCCAGCCCGGCGACGGCGGCGACAACGGCCGGTAGGGCGCGGGCAGTGGCGACGGAACCGTCGAGCTGCCTGCCTCCATGGTTGCTCACGATCACCCCGGCGGCCCCGGCCTCGACCGCGGCCACGGCATCGTCGGGGCGGAGCACACCTTTGACCAACACCGGAAGTCCCGCTGCCTCAGCGATCCACCCCAGATCGTCCGGGGTCAGCGCGGGATCGAACGCGGCGTTGCTGTATGCGGCGAGCGCGGAACCCTCCCGGCTCTGCAGGGTCGCCGCGATGTTCACCATACCGATGTCGTCAGGCAGCGCGAAACTGTTGATCTCATCGCGCCGCCGCCGTCCCAAGACCGGGAGATCGACCGTGAGCACCACCGCTTGATAACCCGCATCCCGGGCGCGGCGCAGCAGGTCGACGCTGAGACCTCGATCGCGATGGCAGTAGAACTGGAACCAGCGAGGTGCCTGCGGTGCTGCCGCGGCTATCTCCTCGAGTGTCACGGTGGCCATGGTGGAGACCACCATCAGCGAGCCGCTGGCGGCGGCGGCCCGGGCCATCGCTGCCTCGCCCTCGGGATGCGCCAGCCGTTGCGCCGCCATCGGCGCGACGAGGATCGGCGCGGCCAGCTCGCTGCCGAGCAGAGTTGTCCGGCAGTCGATGTGGCTCACATCTCGCAACACATGGGGCAGGAGAAAGATCCCTCGCCATGCGGCCTCGTTAGCCCGCAGCGTCACCTCATCGTCGGCACCACCGGCGTAGTAGTCATACGCCATCAGATCGAGGACCTGGCGGGCGCGGGACTCGAGAGAGGCGCAGTCCACGGGGCGAGCTTATTCGCGGGTGTTCTTGCGCATCGCCCACTCCAGCCTGATCACCTGGTAGCCCAGGCCCTGGTACAGGGGAAAGGCACCGTTGGGATTGGTGGTGTGCACTCCCAGGGCGGCGTGCTCGTATCCCAGATCGCGCCACATCCGCATGCTCTCGGCGATCAGGGCGCGGGCCACACCGCGTCGGCGCCACTCGCGTTGCACCGAGATGTTCTCCGTGTAACCCCAATTTCGCCCCAGAGCGGTGTTCTCGGCCTCGTTCACGTAGTTGAGCACCTGACCGGCGATGACGTCGCCGGCAAAGGCCACCTTCCACAGTTCCGGATTCGAAAGCGCCGATGCCCGCCAGGCCGCGTAGTCGGTCTCGGTCTGCGGTGAGTAGCCGACATGGTCG
>JBKKBI010000081.1:0-5469 GCA_046714175.1 Acidimicrobiia bacterium | reverse complement strand
CGGTCTCGGTCGCGGGAGGCCCAAGGAGCCGGTGGTACCCTTCCCGGCCCTTTCCGGGGTAGCTCAACGGCAGAGCAACGGACTGTTAATCCGCAGGTTGTGAGTTCGAATCTCACCCCCGGAGCCAACCGCCCCCTCGGCAGCCACCGGTCATCGGCATACCCAGATCCCTCACCATCGGTCCGGGGTGATGGTCGCGATCGGGGCCTTGCCGGAACTTTCCGGGATTTCTCCTGTGGCGTCAAAGGTGATGCACAGCAACAGGTGTATCCCCCAAACCGCAGTTTCGGCGCCGCCGCGGCACCGCAGCAGCCCCGGTAGCGACCCCAGCAGCCGTACGGTCAGCAGGCCAATAACCGGGAGGTTCCATGGTGGATTCGAAGAAGGATTCCAAGGCGGCGAAGGCCAACGCCAACACGCCGACTCCGTCAGGCAAGCCGACGGAGAAGGTGGTTTCGACCAAGGTGACCGCGATTGGTCAGAAGGCGAAGGACCAGGTCGTGCCGGCAGCTGACACCGCGTGGGACAAGACCAAGCAGGTTGCGGCCGACGCCACAGCCGATGTCGCACCCGCCGCCGAGCGGGCGTGGGACAAGACCAAGGACGTGTCCGAGAAGCTCTGGGACAAGACCAAGGATGCTTCCGACAAGGTCTGGGACAAGACCAAGGACGTTTCCGACAAGGTCTGGGACAAGACCAAGGACGTGTCCGAGAAGGCCTGGGTCAAGACGGAAGACGGAGCCGAAGACGCCAAGGACAAGGTCGCTGAGAAGGTCGAGACCCTACGCAAGTAGGTGAACCTACGAACCCCGGAAGGCCCGCCCTGGTGGCGGGCCTTCCCGCGTTCGGGATGAACCGGGCTACACGCGCTTGCTGGGTTCGTATTGCATTGCCGCGCAGTTCGGCGGTCCAGAACCGATCGAGATCCTGATTAAGTGCGATCGATGAGTACGCCCTCCACCGCGGCATGGGCGGTGACCGACGCGGGGCTCGACCCCGACGTCCGGGGGCAGAACTACCCCCGGACTCGCCTCACCAGGACCTTGCCGTTGGGGCCGACGCTGGCGCGAAATACCTTGCGGGTCGGGCCGCGGCGCGAGTGGATCCACCACACGGGCGCCCACAGCCCGAGCGTCTGAATCGTGAGGCGCCGATGCAGCCAATGGTTGGGCGGTTGGGTGACGGCGAACATCGCCTCGAAGTCTCCCGACGAGAAAAGTTCGAAGGGATGACCCGCAGCCGCGGCGGCCGCCTCGGCGTCCATCAGCCCGGTCTGCAACACCGCTCGCCGGCGCCCATCCGACATCCCCGTCGCGCGCGTTTGGTCGGGACCCACGGCGGAACCATACCGGGAGCCCGGATGCCGGATGCCGGATGCCGGACTTCCGAACCGGGTCTCTATCTGGTATCTGTTATCTGCATCTCGCCCCTCGCCCCTTCTTCCCTCGCCTCTCGCCCCTACGATTCCCCAACACCGACCGCACTCACTGGAGGTTCACGCGATGGCCATGTCCGCCGAACACAAGGTGGCACTCGCCGCCGGTAGGCGTGAAGCCAGGGCGATAAAGCTGTATCTCGATTCGCTTGGAGCCCGCAAGCGGGGACGCCCGGTTACGGCGGCCACCTTGACCAAGCGGATCAAGGAGCTGGAGAAGCGCATCGCCTCCGAGGCCAACTCGCTCAAGGCGGTGGATCTGCGCCAGGCCCGTCTCGAGGCGGAACAGGCGCTGGCAGGTGCCGCGGAGAGCGTGGACCGCAGCCAACTCGAGGCGGACTTCGTACGCCACGCCAGGGAGTATTCCAAGCGCAAGGGGATCTCGTATGCGGCGTGGCGGGAAGCGGGAGTTCCGGCACCGATGCTGAAGAAGGCTGGCATTGGCCGGGCGGAATGAAGGTCGCCGCCCCAACGGTGAATTCCCCTCGATGAACGACGTGGTGACCGTGGCCATCGAGGTGCCTCTGATCGGCGATGAGCGCCTCAAGAGCTGGGCGAAAATCGTGCGCAATGTCGATCCCGGCCGTAGTGGCGGGTGGACCTTCGACGGCGAATTCGTCGCCACCGGCGGAATACAGGACCTGCCGGCTCCGAGCATCCTCCTCGTCTACGGCGAGAGAGGATCTCGGGGTAGCCCGCGACCCGAGGCGCGGGTGTATGCGGTGAATACCGACGCCACCATCACCCTCCATGCGACCGCCACCGGACGCGCCTGGGCGCGCACTCTGCGCGACCCGGTGGCCGACCTGGTCGCCGTCGACCGCCCAATCCTCGCCGGATCCCGCCCCTGGGATCCCGCGTTGATGGGTTACAGCACCGACGCCCTCGATGAGGAGTTGCGGCGCCGTAATCCCTAGTCAGAGCGAGTCTTCACAGGGTTGCCAGGTTTGGTTCTAAGTGGGCCGAGCGCGTAATCTCGTTGTTCTCATGGATCATGACCCCACCAGCGCCGACTCCGAGGTCGCCGCGGCCATAGCTGTGGTGGCGCGACTCCATGCCACTTGTTGCGAGCCGGGCCGCAGCCCGCGTATGGAGCGGCTCACGGAGACGCTCACCGCGCTGCGACTGGCGCTCGCCGACGGAGGCCCGGTAGACGAAACCATGGCGACGCTCGCCGACGCCGGCGCGCAAGCGGGCTGGCTCCAGGTGGCGTGCTGCGCCGAAAAGCGGATGCCGCTCTACGAAGACGTGCAGCAGCATTTGGGCAGGGTGTATCGCGAGCTGCAGCAGCATGGGCACTGAGTGCAGCTGACACCTCACGATCCGTCGCAGGTGAGCCAGCCGCATGGAGTTTGGCGAAGGAACCCGAAGGGTTCCGGCCAAACTCCCAAGGAACCCGAGCGAAGCGAGGGTTCCCGTGGGCCGGGCAGGAGTCGAACCTGCGTCTGACGGATTATGAGTCCGCTGCTCTAACCGGCTGAGCTACCGGCCCGCGTTGGGATTGTACGGACCCGGGTCAGAGCCAGACCGAGCCGTCCGGTACCAGCCAGGTCACTGCCAGGTCTCGGGTCCGTCCACGTCGACGCCGGTCTCGTGCTGGTAGCACCAGGCCCACATCTCGTCCGGTTCTGCGGAGCGCGCCGCCTCATGTCCGGGGGTGGCCGCATGCTTGCGGGAGTGACGGTTCTTCGACTCGTCGCAGCATCCCACCGCACCACAGGTCAGACAGAAGCGGAGATGGACCCAGGTGTCCCCCTGCGCCAGGCAGGTTTCGCATCCAGTCCGCGGTTTGGGGCCGTTGACGACGTTGTCGAGATGGTGACAGGGTGCTTTCATGCCGCCACCCTACGACGGCGGCCCGGCGAGGGGAAGCGATACTCGAAACGTGGTCCGCCCCGGGACCGAGTCGACGGTGATGTCCCCGCCGTGCCGGTTGACCACGATCCCGTAGGTTATGTCGAGTCCGAGGCCTGTGCCCTTGCCGGGAGCCTTGGTGGTGAAGAACGAGTCGAAGACCCGTTGGCGCACTTCGGGAGGAATCCCCGGTCCATCATCTTCGATCTCGACGATCAGCCACTCGCTCTCCACCCGGGTGCGCACGGTGATCGTGCTCCCGCCGCCCTCACGGATGGCATCGACGGCGTTGTCGATCAGGTTGGTCCAGACCTGGTTCAGTTCGGAGCCGTATGCAGGGATGGTGGGCACCTCTCCGTACTCCCGCCGCACGGCGATGTCCCCGATTTTGGTACGCATGATCAGGAACGTGTCCTCGATGCCCCGCATCACGTCCACCGCCTGCACCGGGGCGCGATCGAGGAACGAATATGACTTGAGGGCGCTCACGATCTCGAACACCCGCCGTGAGCCCTCGACGATCTGGAACAGCAACTCGTGGGCGTTGCCCGCCGCGACCAGCAAGGCGACCAGGTCGGCGAGGTCGACATCGGACACGCCGGCGAGCGCCTCTCGCTCCACGCCCGCGCCGACCAGGGTCGGGGCACACACCCACGGCTCGGCGATACCGGCCGCGGCGAGCCACTCTTCCAGTGACGCTTCGGCGTCGCTGCGAGTGATCGGGTCGAGGTGGGGACGGCTCTTCGGGTCGGACACCCGAGTCACCAACGCCGCCACCGGTTCGGGCAGGTCTCGCCCCAGGGCGGCACGGGCCGCGGCGTAGGCATCGACTGCGTCGTCGAGTTCCGTCGCGGCACGCTGCACTGCGGACGCCGGGTTGTTCAACTCGTGAGCCAGCCCCGCGGTGAGCGTTCCCAATTGGGCCATCCGTTCGCCCTGCTGCAGGCTGGCCTCGTTCTGGCGGCGCCTGGATAGGAGCACCTGGAACAGTGCCCGCAGTGCGGTCTGGCTGGTGTCGAGCAGTTCGTCGAGGCGGTCCCGGGGGATCGTGATCGCCGCGGCCGCCGTGCGGGCCCGCGCCGTGGCCATGCGCGGGGCGTCCTCGAGGAGCGACATCTCGCCGATGACATCGCCCTCATGCCGCACCGCCAACAGCACGTCGCGGCCGACGCTGCGCTTGATGATCTCGATCTCGCCGGCCGTGATCACGTACGCCTCCCCGCCCGGGTCTCCCTCGGCGAACAGCTGCGAGCCGCGCTCGATCTCGATCTCCCGGGAGCCGCGACAGAGGAGCTCCAGGTCGTCGTAGGACAATCCGGCGAAGAGGGGCACCGTGGCGAGACGCTCGATGACGTTCACACGGTCGCCAGGTACTCGTGAATGAAGGACACACACACCGATCCCTGGCCCACCGCGGATGCCACCCGGCGCACGACCCCATGGCGAACGTCACCGGCAGCAAAGATCCCGGGGACGCTCGTCTCCATGAGAAACGGGTCGCGGGGGAGCGACCATATGTCGCGGGGGATGTCGGGTCCGGTGAGGATGAAACCCTGCGGGTTGAGCGCGATCACGCCCTTGACCATGTCGGTGTGGGGAACCGCGCCCACGAAGATGAAGACTGCCGCCGCCGGGCGATCCTCGGCAACCCCGTCCCGCTCCAGCGAGATCGTCTCCATCCGCTTCCCGCCCCCGCTCACCCCTGCCACCCTGGTGTTGACGAGCACTTCGATGTTGGCGGTGCCGTGGATCTGGTCGACCAGGTACTGCGACATCTTCTCCTCGAGGCTGGGTCCTCGCACCACCAGCGTCACGTGAGAGCAGAACCGGGACAGCATCATCGCCCCCTGGCCCGCCGAGTTGGCGCCCCCGATGACGAACACCGGCTGGTCGCGGTAGGTGGAGGCCTCGGTGACCGCGGCCCCGTAGTACACCCCGGCGCCGAGGTACTGGGCGTATCCCGGAACATCGAGCGTGCGAGTGGTCATCCCGGTGGCGAGCACGACCGCCCGTCCGGTGAGCTGGGTGGTGTCGGCGAGGCGGACCACCTTGATTTGATCCTGCACGCCCACCCCGACCACGTCGCCCGCAGTGATGATCTCCGCCCCCAGGCGCTGCGCCTGGGTGGCGGCACGACGCGCCAGGTCGCTGCCGGCGATCCCCTTGGGGAATCCGAGATA
>JBKKBI010000080.1:0-13638 GCA_046714175.1 Acidimicrobiia bacterium | reverse complement strand
TCACGTTGCCGGAGGGGACTCAGATGGTGATGCCGGGGGATAACACTGAGATGCGGGTGGAGTTGATCAATCCGATTGCGATGGATGAGGGTCTCCGTTTCGCCATCCGTGAAGGTGGCAGGACCGTCGGTGCCGGCCGAGTGATCAAGATCCACAAGTAAGTAAGAGAGACAGCAGAGAGCAGACAGAAGCAGAACTAGCGGCGGCATCTGCCATCTGCAATCTGCCATCGCCCCCGCCACAACCGACCAAAGACACAAGAGGACCACTGAAGTGCCAAGTGACAAGCGACCGCCGATCACTCTTGCTTGCGAGACGTGCAAGCGGCGCAATTACGTCAGTACCAAGAACAAGACCAATACCCGCGAGCGGCTCGAGATCAAGAAGTACTGCCGGTTCTGCCGGCAGCACACCCCGCACAAGGAAACCCGATAGGGTGCGCGCCTCCGGCCGACTCCGCCGCGTTCGGAGCGTCGCCGGCAGGGCTCACTCCTAGCCGGGTGCCCGATGGGGGACCTCGACGGTCTGCAGGGCCGGGAGTACGGTCCGGTCGCGCTCGCAGTGGCACCCGACCGGGTGCACGCCTTCGCCGCGGCCACGGGTGATGACCCGGCGCGCTGGGAGCGGCACGCTCCACCTCTGTTCGCCAACGCTGCGCTGTTCACCGCCGCACCGCGCTTCCTTGCCGACCCCGAGGTCGCTCCTTTCACCCGTTCGCTGATCCATTCCACCCAGGAGTACACCTGGATGCGTCCTCTCCCGGTCGGGGAGACGATCGCAGTCACGGGGCGGGTGGAGGCGGTGCGAGCCCGGGGCGCGCTGCACTTCGTCACCTTCAGTGTCGCCGCCGGCTCGGATTCTGCACCTTGGGTGACGGGATCGGCGCTGTTCCTTCTCTCCGCCGATGCCGCCGCCGCGGCGCCGGACGAACCCGAACCCGCGGTGGCGTTGCGGCCTCCGGTGGACGGCCCCGCCACCACGGGCGCGTTGCCTGTCGATGGCGCTCCGCTGCCGGAGTATCGGTGTGGGGCGTCCCGATCCGACCTGGTGCGTTACGCCGCCGCCACCGGCGATTGGAATCCGATCCACTGGGATCATGAGTCCGCTCGCGGCGCCGGGCTCCCCGGAACCATCGTGCATGGCTTGCTCATGGCGGCCTGGATGGCCAATGCGGTCTCCCGTCTCACCACCGGCCCCGACCCGTTGCGCGCGCTGGAGGTGCGATTCCGCAACCCGCTCCGGCCGGGCGTCCCGGCCGTCGTGACCGGGAGCGCCGGCGCGGAACCGGGGTGGTTCGACCTGGCGCTGAGCGCGTCCGCGGAGAAACTGGTAACCGGGCGAATCCGGGTAACACCGTGACCGGGGGAGGTGTCCAACGGGATGAGACCGCGCTCATCGAGCGGGCCCAAAAGGGTGACGCCGATGCGTTCGGCGAACTCGTCTGGAGGTACCGCGACACCGTGTACACGCTGGCGGTGCGGCTGGTCGGACCCGACCTCGCCCCCGACGTCACCCAGGAAGCCCTGATCCGGGCGTGGCGGGCCATGCCGCGGTTCCGGGGCGACGCCGCCCTCGGCACCTGGCTGCATCGGATCACCGTCAATACGGCGTGGACCATGCGTAAGCGAGCGGCGCGCCACATGACCTCTCCATTGGAGGACTCCTTCGAGGATCCCGGCGCCGGTCCCGAGCACGCCGGGGTGCTGGTCGGGGTGCGCCAGGATCTGCGGGATGCGCTGGAGAAGCTCACCCCGGGTCAGCGAGCGGTGCTGGTGTTGCGCGACGTCTACGGATGGACCCACGCCGAGGTGAGCCGGGAGCTGGGAATTACCCAGACCACCGCCAAGGTGCGGCTGCATCGGGCCCGCCTGCGGCTGCGCGAGTTGTTGAAGGAGGAGCAATGAGCACCCTTACCTGCCGTTTGATTTCGTTCCTGCCCGAGGCGACTCCGTTGAACCGCGTGCTGCGCCGCCATCGCGAGCACTGCCTGCGCTGCCAGGTGGACGATGCCCGCATCGTGGGTGTGAGCCGTCGCCTGTCCCATCTCGGCGATGAGTTGGTGCCCGCGCCGCAGGGTCTGGCCTCTGCGGTGATCACCCGGCTCGGCCCCCAGGATGGTTCCGATCCGCGCCGGCCAATCGTGATCCGGGTGGCGATCCGATGGGGGGCTGCGGTGCTGGTGGGGCTGGCCACCGCCGCTGCCGTCGGGGCCGCGCTGGCGGTGCGGTTGCGCCGCAAGACCACGGTCTGACGGACCGGAGCGGGGCCGGTCCCCAACTTGCCGTCGCACCTCCCCAGGCCCCTACAATGCTCCGTTCATCCCATGGATCGCGCGCGGGATCGACACCCCAAAGGGGCGTAGCTCAATTGGTAGAGCACTGGTCTCCAAAACCAGCGGTTGGGGGTTCGAGTCCCTCCGCCCCTGCTCCGAGGCCGGACCGGCTCTAAGGACAAGGACAACATGAACCGAGAACTGCGCCGACTGCAGGCGAAGGAAGAAGAGAGAGCGAAGGAGCGCCGCGCCGCCGGTGTTCGTCCGCGTCGGCAGCGGGTCGGGTTCCGCCAGTTCGTATCCGAGATCCGGACCGAGCTGAAGCGAGTCGCCTGGCCCAGCCGCCAGGAAACGGCCACCTTTACCACGGTCACCCTGATCACCGCCGGTTTCGTCACCCTGTACGCCTTCGTCCTCGACCTGACCATGAAGCAGGCCGTCCTGAAGCTGCTGGAGCTGCGATGACCGATCCCGAGCTCGAGGGCGGGCCTGAGCCCACCATCGATCCCGACAACCCGTTTGCCCGCGCTGCGGCGCTGCTCGGCGCCGTGATCGCGCCCGACGAGCCCGCTTCGGTGGAGGAGGAGCCTGCGGAGGCAGTCATGGTGCCGGTCGTCCCCCGTGCCGCGCCGACGCCTGCGGTGGCGGCGGCCCGGGCTCCGGCGGCGGCCCGGGCTCCGGCGGCGGTGGCGACTGCGGTTGCGCTCGCCGATCCCGAATCCGAGGCGGAGGCCGAACCGGTCATGCCCCCGGCGAGCCCGTATGACCTCCCCGGTTCGTGGTACGTGGTGCACTCCTACAGCGGTTACGAGAACAAGGTGAAGGCCAACCTCGGAACCCGGATCAAATCCATGCACATGGAGGAGTCGATTTTCGACGTCGCGATCCCGATGGAGGATGTCGTCGAGATCAAGGCCGGGCGCAAAGTGACGGTGCCCCGCAAACAGTTCCCCGGCTACATCCTGGTGCGGATGTATCTCGACGACGACTCGTGGGGAGTCGTGCGCAATACCCCGGGGGTGACGGGTTTCGTCGGTTCCGGTACCAAGCCGACGCCGTTGTCGCGGCGTGAGGTGGAACGCATCCTCGGCGTGCGCAAGGACGAGGAGAAGAAAGCCCCCCGGTTCAAGCCGGACTGGGAGGTGGGGGAGACGGTGCGGGTCACCGATGGACCCTTCGCCGATTTCAACGGCGTCATCGAGGACATCAACGTGGACCAGTCCAAGGTCCGGGTCCTGGTGGACATCTTCGGCCGGGAAACGCCGGTCGAACTCAATTTCGAACAGATCCAGAAGTTCTAGTTCTTCGGGTCGAGGAGAGAAAGCAACATGGGCCGCAAGAAGATCGCCGCGATCCTCAAGCTGCAGATCCCCGCGGGACAGGCCACGCCTGCACCCCCGGTGGGTCCGGCGCTGGGGCAGCACGGTGTCAACATCATGGACTTCGTCAAGGCGTACAACGCGGCGACCGAGAGCCAGACCGGGACGATCGTTCCCGTGGAGATCACGGTGTACGACGACCGGTCGTTCACCTTTGTCACCAAGACCCCGCCGGCGGCGGTGATGCTGCGTCAGGCCGCCCGGGTCGAGAAGGGCTCCGCCACACCGCACACGGTCAAGGTGGGCACAGTGACCAAGGCCCAGGTGAAGCAGATCGCCGCGACCAAGCTCCCCGACCTGAACGCCAACGACCTCGACACCGCAATGAAGATCGTGGAAGGCACCGCGCGGTCGATGGGGATAACTGTCGAGGGATAGGCTTCAGGCATTAGGCACTAACCGCAGAAGAGGTTTCGGGTTCGGGACCCTCGTCCCTTGCCCCTCGCCCCTTCCAGAGGTGGGAGACACGTAAGTGTCGCAGACCACAAGGAGACACAATGGGCAAGAAGCGTGACGATGCGGCCAAGAAGTTCGACCGTGAGGCGTTCTTCGGGCCGGTGAAGGCCTTGGAACTGGTCAAGTCCAGTTCCACCGTCAAGTTCGATGAGACCGTCGAGGCCACGTTCAGTCTGGGCATCGACCCCCGCCAGGCCGAGCAGGGGGTGCGCGGCACCGTCGCCCTTCCCCATGGCACCGGAAAGAACATCAAGGTGCTCGTGTTCGCCGAAGGCGAGCAGGCTCGGGCCGCCGAGGCCGCTGGCGCCGACACGGTCGGGGGAGCGGATCTGGCGGCGGCGATCACTGCCGGAACCCAGCCCCTCGACTGGGACATCACCATTTCCCACCCTTCGCTGATGGCCGAAGTCGGCAAGCTGGGCAAGGCGCTCGGGCCGCGCGGCCTGATGCCCAACCCCAAGGCGGGCACCGTTACCGCAGATGTGGGCAAGGCCGTAAAGGAGTTCAAGGGCGGCCGCGTCGAGTACCGCAACGACCGCTTCGGCAATGTCGCGGTGGGCATCGGCAAGGTCTCGTTCAGCGCCGAGCAACTGCGGGACAATCTCGCCACCCTGGTCGGGGAGATCACCCGGGTGAAGCCGTCCTCCTCCAAGGGCCGCTACATCAAGAAGCTCACCCTCTCCTCCACGATGGGCCTCGGCATCCACGTGGACGTAGCCGAACTAGACGAGCTGAAGAACGAGTAGGGAAGAAGGGGCGAGGGGCGAGGGTCTTGGTCATGGTCGCTTCTTCTTGCCTCGCCCCTTCTTACCTCGCCCCTTCTTCTCCCCTCACTTTGCGAACCCGCACCGATCCCGATAGCCTGCCGCCGACATACCGACCACAGACCGCAGGTCCCGCAAGGGGTAAGGGCCAATAGGCCACCAGCGCAGGTTGTGAAGAGTTTTCTTCGCTCCCGCGTGGTCTCACGTCGGGAGCGTTTCTTTTCGGGATCCACCCGAACTACGCAAGGAGAACAGGGACATGCCACGACCTGAAAAGGTCTCGGCGGTCGCCGACATCAAGGAGCGCCTTCAGGGGGCGCAGGCGGTGTTCGTGGCCGAGTACGCCGGGCTCTCCGTGAAGGAGCAGCAGGCGCTACGGCGCGGTCTGCGCGCGGCGAAGAGCGAGTTCAAGGTCTACAAGATGACCCTGGCTCGCATTGCCGCCACCGAAACCGGTCACGAGGACTTCGTCGGGATGCTGGTGGGACCGGCTGGACTCGCCTTTGCCGGCGAGGACGCTGCCGCCACCGCCAAGGTGCTGCGCGACTTCGCCAAGGACCACCAGAAGCTGGTGATTCTCGGCGGATTGCTCGGCAGCGAGGTGCTGGCACCGGAGCGGGTCGCCGCTCTCGCCGACATCGAGCCCCGCGAGGTTCTGCTGTCCAAGATCGCCGGAGTGTTCCAGGCGCCGATGGCACGGATGGCCGGCGCCCTCGCCGCCATGCCGCGCAACCTGGCCACGATGATCTCGCAGCTGATCGAGAAGATGCCCGCACCGGCGGCCCCGGCTCCCGCCGCGGCCGCTCCCGCACCTGCGGAGTCCGCGGTGGAGACCACCGCGGAGCCGGTCGGAGAGGCTGCGCCTGAGTCAGATGTCGCTACCACCGATGAGACACCGGCCGTACCGGCCGAGGAGGAATAGAACATGGCTACCAAGATGAGCACGGATGAGTTGCTCGACCACTTCGCCGGGATGACCGTGCTGGAGCTGTCGGAGTTCCTCAAGGCATTCGAGGAGAAGTTCGACGTTACCGCTGCGGCCCCCATGGCCATGGCGATGATGCCCGCGGGTGGCGGCGGTGGCGCTGCCGCCGAAGAGGAGAAGGACGAGTTCGACGTGGTCCTGGTCGCCGCCGGCGAGCAGAAGATCCAGGTCATCAAGGAAGTCCGCGGCCTCACCAGCCTCGGCCTCAAGGAGGCCAAGGAGTTGGTGGACGGCGCTCCCAAGCCGGTCCTGTCGGGCGTCGACAAGGCGACCGCCGAAAAGGCCAAGGGTGTCCTCGAGGGCGCCGGGGCGACAGTCGAGCTCAAGTAGCCGTTCGGGTTTGTTGTGATGAGGGGGGCGGGAGCGATCCCGCCCCCCTCGCTATCTCCAGAGGCGGACGTCTCGTGCGGCGCTGCAAGACGCTGGGCCGTCATTCCTCCCCGAGGAATAGGGAGTACGCCCGGAGCGGGAAGGGGGGCCGCCGTGAAAGCCCCGCCGGCCCCCCAAAATCCCTCCCCACCCCGCCCCCGCCGTGATATCCTCCGCGGGAGTACATAGAGGAGCCGTGACGGTTCATCGCTCAGGCCGGCTTAGCCGAGCCAGGGTAGCCGCGTGCTATCCTGGCTTGCTGTCGTCTCAGTAGAACCCGTCCCCCAGCCGTTTCGCCCGCCCCAGCCCGCCACCTGAAATCGAGGAGGAAGCGCTCTTGGCCCGTGCGCGCACCGAGCGGATCTCGTTCGCGAAGATCCCAGAAGTCCTGCCCCTTCCCAATCTCCTCGACGTACAACACGAATCCTTCAACTGGTTCTTGGAGCGCGGCCTGAAGGAGATCTTCGAGGAGATCTCTCCGATCGAAGACTTCACTTCGACCCTCGCCCTGGAACTCACCGATCACCGCTTCGAGGAGCCGACCACCTCGATCGAAGATGCCAAGGAACGCGACTCGAACTTCTCGCGTCCGCTGTTCGTCACCGCGCGCTTCATGAACAAGCAGACCGGGGAGATCAAGGAGCAGCAGGTTTTCCTTGGGGACTTCCCGATGATGACCCCCAACGGCACCTTCATCATCAACGGTACCGAGCGGGTGGTGGTGTCGCAGCTGGTGCGCTCACCGGGGGTCTACTTCGACGAGACACCGGACAAGACTTCGGACCGCGACCTGTACTCGGCCAAGGTGATCCCGGGGCGGGGTGCCTGGCTCGAGTTCGACATCGACAAGAAGGGCACCCTGGGGGTCCGGGTGGACCGCAAGCGGCGCCAGTTGGTGAGCACCTTCCTGCGCGCCCTGGACTACGCCCAGTCGGACGAGGACATCGTTGCCCTCCTCGACGGCGCTCCGGTGATTCAGGAGACCGTCGACAAGGACACCACCGCGGATCGCGAGGAGGCGCTGCTCGACCTCTATCGCAAGCTGCGCCCCGGTGAGCTCACGACGATCGAGTCGGCGCGCAGCTTGGTGAACACGCTGTTCTACAACCCGAAGCGTTACGACCTCACCCGGGTGGGGCGTTACAAACTGGGTCAGAAGTTCGGCCGGGAGGCGGGCGATCTCGAGGACATCGACAACTACCGGGCCAATTCGCTCGGCCTGTTGTCGCAGCAGGACATCCTGGACACGATCAAGTACCTGATCGCTCTCTACGAGGGCAAGCCGGGCTTCTTCTCCGACGACATCGATCACTTCGGCAACCGCCGGGTGCGCACGGTGGGCGAACTGATCCAGAACCAGATCCGCGTCGGCCTCACCAGGTTGGAGCGGGTGGTGCGGGAGCGCATGACCACCCAGGACCCGGAGGCGATCACGCCGCAGAGCCTGATCAACATCCGTCCGGTGGTGGCCTCGATCAAGGAGTTCTTCGGCACCAGCCAGCTGAGCCAGTTCATGGACCAGCCCAACCCCCTGGCCGGGCTCACCCACCGCCGCCGTCTGTCGGCGCTCGGACCGGGTGGTCTGTCGCGGGAGCGGGCCGGCTTCGAGGTGCGCGACGTGCACTCCTCTCACTACGGCCGGATGTGCCCGATCGAGACCCCGGAAGGTCCGAACATCGGACTGATTGGATCGCTGGCCTCGTATGCCAAGGTGAACCGGTTCGGCTTCATCGAGACCCCGTACCGACGGGTAGTGGAAGGCCGGGTCTCCACCAAGATCGACTACCTCACCGCCACCGAGGAGGAGCGTTTCGTCATCGCCCAGGCCAATGCCGTGCTCCAGGAGGACGGCACGTTCGCCGGCGACCGGGTGCTGGTCCGCTCCAAGGGCGGCGAGGTCGACTACGTGACCCCCAAGGACGTCGACTACATGGATGTGTCGCCGAAGCAGGTGGTGTCCGTGGCCACATCGCTGATCCCGTTCCTCGAACACGACGATGCCAACCGCGCCCTGATGGGCTCCAACATGCAGCGCCAGGCGGTGCCCCTGCTGCGCGCCGAGGCGCCGCTGGTCGGCACCGGCGTGGAGGATCGGGTGGCCTTCGACTCCGGTGACGTGATCATCGCCACCGAAGAGGGCGAGGTGGCCGAGGTGACCGGCGACAAGATCGTCATCAAGCAGGGCAACAAGCGGGTCGACTTCCCGCTGAAGAAGTTCGTCCGGTCCAACCAGGGGACCTCGCTGAATCAGAAGCCCCTGGTCAAAGAAGGCGACATGGTGCGTCCCGGGCAGGTGGTGGCCGACGGTCCGTCCACCCAGGACGGCGAACTCGCCCTGGGCAAGAACCTGCTGGTGGCGTTCATGCCGTGGCGGGGCCACAACTTCGAGGACGCCATCGTCATCTCGGAGCGCCTCGTCAAGGAGGACATCCTCACCTCGATCCACATCGAGGAGTACGAGATCGAGGCTCGCGACACCAAGCTCGGGGCCGAAGAGATCACCCGCGACATTCCCAACGTCGCCGAGGAAGCGCTGCGCGACCTCGACGAGGAGGGGATCATCCGCATCGGCGCCGAGGTCGGCCCCGGCGACTATCTGGTGGGCAAGGTCACGCCCAAGGGGGAGACCGAGCTCACCCCCGAGGAGCGCCTGCTGCGGGCCATCTTCGGCGAGAAGGCCCGCGAGGTGCGGGACATGTCGCTGAAGGTCCCCCACGGCGAGACCGGCAAGGCGATCGACGTCAAGGTGTTCCGCCGAGACAACGGCGACGAGCTGCCCCCGGGCATGAACCAGCTGGTTCGGGTGTACGTCGCCCAGCAGCGCAAGATCGCCGAAGGCGACAAGCTCGCCGGCCGCCACGGCAACAAGGGCGTCATCGCCAAGATCCTCCCCGAGGAGGACATGCCGTTCCTGGCCGACGGGACCCCGGTCGACATCATTCTCTCCCCGCTCGGTGTGCCTTCCCGGATGAACTTGGGCCAGGTGCTGGAGACCCATCTGGGATGGGCCGCCGCCCGCGGCTGGAACGCATTCGAAGGCACCACCCGGGCCGCCCGCGGCGCCAAGCCCTGGACCCGGGTCGCCACCCCGGTGTTCGACGGCGCCCGCGAGGAAGAGATCGCCCGGGTGCTCGAGCACTCACTGCCCAGCGAGGACGGGGTGCCGCTCATCGACCTCGATGGCAAGGCGGTCCTCTACGACGGTCGCAACGGGGAGCCATTCGACTCTCCGATCACCATCGGATACATCTACATCTTGAAGCTGCTGCACCTCGTGGACGACAAGATCCACGCCCGGTCTACAGGCCCGTACTCGATGATCACTCAGCAGCCGCTGGGGGGTAAGGCGCAGTTTGGTGGCCAGCGCTTCGGCGAGATGGAGGTCTGGGCCTTGGAGGCCTACGGCGCCGCCTACGCCCTACAGGAGCTGCTCACCATCAAGTCCGACGACGTGCGCGGCCGGGTCAAGGTGTACGAGGCGATCGTCAAGGGCGAGAACATCCCCGAGCCGGGGATTCCGGAGTCCTTCAAGGTGCTCATCAAGGAGATGCAGAGCCTTTGCCTCAACGTGGAGATGTTGTCGGCGGGCGAGGAGGTCGAGTTGCGGGAACTCGACGACGACGCCTTCCGCACCGCCGAGTCACTCGGCATCGACATCTCCCGCCCGGAGCGCGGCGACTAATCGGTTTGGATTTGGACGGATTCGGCGACGACACGCAAGGAGTAGGACGCAGTGCCCCAATTGTTCGATGAGTTGAAGATCAGCCTGGCCACTGCGGACCAGATTCGCGGTTGGTCTCACGGTGAAGTGAAGAAGCCGGAAACGATCAACTACCGG
Organism: Acidimicrobiia bacterium; assembly: GCA_046714175.1. Lineage (GTDB taxonomy): Bacteria > Actinomycetota > Acidimicrobiia > Spongiisociales > UBA11373 > UBA11373. Next base: position 3,575 of record JBKKBI010000080.1, on the reverse strand, counting down.
ACCCTGAAGCCGGAAAAGGACGGGCTCTTCGACGAGCGCATTTTCGGTCCCACGCGGGACTGGGAGTGCTATTGCGGCAAGTACAAGCGGGTGCGCTTCCGCGGCGTTATCTGCGAGCGCTGCGGGGTCGAGGTGACCCGCAACAAGGTGCGCCGCGAGCGCATGGGCCACATCGAACTGGCCGCGCCGGTGACCCACATCTGGTACTTCAAGGGCGTTCCCAGTCGTCTCGGCTATCTCCTCGACATGTCCCCCAAGGACCTGGAGAAGGTGATCTACTTCGCCGCGTACCTCATCACTCACGTCGATGAGGACCGCCGCCACGCCGACCTCACCGAATTGGAGGAGGCGCGCGACACCGAGGTGCAGTTGGTGCGCCGCGACTTCGAGAAGTGGAAGACCACCCGCCTGGAGCGCCTGGAGAACGACGTCAAGGGCATGGAGGCCGGCGGCGCCAAGTCGCAGGAGATCGGCGCCCACCGCCGCGAGGCCGACCGCGAGATCAAGGACCGCCAGGAGCGAGCCGAGTACGAAGAGGAACTGGTTCGGGAAGCCTTCGACTTCTTCCGCAGCATGGACGTCAAGGATCTCGTCGAGTCCGAGCAGCTGTGGCGTGAGGTCCGCGACCGCTACGGCGACTATTACGAGGGTGCGATGGGGGCCGAGGCCATCAAGGACCTGCTCGCCCGGCTCGACCTCGAGGCGGAGATCGAGCAGCTCAACGAGGACCTGGAGTCCAAGTCGGCGCAGCGTCGCCAGCGCGCCACCAAGCGCCTCAAGGTCGTCACCCCGTTCTCCCAGGGCACCAACTCGGTGGAGGCGATGATCCTCGAGGCGGTCCCGGTGATCCCGCCCGATCTGCGCCCGATGGTGCAGCTCGACGGTGGCCGGTTCGCCACCTCCGACCTCAACGACCTGTACCGCCGCGTCATCAACCGCAACAACCGCCTCAAGCGGCTGCTCGATCTCGGCGCCCCCGAGATCATCGTGAACAACGAGAAGCGCATGCTGCAGGAGGCGGTCGACGCCCTCTTCGACAACGGGCGGCGCGGCCGCGCCGTGACCGGACCGGGCAACCGTCCCCTCAAGTCGTTGTCGGACATGCTCAAGGGCAAGCAGGGCCGATTCCGCCAGAACCTGCTCGGCAAGCGAGTCGACTACTCCGGCCGCTCGGTGATCGTGGTCGGTCCGCAGTTGCTGCTCCACCAGTGCGGCCTGCCCAAGGCGATGGCCCTGGAGTTGTTCAAGCCCTTCGTGATGAAGCGCCTGGTGGACCTCGACATCGCCCAGAACATCAAGGCCGCCAAGCGCATGGTGGAACGGCAGCGCCCCCAGGTGTGGGACGTGCTCGCCGAAGTGATCCAGGAGCACCCGGTGCTCCTCAACCGCGCTCCCACACTGCACCGCCTGGGCATTCAGGCCTTCGAGCCGGTGCTGGTCGAGGGCAAGGCGATCCAGATCCACCCGCTGGTCTGCGAGGCGTTCAACGCCGACTTCGACGGCGACCAGATGGCGGTCCATTTGCCGCTGTCCGCCGAGGCCCAGGCCGAGGCGCGGGTGCTGATGCTGTCGTCCAACAATGTGTTGTCACCGGCCAGCGGACGCCCGATCGTCACACCGAGCCAGGACATGGTCATTGGGGTGTACTACATCTCCGAGCTGGTCGAGGATGCCAAGGGCGCCGGCCGCGCCTTCTCCGACCTCAACGAGGCGGTCATGGCCTACGACCTCGGCGAATTGAGCGTCCACGCACCGATCAAGTTGCGGGTGGGCGAGCTCGCCGGTGACCCGGAGCGCTACGAGCAGCTGCGCGACCACCTCGGGGTCCTGATTCCCGCCGAGGCCGTGGATGGCACCAAGGCGTTCGACACCACGTTGGGCCGGGCGCTGATCAACACGGCCCTGCCCATCGACTTCCCGTACGTGAACTCGGTGGTGCTGAAGAGCGACGTGCGCACCCTGATCGAAGAGGTGATCGAGAACTACGACAAGGCCCAGGTGGGAGCATTTCTCGACGGCATCAAGGAACTCGGGTTCCGCTTCTCCACCCGCGCTGGTCTCACCATCGGCCTGGTGGACGTGAAGACCCCGCCCGACAAGGCGCAGATCCTCGAGGCCTACGAAGAGAAGGCGGCCAAGGTCGAGGATCTGTACCAGCAGGGGATCATCACCGACGACGAGCGTCGTCAGGAGTTGATCGAGATCTGGACCGAGGCCACCGACCGGGTCAAGGATGCCATGGAGATCAGCCTCAAGGCGGACCGGTTCAACCCGATCGACATGATGGTTCGCTCCGGAGCCCGGGGAAACATCATGCAGGTGCGCCAGATCGCCGGAATGCGCGGACTGGTGGCCAACCCGAAGGGGGACATCATTCCCCGCCCGATCAAGGCGAACTTCCGCGAGGGGCTGTCGGTGCTCGAGTACTTCATCTCGACCCACGGCGCCCGCAAGGGTCTCGCTGACACCGCGCTGCGCACCGCCGACTCCGGGTATCTCACCCGGCGCCTGGTCGATGTCGCCCAGGAGGTGTTGATCCACGAGGAGGAGAGCGACGATCCCGGAATCGTGATCCAGGTGCGCGAGAACGGGCTGCCGATTCGCCACCTGCGCAACCGAATCTTTGGCCGCATCCTCGCCGAGGACATCAAGATCGGGCGCTCGCTGCTCGACACCGGCAAAGGGCGCAAGCTGCGCGCCGGAGAGTTGATCGACCGCGAAGCCATGGTCGCCATCCAGGCTGCCGAGGAGGTCGAGGAGGTGCGGGTGCGTTCGCCGCTCACCGACACCTCGCGCCACGGTGTCAGCCTCTACTCCTACGGACTCAGCCTCGCCACCGGGCGCATGGTCGAGCCGGGTGAGGCCGTCGGCATCATGGCCGCCCAGTCGATCGGCGAGCCGGGAACGCAGCTGACGATGCGTACCTTCCACACTGGAGGCGTCGCAGGTGAGGACATCACGCATGGTCTGCCCCGCGTCACCGAGCTGTTCGAGGCTCGGTCCCCCAAGGGCAAGGCGCCGATCTCCGAGGTCGGCGGGCTGGTGAGCATCGTGGACGACTCCGAGGGTCGTCGCATCGTGATCACGGGCAAGGACGCCGAGGTCGCCTATCCGATCTCCCGCCGGGCCCGGGTCAAGGTGAAGGAGGGGGACACCATCGACCCCGGCACCCCGCTGACCGAGGGTCCGCTAGATCCGAAGGAAGTACTCGAGATCATGGGGGTGCGCGCCACCCAGAAGTACCTCGTCGATGAGGTGCAGGAGGTGTACCGCAGCCAGGGCGTGGACATCCACGACAAGCACATCGAGCTGATCGTGCGCCAGATGTTGCGCCGGGTGCGGGTGGTCACCCCTGGTGACTCGTCGTTCCTTCCCGCCGAACTGGTGGACGCCGTCGAGTTCCGCGAGGCCAACAAGGAGCTCGTCGCTGAGGGCAGCGCTCCAGCCGAGGGCCGTCCCGAGTTGATGGGGATCACCAAGGCATCGCTGGCCACGGACTCGTGGCTGTCGGCGGCATCGTTCCAGGAGACCACCCGGGTGCTCACCGAAGCAGCGCTACAGGGCAAGAGCGACTT
>JBKKBI010000079.1:0-18494 GCA_046714175.1 Acidimicrobiia bacterium | reverse complement strand
GGTCATCGGTTGTGACCCAATACTCTGCGAACGAACCGGCCGAAGGCTCGCAGCGGCCGGGTGACCCGCCATGAAGTTGACATGAGCATGGCCTGGTTACGGGAACTCAACTCGTGAAGCGTCTGTTTGCTTAGGGCGATCTCCCCGACGGCGATCTCCAATGATCCGGTCGTGTCACGCAGGGCGGTCCGGGTGGCCTCGAGTTCGCGTCGTAGTGAGTCCACGTCAACCGGGGCGGGTGCCGCACCGTCCAGGCTCGATCTGGTGCCCTGACGGCGCATCGCTCCCGTCCCTTCGGCGAGCCCGAGGGCATAGCGAAGGACGTGGGGCCACGGCTCGGGGCGCGTCGCCGGCGTGTGGCGCAACGACCCGCCGCGGTAGGACAGCGGCCAATCCACGAGCTCCGGCGTCCCGGTCACCAGGGGCGGGACCGCGTATCGCAACGCGTCGGTGGCGAAGTCGGCGGCGAAATCAAGCCACCCTCTCAAGAGGCGCTCGAACGGTTCGAGGTAGTGGAAGCCGGAGTCTTCCCGGTTCCCCAGGGCGGTCCAATGCAGGTTGGCGATCGCCACTTTCATGGCGTATTGCTCCGCGGAGCGGATCGGGAAGTGAGCCAGGGCGATCCCCTCGAGCACCTGGCGCGGAAGTGAGCCGCCATCCTGGGCGACGTCATGCGACCCTTGAAACAGCGTCCCGGTCGCGGCGACCCCACGCGGCACCATGACCTTGCTCCACGCGAAGATCTCCTCGCGGAGACGGCGGCGGATCCTTGTCACGGGATTCAGGTCGACGGCGCTGTCGTGCTCCGTTGGCACGAATGACCGCCATCGGACGAGTACCGGCACATCGTGCATGGACAGCGCGTCCTCCAGTTCGGAGCGTGTCGCGTCGAGAAATTCATCGGCGTCCAGCGGGAGCACCCAGTTCGCTCCCATGGACGCGGCTGTATGCATCAACGGTGTGGTGCGTTCGCTCTGTGAAGTCGTCTGTCGATCCGCCGTCAGCACCTGGAGCGGCAACCCCTCTTCGATCAGCGCCTCGAGGATCTCCCGGGTGTCATCCGTGCTGTGGTGGTCGACCACCAGCAGGTGGTCGCACATCGCGGTGGTATGGCGGACGAAGGCCTCGACGATGTCCTGTTCGTTCTTGACCGAGGAAATGGCGATGAGGCGCATGGCGTTTTGACCGGGAGGGGATGGTAGGTCCACACGCCGGGCAGCCACTGAGTTTGGTGAAAGTCCGTCGCGCGGAGGCGGCGATGCACGACTCGCGGCGGCCGCGCCACTGCGGCTGTGCCTCGCCCTACCCCGCGGCCAGGCCGATGCGCCCTAGCCTCCCCCCGTGTCCACCTGGCCGTTTTCACCGCCGATCCTGCCCATGGAGGCCCGGGTGCGCGACGAGTTACCCGCAGGGGAATGGGCTTACGAGCCGAAATGGGACGGATTTCGCGCTCTGGCGTGGAGCGCCCCGATCCGGCTGGACAGTCGCAACGACAAGCCGCTGCTGCGCTACTTCCCCGAGCTGGAGGCGTCGCTTCAGGCCCTGCCAGCGGGCACAGTGGTCGACGGGGAGGTGGTTGTGGTCACCCGGGACCGCCTTGACTTCGACGCATTGCAGAACCGACTCCATCCTGCGGCTTCACGGGTCAAGCTGCTTGCTACCGAGACCCCGGCGCAGCTCGTTGCGTTCGACCTGCTCGCCCACATGGGAAGGGACCTGCGTCCGGCTCCGTTCACGGAGCGCCGTGCCGAACTCGAAGCGTTGATTCCGACACTCGGGCACCGCTGGCGTCTTACGCCCTCGACGACGGATCGCAAGCTGGCGTCGAAGTGGTTCGATCAGTTCGAGGCCGCGGGATGCGATGGGATCGTCGCCAAGCGGCTCGACGCTCCCTATGTGGAGGAGAAGCGTGAGATGGTGAAAGTCAAGCACCGCCGCACTGTCGACTGCGTGGTCGGCGGCTATCGGGTCCACAAGGACGGCGACGGCATCGGGTCGATCCTTCTCGGGCTGTACTCAGGTTCGGAGCTGCACTTCATCGGTCACTGCTCCGGGTTCCCCGATCATGATCGCCGCGATCTGCTGGCGCAGTTCGAGCGGATCCGGGCCGACGACTCCTTCGGCTCCGCCGACGCGGTGCGGCGTCCCGGCGGGGAGAGCCGATGGACCGGCGACAAGGATCTCTCCTGGGTGGCGGTGACACCCGGGGTTGTGGTCGAGGTGAGCTACGACCAGCTGACCGGGGTCCGGTTCCGGCATGCCACTCGGTTCGAGCGGTGGCGCCCGGACAAGGACGCTACGGCATGCCGCATCGACCAACTGGAGCGTCCGAAGGGTCCGGGATTCAGCAAGGTGGTGGTCGGGTGAACGCGATGGGTTCCCGGTTCGGGACGAGTTCAGGGCACCGCACGGGTGGTGGCGGTGCGGTCGGCCTGGCGTCGCCCCAGTCGACGAAGACGGCGCGGGATGAATGAAGTGGACGCCGGAGGCGCCGGGGTCGCAGTCGTATACGTCGACCTCGACGGCACCCTCACGCCGGTCGACACTCTGGTGGAGCGCACCGCGGCCCTGGTCAAGCAGCAACCTTGGCTGCTGGTCGCGCTGCCGGTGTGGTTGCTGCGGGGACGAGCCCGCTTCAAGGATCAGGTAGCGCGGCGAATCGGCGTGGACGCCGCCGCCCTCCCTTACCGATCCGAGGTTCTTGAGTATCTCGCCGAGCGGCGACGGTCGGGTTGTGAAGTGGTCCTGGCGACTGCTGCTCCCCAAAGATGGGCCGATGACGTCGCCGCACACATTGGCGGCTTCTCCGCAGTGCTGGCCAGCACGGGTCGAGAGAACCTGAAGGGTCGTCGCAAACTCGCTGTGGTGACTGATCACGCGGCGGGTAGGTCGTTCGCCTACGCGGGTGACGCAGAAGCCGACTTGCCGTTACTGCGGGCGGCAGCCGAGAGAGTGGTGGTCGGGCGACGCGCCGCAGCGCTGACGAGGCGGCTGGCTCCGGCGCCGACACGGCGCATGGGAACGTCTCCGGGCGTGTTGCGGGGGATGCTCAGGTTGCTGCGCCCCGGGCACTGGCCGAAGAACCTGCTCGTCTTTGTTCCGATCATCACTGCACACCGCATCTTCGAGGCCGACGCCGCCCGGAACGGTTTGCTCGCCCTCGCCGCCTTTTGCCTGACTACATCGGCCGGATACGTGCTCAACGATGCACTCGATGTCGCCGCAGATCGGACCCACGCGTCCAAGCGTCGGCGCCCGATCGCCTCGGGGGCCGTGCCGATGTCCCTGGCGCTGCTCGCGGTGCCTGCGTTGCTGGCGGGCGCCGCCGCCCTTGCTGTCCTCCTCCCGATCGGCTTTCGAGTCGCTCTGGCTGCCTACTTCTTTCTCACGACTGCATACTCATTGGGGCTGAAGCGCGCCGCACTCCTCGATGTCGTGACTCTGGCGGTTCTCTTCGTCATCCGCGTTGTTGCTGGCGCGGAAGCGATCGCCGTCGAGGTTTCGTTTTGGCTGCTGGCGTTTTCCTTTTTCTTCTTCACCAGCTTGGCGATCAGCAAGCGTTGCGCCGAACTCACGGCCGTCCACGAAGTCCACGGAACATCGGGCGGAGCGCGCGGTTACCGCGTGGCCGATAGGCGGATCCTGGAGGTACTCGGGGCTGGCACCGGGCTGATCAGCGTTGTGGTCATCGCCCTTTACACGCAAGACCCGCTGACCCGGCAGCTCTATGCCGATCCCAAGGCACTCTGGGGTTTGGCGCCCCTCGTGATGTACTGGAACGCCCGAGTGTGGATACTGATCGGGCGGGGGGAACTAGACGAGGACCCGTTGCTGTTCAGCCTGCGCGACCTTCCGAGTCAGCTCACCGTCGCCGCAATGCTCGGTTTGACCTGGTGGGCGCTGTGAACGAATCGGGAGTCCCTGACGCGGCGACGGCGCGCGTCGCGGTCGAGTCTCGATCGGCCGACTTCGCCATTACCGTCGGGCTGCTCTTCCTTACGGTCAACCTCGCGCTCGTGGTCGTACCGATGCTCGGTCTCATGTTGTTCGCTCCGGTTCAGGGCTGGATGGCACCGGCCGGCTGGGTCAGTGGGTTGGTGGCGGTTGCCGGGATGCGGCGCCGATTTGGTTCGCGCCATCTCGTTGCGGCGGGCCTGATTGTCGTCGCTTCGTTCGTGATCGCGCTCCTGGTGGCGCAGGGCTTCTTCGACCGGTCATACGACGGTCGCACCTACCACCAGGAGACGGTCCTCGCTCTATCGCAAGGGTGGAACCCGTTTGACGGTTCCCAGGAGCGCGCGGCGTACGGGATCTGGGTGCAGCACTATCCCAAGGCATTCGAACTCGCGGCCACGCCGCACTTCCAGCTGTTTGGGGCGCTGGAGGCGGCGAAGGCCATTCACGTGCTGCCCCTGGGGGCGGCCCTGGCATTCAGTCTCGGCCTGCTGCTTCGCCTCGGCTTGACGCCCTCGGCCGCCGGGCCAATTGCCGCGCTGGCCGCACTGAATCCGGTTTGGGTGGTGCAGTCGCTCACCTTCTATGTGGACGGGGCCTTCGCTGCGCTGTTGCTGGTGGGCGTGGCCGCGGTCTTCGCCACCGTGCTTCTTGGGCGCAGTCCAGATTGGAGCGCGGCCCTGGGCATGTCATTGGTCCTGTTGATCGGACTGAAATTCACCGGGATGTTCTTTGTGGGTTTGCTCGGGCTGGGGCTGCTGGCGGCACTGATGGTGAAAGGTCGGCGAGGTGACGCGTGGCAGATGGGGTGGCAGCAGGGGCTGGCTGTTATCGCGGCGCTCGTGGTGGTCGGCGCCCATCCCTACGTCCACAACCTCATGGACTCCGGGAATCCGTTCTACCCGTTGATGGGCGCCGACAGCATCGACATCATCACCACCAACACGCCGCTCAACCTGAGGGAGGCATCACAGCCGATTCAGCTGCTCTTCGGCGTCTTCGGCGAACCGGGCAATCCGATCGAGACCGAGGCCGACCTGGCGGTTCCCTTCATCCCGATCGCCGGATCCGGCGATGCTTACAGGTCGGCTGATACCCGCATCGCCGGCCTGGGGCCACTGTTTGGTGGAACACTTCTCGTCAGCGCCGGACTACTCGGGTGGATCGTGCTGCGACGGCTCGGGGGCTGGCAGGGTGCCGCGATGACATGGGCCGCGGTCTTGGCCTCGGTTGCCGTTCACCCCGAGGGCTGGTGGGCACGCTATGCACCCCAGCTGTGGGTTGTCCCGCTGGTCGTCGTGGTGGCCGCCGTTCGATCTCGGAAAGCAGCCGTCGCCGGCTGGCTGGTCGCCAGCCTTCTCTTCGTCGATGTTTCTTTCGTCGGAGGCCACAATCTGCGGGCGAGCCTCGAGCACAGCCGGGAAGTGCAAGCGGTTCTGGGGACACTCCAGGGGACCGTGACAGCAGTTGCGCTGGCTCCCCAGTTCCGGATCGCCACTCGGGCCTTGCTGGGCAGTGCCGGGGTCACCATCGTGGAGCACGAGTCGGCCGCCACCCTGCCCTGCGGCTCTCCCCAGGCGCTCCCAGCCCAGGCGGGCTGGTACTGCCCGCCGGCGTAACGGGCCTTCTCATCGCAGGGCTGCCGATAACCTCAACCCACGTGAGTCGTGCACGATGCCGCCATCGCTCCTCCTCGCGGTTGGTGGGACTCCGGGGCTGCGCCCTCGGGACCTCGGTCAGCCGATGATGTCGCGGCGCGTCGCCCGCCTCGCTCACGGATTGCCGCGCCCGCTACGAAGGGCGCTGAAGCGCGCTCCCGGAGTCGACCGGCTGCGACGGGCGATGTCAGGGTCCCCACGCGGCACAGGAGCCGCCCGCGGAAGCCTGCGGCCGGTGGTGTATCTGCCGACGTGGCTGACATGGACCGGGATGCGGCAGCGGCCGCAGTACCTCCTCTCCGCCCTGGCGGAGGCGGGCCATCCCACCTTCTTCGTCGATCCCCGAGCCCGGGGAGAGTCCTTCGCCGATGGGGTCCGAATCGTTCCCTCACTGCGGGGCGTTCCCGCAGATCATCCGATCCTCTATGTTCACTTTGCCCCGGTGGTCCGATCCTTCGAGCTGTTTCGAGAGCCGGTGGTGATCTACGACATCCTCGACGACCTCTCGATCTACGACCCCGACGAAGTCGGACTGCCAGAGGAGCGGCGGGTTGGGTTCCATCATCCGGCAGTCATGCACCGCGCCGATGTCGTGATCGCTTCATCGCAGACGCTGCTCGATCGACACCTCGCGGAGCGTGGCGACCTGCTTTTGGTGGAGAACGGGGTCGATGCCGAGCGTTTCGCGGCGCCGATGTCTCGCCCCGTAGACCTGCCGTTGGGGCGTCCACTCATCGGCTATCACGGCGCCATTGCGCCCTGGTTCGACTTCGATCTCCTGGAACACGTCGCCCGGCGCCGCCCCGACTGGGACTTCGCACTGGTGGGTCCGACATTGGGACCGATTCACGACCGAGTGGCCAGCCTCTCCCGACTAGAGAACATTCACCTGCTGGGGGAGCGTCCCAGTGACACGATGCCGGCCTACGTCCAGGCATTCGATGTCGGGACGATCCCGTTCATGGTTGATCGGCTCACTGAGGGGGTGAGTCCCCTGAAGATGTTCGAATACCTGGCGGCCGGTAAGCCCGTGGTGGCCACACCGTTGCCAGCGTGTGTGGCGTCGTCGGCCGTGGTGACTGCGACCGGCCCCGATCAATGGATCGCCGCCATCGAGAAAGCCCTGTCTCCGTCGGACCCCGAGCCGCGGCGGGCCGCGGCCGCGATCGCGACGTGGGACCGCCGGCTCGCCCCCCTCGTATCACGGCTTGACGCGGCCGGCCTGCGAAGGGTGCCCGAGTAGTGCGCATAGTCTTCGTTACTCAGGAGCTCGACCCGTACGTGCCCGGTGGCGCGGGGGCAGTCGTCGACCAGCTCGCCCGGGGGCTGAGCCCGAAACACGACGTCACAGTGATCCTCGTTGCTCCCCAGGCCGCCGCGGACCCAGGCACCCCGTTCCGACTCGTGCCCGTCACCGTGCCCGAAGCCGATGGCACTTTCGACTGGTTTCTGGAGCGGTCCCGCCGCTGTGCCGACGCACTTGGCGATCTGGTCGCGGAGCACGGGCGTCCGGATCTGGTCGAGTTCACCGACTTCGAGGCGCTGGGGTTCTGGTCGCTGTGCGATCGCGGCCGACTCGGACTAGGACGCTCGCGACTCGCGGTGCGTCTGCACGGCCCATTCGGCGCCATCGCAGCCGCGGTGGGGGCCACGCCGTACCCGTGGAGGGAGATCGACGCGATCGAGCGCGAGGTGTTCGCCATGGCAGACATCGTCGTGTTGCCCTCCGCGCCGATGGGGTCTTGGATCGAGACCGCTTATTCGGTTTCCGCGGACCGGGTGATGGTGGCTCCGCCCATAGTGCCTCCAGTTCCCGCTATCGGGTGGCAGCCATCGGCTCCCGCCACCATCGCCGCTTTCGGCCGGCTCACCGAACAAAAGGGCGTCGATGTGCTCGTCGATGCCGCGGTGCCACTCCTGGAGGCCGACGGGAATCTCAGCCTGCTTCTGGTGGGGCCCGATGGCTGGTCTGCAGTGGAGAACCGTCCCATGTCCGCGGTGCTGCTGGGCAGGGTGCCGGCCCACCTGCAGCCCCGGGTCCGTCTCGCCGGGTCCGTGATGCGGGATGATGCGCTGCGCCTGTTGGCCCGCAGTTCTGTGGTGGTCGTGCCGAGTCGATTCGAGACGTTCTGCCTCGCGGCGCACGAGGTGCGCCGTGCGGGACTCCCTCTCGTGGTGGCGGCACAACCCGCGTTTGCCGGCATGGGGGAGTCGGAGGGGGTGGTGGCCTACGACGGCACCGTCGCCGCCCTGACAGCGACCCTGGTGGCGCTGCTTGCTGAGCCGGATCGTCTGGCACGCCTCGCTGCCTCTCCCGCTCCTTTCGTCGCAGATCCGGTGCCCGCGTATGGAGCATCGCTGCCAACAGTGCGCCATCCCGACGCCCAGGCAGCGCTTGCTACGGCGGCGGTGCATCGCCTCGAGTCCCTGCGGGCGACGCTCAAGGTGGGAGGCTTCGCCGGGCCGGCGCGCCGAGCCTTGCAGTTGCTGCCGGACCCGTTGGCGCGCCTGGCCATCTGGCTGGTGCCTCGCCGCCTCAAGGAGCGCTTTCGGGGTGTCGCCAGCTGGCCGGCAGAGATGGAGCGTCGCGACCAGCAACGACGCCGCGCTGCGATCGAGGCGGGGATTCGTCGGGGCCGGTACCCGGTGCTGGCGACGCCGCGGGTGTCCGTGGTCATCCCTTGTTACGACCACGGGCGTTTCATTGCTGAGGCCCTGGCCAGTGTTTTCGAGCAATCGTTTGACTCCTGGGAGGTGATCGTCGTGGACGACGGTTCCACCGACCCCGAGACGGTGGCTCTTCTCGACGCCATCGCGTGGCCCCGGGTCAGGTTGATCCGCCAGGCCAACACTGGATTGCCCGGAGCGAGGAACACGGGTATCGCAAGTGCACGCGGCGAGTTCATCGTTTCGCTGGACGCCGACGACGCCCTCCTCCCGAGGTACATGGAGCGAATGATCGGTGCACTACAGGGGGCACCCGACGCGGGCTACGCACACTGCTGGGCAGAGCTGTTTGGCGATGTCAACCGCGTGTGGGCGACCCGGCCCTTCAATCCATATGCCATTCGGCTCTCCAACTCGGTCCTCCAAGTGGCGATGATCCGTCGTGAGGCACTCGCGCAGGTGGGTGGCTACGACCCGACGATGACCTCGGGCAATGAGGACTGGGATCTCTGGATGAGGATGCTCGAGGCTGGGATCGGCAACGTGCAGGTGTCGGAGGTGCTCTACCGGTACCGGAAGCAGGGAGTGTCGATGAGCGTCGCTACTTTGGCGGACTTCGAGGCTGGCCGGCGGCGGATCGTGTCTCGGCATCCCGCCCTGTACCAGCCTGGCGAATTGCGGCGCGCCAAGCGAGAGTTCTATCCGGCGGTCTCTGTGATTTCCCCGTTCCCTGTCGACGGTGTCCCGGCCGACGGTGACGCCGAGATCCTGGTGGGTCCCGATCCGTGCGGCTTGGCTCGAAGCGCCGCAGGCAAGTACCTCTTGGATCCCGGTCTCGGTACCCGTATCGACTACGACGCCGTCGAGCGGCTTGTCGATGTGCTCGAGGAGTCGCCGGAACTGGCCGCCGCAACCGAGGGCGGTATCACCCTGGTGAGGCGCTGGGCTGTGCTGGATCCCGACGCCCCACTGATCCGTGCTCCAGGGCTGTTGTCGTGTCCGGATCCGCACTGGGTGGTTCCTCCGACGCTGGTCTTGTCGGGGCGAGAACTCACTGTCGAGAGGCAGCGTCCCGAGGAAGCAGCGCGTATTCCGGGAGGGCTCGAGCCGTGATCCCGTTGTGGCTGAAACGGTTGCTGCGACCGTTGATCCCCGATCGGGTCATGGCGCGCCATCGCCTCCGCCAACACTCTCATCAGGCTCGGGTCAACGTGGACGTGCTTGTTGCCGACAAGCGGGATCGGGGCTCCTGGCTGCGGTGCACACCGGACACCTATCGCGTCGGGCTGATCGCGCGGGCCGCCCGTCGGTTCGACGGTGCCAGCGGCTCGGTCCGGTTCGGGTCAAGGTCCGACGCCTCGGTGGCGAGTTCATTCCTTACCGGGACCGATGCCGTGGTCGTCGCCGGTGCGGAGACACCGAGTCTCGTGGCGCGGCGCCGCAGTGAGGCGGTGGTGCAACCGCTTGCGTTGGTCATGGGTGCTGATGTGGCTGCCGACATCGTCGCCCGGCCGGAGGACGACCTGGCCGGTCTCTATCGCAGATTGGGAGATGCCGGTTACCGCATCCGGCTGATCCCTCGGAGGGTGCCGCGAGTCGACCCAGGCCGACGCGATCAGATCGGTGTGCCCGCGGTAGTCATGCTCGGTGCAGTGCCCATGCATGATGTCGGGGGCGGCTCACGCACGACCCAAATCGCCCTCGAGCTATTGCGGCGCGGATTCCATGTCATCTACGTGTCGCTGTTCGGCACGCAGGAGTCGACCGACCTCGGCATCCGGTTCATCCACCCTCGGCTGGAGCAGTACCGGGCCGACGAATTCGATGTCGGTTCGGTTCTCCGGCGGACCGACGATGGCATCGCCATCCTCGAGGTGCCGGCGGCGCAACTCGTTCAGTTGTGGCGCCAATTGGGCTCGGCAGGTTGGCGAACGGTGTACGACGTGATTGACCGGTGGGCCGACCCGGCGCTGGGAGGAGAGTGGTATCGGGAGTCCTTGGAGCGCGAGGCGATCGCCGCGGCAGATCGCATCACTGTCTCGGCCGTCGACTTGGCGTCGTTGGTCGCGGACCTCGGCGGGGAGAGTGCGGTGGTGATCGCCAACGGGGTCAATCGGATGATCTTTGGCCGAGCCCCGGGACCAACACCCGACGACATGCCTGCCGGTAGTCCCGTGCTCGGATATCACGGGTCCCTGTACGGCGACTGGTTCAGTTGGTCGGATCTGGACGCGGTGGCGCGTCGCTTTCCTGCGGCGGCCGTGGTGGTGATCGGAGACGCTCCCCAGGGTCGACCACCGCTGGCGCCCAACATCACATTTCTCGGGTTGAAGCCACAGTCGGTGCTACCCGACTACGTGGCGAGGTTCGACGTCGGACTCATCCCGTTCGCGGTGACCGCGACCACCCATGCTGTAAGCCCGCTCAAGGTATTCGAGTACCTGGCTAGCGGTGTCCGCGTGGCAGCACCGCCGCTGCGGTCACTACAGGGCCTCGATGGTGTGGACACCGCCGAGGTTCTTGCCGATGCGGTTGTCACTGCGCTGGGGCGTCCGCGACCCGACCGGGAGCGGATGCTCCGCGAACACTCGTGGGAGGCGCGAGTGGGGGAGTTGCTCAGCGCTCTCGATGTCGCTGACCCGGGCGGTTCGGACCCTGCGCGGCTGGCGATCCGGCCAGTGATGCACTATGCGCGGCAGGCCCGCAGGCTCTAGGTCGCCTCACGCGAGGAAGGCATCCCAGGCTTGGGCGGCGCGCTCGTCCATCCGAACGAGTGAAGCCCGGGCGCGTGAAATTGCCTCGATCCGATTGGCGACCAGATCCTCAGCCTGCGCCGCGATGCGCGACGGGTCGTCGATTTCGACGACCGAGGAGAGCCGCAGGAGCTCGGGATCGTCCTCGAAGAGCACCGAGGTGCGCGAGATGAGACAAGGGACTCCAAGCAGGTAGCTCTCCATTGGAGTCATCGGGTGGCACTCCGAGAGTGTGACGTGGAGGTTCACCTCCATACCGGCGAGCAAGGGGAGGAACCGGTCAGGAGGGAGATCTCCGTGTGCGACCACCCGGTCTTCGGGAAGCCACGGCACTTGCGGGGCGCGCATCACGTGCGCAATGGCACCCAACAACAGCGCTGCCGCCACTTGAGTGGTCACGTTCTTCCGCCAATAGGGGTCGAGGATGACGCCCACGTGCCGGCCGGGACCGAGATCGGCTGTTGTAGTGGCAGGGAGGTCCGGCACCCGGTTGAGAAGTTCGTGTGCTTCGTATCCGAGGTGGCGAAACACTTCCGGGAGGCCGTGCTTCAAAAAGCCGATGCGGTCGATGACTCCCTCCCTGGCGAGCGCGAGGACCTCCGTCACCCGCTCCGCCTCGCCGGCATCGGTCCCGTGCTGTGCCAGAGAGGCATGACTCACCGCAGCCACCGCTATTCCCGCGTCGTGCGCCTGGCGAGCGAGGGCGGTCGCCCCTGGGGGCCATCCTTGGATCACGATCCGGCGCGTCCCAGCAGCGAGCAAGGCCGCGACCAGAGCGGGTGCGGGAGCGTTCAAGTCGGCTGCCTCCACGACCGGGGTTCGGAAGGCGTACGAAGACGCACGCACTCCGCGCCAGTCCGGGTGGCAGACCTGTACCACCCATGAACCCACCGGAATGGTGAAACCGAGAGGGGCCTGCTGCCGACCTCGCCTGAGTCGCGTCACGGGGAGCACGATAGGGAGCGGCGGTTGCAGGCGCGACCCTCCTTCCGTCGGTGATTCCGCAACAACGCCTGTGGTGGGTCGGAGGGTTAATGCTGCGGCGGGAAATGGCGACTTCCACGATGAGGCTCGCTCCACCACCACCGAGGTGTTATCAATGGGCACCGCCGATGCGTCTATCCCCGTCACTCCCACACCCGGGCGAGTCACCGTGGCAGCCCCCACAACCCGCAGGTGTCTGCCATGGCGCATCCCTGCCTTCGGCGCGGGTCGGTGAACTGTGAGGGTCGCCGTCATTGGTGCGGGCTACGTGGGTTTGGTCACCGGCGCCGGCTTGGCCCGCACGGGTCACGAGGTCGTGCTCGCGGAGAGCAACCCGGATCGATTGGCGATGCTGCGCCGGGGGAAGGCCCCGTTCTACGAGCCCGGGCTGGACGATCTGCTCGCCGAGGGTCTGGCTGCTGGATCGGTCAAGTTGGTGGGCTCGGGACGCGAGGCGGTCATCGACGCCGAGGTGGTGGTCATTGCGCTACCCACCCCCCAGGCATCAACCGGGGCGGCCGACACCAGCATCGTCGAGGTGAGTGTGCGTGAGTTTGTCCCCCACCTTGCCTCAAATGCAATCGTGGCTCTGAAGTCGACCATGCCAACCGAAGGGTTCGACCGGTTGCGCACCTCCTTGAGCGGCGGAGCGCCGGGTATCCATCTTGTGGTCAATCCGGAGTTCCTGCGCGAGGGCTCGGCCGTTGCCGACTTCTTTGCCCCCGACCGGATCGTGATCGGCAGCGACAACGAAGCCGCCACGGAGCAGATGGCCAAGCTGTATGCCGAGTTGGGGGCGCCACTTGTGGTCACCGACCCTGTATCCGCGGCGATGGTGAAGTATGCCGCCAATGCCTATCTCGCCACGCGGGTCTCGTTCGTCAATGCCATCGCCAACGTATGCGAGGCGGTTGGCGCCAATGTGCGCGATGTCTTGCTCGGCCTTGGATTCGATCAACGCATCGGGTTCCACTTTCTCAGCCCCGGCCCAGGGTTTGGCGGCTCGTGCCTCCCCAAGGACACCCAGGCCCTGGTCAACTTGGCCGCGGAGGGGGGCTACGACTTCGCCTTGCTGCGGGGCGTCATCGAGGTGAACGAGCAGCAGGCGCGTCGCGTGGTGTCAAAGGTTCGTGATGGAGTCGGTGGCGATCTAGCGAGTCGGCGCATCGGAATCTGGGGCTTGGCCTTCAAGGCGGGAACCGACGACGTTCGTGACTCTCCTGCGCTGCGCATCGCGCGAGGACTAGCCGCAGAGGGCGCGCAGGTTCGAGCCTACGACCCACGAGCGGAGACGCCCCCCGACCTTGATAACGCCCCAACCGCGCTCGACTCCGTGGCGGGGGCGGATGCTCTGGTGATTCTCACCGAGTGGCCCGAGTTCCAGAACGTCGATCTGGCGGCAGTGCGTGCGGCGATGTCCGGCACGCTGGTGGTCGATGCCCGCAATCTGCTCGACCCGGACGCGGTCCGCCGACATGGACTGCGATACGTCGGAGTCGGGAGGTGAAGGTTCTCGTCACCGGTGGCGCGGGGTTCCTGGGGCGTGCTCTCTGCGCCCGGTTGATCGCCGATGGGCATGACCTGACTGCGCTGGACAACCTGTCGTCTCCCAGCCCACTCGGGGTTGCACCCGGAACCCGTCTCGTCGAGGGAGATGTGGCCGATCCACCGTCGCTCGGCGGCCCATACGAGCAGGTGTACCACCTCGCCTCGCCCGCCTCGCCTCCGCGCTATCTGCGGGATCCGATCGGAACCTTGCGGACGGGCGCCGAGGGCACCCGGCAGATGCTCGACCTCGCCGCGAACTGGGGCGCACGATTCCTGTACACCTCGACCTCAGAGGTCTACGGGGACCCTGAGGTGCACCCCCAGGTGGAGTCGTACCATGGGTCGGTCTCGCTCACCTCGAGCAGAGCTTGCTACGACGAGGCGAAGCGATATGGAGAAGCCCTGGCGTACGCTTACCAGCGAACCGGACTCGTGCCAGAGGTACGGGTGGCAAGGGTGTTCAACACCTACGGTCCCGGCATGGATCCCGAAGACGGTCGCGTCGTGTCGACATTCCTGGTGCAGGCGCTACGCGGCCTGCCGTTGACCATCTTCGGGGACGGCTCGCAGACCCGATCGCTTTGCTTCGTGGACGACCTGGTCGAGGCTCTGGTCCAACTCGGCTTCTCCGCGGTGGATGGTCCGGTGAACCTGGGGAGCCCCGAGGAGTTGACCGTAAAGGCGATCGCCGACCTGGTGGCCGATCTGGTTGGGGACACCGGGAGGGTGTTTCATGAGCTCCCCGAAGGCGATCCGCACCGGCGCCGTCCCGACATCTCCCGCGCCCGCCGCGAGCTGGGATGGGCACCGGTGATGCCATTTTCAACCGGGTTGGAGCGGACCAAGTCTTACTTCGAGGGCATTCTGTGATCCCGACCCGCCAGTACCGGCTCCTCTCGATCATTGTCCCGGTCTACAACGAGCGGGCCACCGTCGCCGAGTCCATTCGGCGGGCGCGGGATGTGACGCTGCCCCTGGAGCGCGAGATCATCGTCGTCGACGACGGATCGACCGATGGCTCGGCAGACATTGCATCCCGACTGAGCGACTCGACGGTGCGGGTGTTTCGACAGGACCGGAACCAGGGCAAGGGCGCCGCCGTGCGGCGCGGCATCGCCGAGGCGCGCGGCGACATCATCGTGATCCACGACGCCGACCTGGAGTACGACCCCCGTGACTTTCTGAGGATGCTCCCCCCGATTCTTGAGGGGAGAGCCCGGGTGGTGTTCGGGTCCCGGTTCACCGGTGAGCACCGCAACATGCTCTTCTGGCACTGGGTGGGTAACCGCCTTCTGGCGCTCATCACCAACATTCTCTACAACACCACTCTCTCGGACATGGAGACCTGTTACAAAATGTTCGACGCCGACCTCCTGCGATCGCTGCGTCTCACTGCCAATCGATTCGACATTGAACCGCAGATGACCGCAAAGGTGCTCCGTACCGGAGAGCGCATCTGGGAGGTGCCAATCAGTTACGCCGGTCGCGAGATCCACGAGGGCAAGAAGATCTCATGGCGGGATGGGTTTCCCGCTCTTTGGACCCTCCTCAGAGTTCGGCTCCTCCCCAAGTCGCGGATTTACCGGGCCGGCCACCCGGCGCCGCCGGCCTAGGCAAGCCAAGCCCGCGCCGATGTCCGTGAGATCCGATCCGAGAGGGCGTCGTATCTGGCACGGAGTCGCACGCTCCAGGCACCCGCTGGTCGACGAGGTGCGCATTAGGCTCCGAGACGGTTCAGAAACTCGAAGCGAGGAGGTTCCAGTGAAGGGCCGGAGGCCACATTGACGGGAGTCTTGCGCTATCAGAGCTCCGACATGGTGGAGCTGCTGATCGAGCGGGCCTCAACTTCGGTCAAGAAGGTATCACCGGGTCGACGGGTGGCGTCTCCGCGGTGGGTGCGCCAGATCACGAATACGCCCTTGGCGCTGCGCGAGGCGCTCGAGGTGGCGATCGCCCTCGAGTCTGAGGTGGCGGGCGGAGACACTCTGGTGGTCGGAGATGGCGGCCGAGCGGGCGTGTTTGCACTCGCTGAGCGGATGAAGCCGGAGTCGCTGCGGCGCCATGTCGTGGTCGTGGCTGGTGAGGCGACCGTTCTCGAGCATCTTTGGATCGCCGGGACTCTGGATGGCATCGGCGATGAACTCGAGGCTGTTGTCGACTGGGAGATTGCCTGTTTCAGATTCGCGGCTCGGGTGCTGTCGCCCTCTGCGCTTGCGGCCGACCTTCTCCAGCGATTCGCAATCCGCCCCGACGTCGCGGTCGTCGATATTGCCGAAGGCCCGCCACCGGTGCGGGTCCCCGTGTCCGCCGACTGTGTATGGCTGCCGGAAACTCCTTCGCGGCGATCTCAGACGGCGAAGATTCTGCGTGCGCTGGTCGATGTTCCCGAAGTCGGGTCGATCGTCGTCACGCCAGGCGCCGAACCCGACCGCATCTGGGAGGGGAGCGCACTCGATGCGGCTTCATCGTCTGTGGAAAGTCTCGGCGAGCGCATCGAGGTCAGAAAGGAACCGCGGAGACCCCCCTCGCTGGTGATCCTCGGTGACCCGTTCGGGTTGCCAGACGAACGGGTGGCGCGCCTGCGGCGGCGCGGCATCCCGATCGCGGTGCCGGCCGGATCGGCGTCGGCGTCCCTTTGGCCCGAGGCCTACACCTGGACTTCCGAGGACTCAATCGCCGGCGTGCTACGCGGTGAAGCGACCCGGCATGGCGCGGAGAGGGGCGTGCCGGTGCTGTCAGCCATGCTGTCCACATCGGAGAACTCCGACGGTGCGCGCGCGCAAGCGGTTTCGGTTGGGGTGCCGATTCACCGCGACGTGCGGTTTCTGCGCGAGTGCATGGAATCGATCGTGAGCCAGTCCCAACTCCCCAGTGAGGTGGTGCTCATTGACGACGGGTCGCATTCGGAAGAGGTCGACCGCGCGCTGTCGGAGTGGGATGGGCGAGATGTGCCGCCAATACGGGTTCTTCGGCAGGAGAACCGTGGCGTATGCGTCGCTCGCAACTCTCTCCTCGATGCGATGACCGGGGACTCCTTCGTTCTTGTCGACAGCGATGACGTGCTTGCCCGTAACTTCATCGAGAAGACGGTGCAAGCGATGCGCGCCAACCCCGAGATCGACGCGATCGCGACCTGGACCGAGTTCTTTGGCGACTACGGAGGCATCGAAGCGAAACCCCCCTTCGATGCCCGAGTCGGTCGCAGGGAGAATCCGATCATCTCTACGTGCGTCCTCGTCGACATGGCAGTCCGTGATCGTGGTGTCCGGTTTGCTCCCGATCTGGCGTTTATCTATTGCGAGGACTGGGACGTTTGGGCACAGATCGTGGCACATGGAGGACGATTTGGACTGATACCGGAGCCGCTCGTCAGGCACCGGGTACACGCGACGTCTGGAGCCCATCGGCGTACCGACGCGGCGCATCGGATCGGCGCGGCGCGCGCCACTGCACGGCTGTGGGCTGTTGGCAGCAACGACCAGATGTCGCCACAGTCAGCGGGCGGACCCCAGAACCATCCTGGTGATCGCGGTCAAAGTCTTCTCTGATGCGGTCCCGTCTCCGTACGGACTTGGTAGTGCCGCGAGCTGCGAGTGGAGCTCGGTGAGCCGACCGAGCCAGCCTGCCACCACCTCGGCGATGCGCGGACCGGGCTCTACCCGTTCGGCAAAGGTTCCGAGCACTTCGGGACGTTCGGTCGAGCGGCGTACCACCAGCACGGGTACCTTCAAGACCGAGGCCTCTTCCTGCAACCCACCTGAGTCGGTGATGAGCATCGCGGACTCTGCAGCGAGCCCGAGGAACTCCTCATAACCCACAGGTTCCACAATCGTCACATTGTTCCCCGGTTCGAACCCGGATCCAAGGTGAGCTGCCGTTCGCGGATGGAGCGGAAGCAGCACGGGAATCGGGAGACGGTTCAGCTGATTCATGATTGTGTGAAGAGTGTCGGGGTGATCGACGTTCTCAGGCCGGTGCAAAGTGGCGAGCGCGAAACCCCTTGGTTGCAGGCCAAATGAGTCCAGCACCGCGGCTCGCAAGTCAGGGCCGGGAAGCAGCGATCGCACCGCCTCCACGACAGTGTTTCCGGTTACGACGATTCGATCGTCAGGGACCCCCTCGTTGTGAAGGTTCGAGCGATTGGTCTCGGTCGGAGCGCAGCACAGATCGGCCAGGTGGTCGGCGATGATCCGATTGTGCTCCTCGGGCATACGGCGGTCGAAGCTCCGAAGGCCGGATTCGACGTGCACCAGCGGAATCTCACAAGCGTTCGCTGCGATGGCGCCTGCCGCCGCCGAGTTTGTATCTCCTTGCACCACGACCGCGGCGGGTTGCGACTCGCGGAGAATGCGGTCCAGGTGAGTGATGACCATCCCGAGTTGAGCGCCGCGGGTGGTGCCACCGACACCAAGCATCGTGTCCGGCTCGGGCAGCCGGAACGCCTCGAAGAAAACTCTCGACAATCCTGAGTCGAAGTGCTGGCCGGTGTGGATGATCGAGCCCGCAGGTCCAAGCAACCTGACGATGTGACCGAGCTTGATGATCTCCGGCCTGGTCCCGAGCACGATGACGATGGACTTGTCGGGTAGGCCTGTGTCGCTTGGCAACTAGGGATCCTTGGTGCTGAGCAACGGCGAATACTAAGAGCATCAGCGAACAGGTCGCGGAGTTGATGTCGGGGCAGGCCCATTCGCTGAAGTTGAGGTACCCGACACACCCTACGGGGCAGGTTCCGACTGTCCCGCGCGAGGTGTGTGACCTGAGCGCGGCACCGGATCGTGGAGCTGCAACGGTTCCTCGCACAAGTCTTGTTGTCTGAGACAATGCTCGTGTGACGATCCGTACAGCCAGTTCCAACCGCAGTGCCCTACTGGCGGTAGTGACCACACTTCTAATGCTGTCGCCCGTCGACGCCGACGCCCAGAGCGCC
>JBKKBI010000078.1:0-17030 GCA_046714175.1 Acidimicrobiia bacterium | reverse complement strand
GGGTTTTTTTTTTTTTGGGGGGGCCCCGCGGGGGGGGCGTGGGGGGCGCAAACCCCCCCCCCAAGACCGCGACGGCCGGCTCACGGGGTGAGCGTGTCCGCGACGTTCTGGAAGATGTCGCGAACGCTGCCTCCGAGAGCGGTGACGGCCAACAGGGCGACGACCGCGATCAAGGCGACCATCAGGCCGTACTCGACCATGGTGGCCCCTTCCTCACGATCGATGAGGCGGTGCAAATACCCCAGCATCAGGCGTTCCTCCTTGTCGGACATTGCCGCGCACTAGTCCGTTCGTGCGGAGCGACCTAGTACGTTGCGGCACCGTGGACCTCGCGGCCCCGGTTGTCATGATGCAGATGCATCAAACGCCGCCATCGGCGTCCCCACGGCGGACGGGGTCAGATCGTTCCAGTCCGACCACCGCGCCGCTGCTACCGCCTCGAGCTGCGAGTGGACGTTGAGCTTGATGAGAATCGACTGGACCTGGTTACGGACCGTCACCACAGAAACGAAGTCGCGCCGGGCGATGTCGGCGGGACGAAGTCCGGCCACCAATCCGCCGAGCACCGCCCGCTCCCGCGGGGTCAGCGCGGCGAACCCCGTGGCATCGACCGTGGTCGCGCCGGAACCGGGGAAATTCACCGCGGCGCCGTCGGTCATGGTCATGGGGGGAACGGGGCGATCGCGTGGGCCCCGATCCCCCATCGGCATTTGGGGGCGGAGAATTCAACCCGCGCCGGGAAAGATTCGGCCCGCCTCGATCCTGATCGAACCCGAGAGTTCTCCCCGGCCGAGCCAGGCGGTGAGCGCGGCACCGTCCAGGCCTAGAAGTGCCCCCAGTTCGTCCACGAGGATGCCGGTTGCGGGCACGGCAGCCTTCGGGGCGGCCATCCGAGACCGGACCGGCCCCAAGACGAGACTGAGCGCCTCGACCAGGTCGTCGGCTCCCAGCACCGGTATGGCCCCGTCCCGGATCAGGAGGTTGCAGCCGTGAGACGTCTCCCGGTCCACATCGCCCGGCACGGCGAAGACCTCGCGGCCCTGCTCCACCGCCCGAGCCGCGGTGACGAGAGCGCCGCCGGTGACCCCCGCCTCGACGACCACGACGGCCCGGCTCAACCCTGAAATGATCCGATTGCGCGGTGGGAAGCGCCATCCGTGCGGCTGGGTGCCCGGCGGGTATTCAGTCACCAGCCCGCCCTGCCGAACCAGGTCCTCGACCAGGCCGCGATGCTCCCTGGGATAGATCACATCGAGTCCGCTGCCGAGGACTCCGACCCCTGCGCCGTCCCCCTCGATCGTCCCCCGGTGTGCTTCCGCGTCGATCCCACGGGCCAATCCCGAGCACAGCACCCATCCCGCGGCGGCGATGGCGCGTCCGAACGCACGGGCCAGGCCGTTGCCGTAGGCGGTGCTGCGCCGGGTCCCCACCACCGCCACAGTGTCATGCCCGGGAAGCGTCCCGCGCACGAACAGGACGTCGGGAGGATCGGCGATACCTGCCAGCCGATCCGGGTAATCGGGATCGCCGAGATACAGCGCCCGTATCCCCGCTGCCGCCAATGCGGCCTGGCGCGCCTCCTCCGCGACCACGAGGGAGGCATCGAGACCGGAAATTTTCCCCCTCCGCACCGCTGCGATGAGGCCCGCGGCCCCGCCGTGACGCTCGGTCAACTCGCGCCGTCGCTCCGGGTGGAGCCCGAGAAAGGCAACGGCGAGCCGCGCCGACTTCACGACACCTGACGCAATGCCAGCGCTTCGGCCACATGGTCGCCAGTGACGGCCTCGCTGCCAGCGAGGTCGGCGATGGTACGGCCGACCCGACGCACCCGATCCCAACCGCGTCCCGTCAGCCCGAATCGATCCACCGCGGCCGCCAGCAACCGCTCCGCCTCGCTCTCCCAGGACATGGCGTCGAGATGGGCACGGGGGAGGTCGCGATTGAGCACACCTCGTTCCCGCTGCCGATACCGCGCCGCCACCACCCGCTCGCGCACCGTCGCGCTGGTCTCGCCTCCGGAGGCTTGAAGTTCGGAGCCCTGCAACCGCGAGACGGTGACGCGGAGATCGAAACGATCCAGTAGCGGTCCCGACAGCCGGGAGCGGTAGCGTTCGACCGCGGGGGGACTACAACGGCAGGCGGTGCGGGCGTCGCCACGATGCCCGCAGGGACACGGGTTGGTGGCGGCGATCAGTTGGACCCGGCAGGGGAACACGACCGACATCCCCTTGCGGGCGACATGAACTCTGCCTTCCTCGATCGGTTGGCGCAGCATGTCCAGCAGATGGCGGGGAAACTCGGCGAGTTCGTCGAGGAAAAGGACCCCGCGATCGGCCAAGGTGAGCTCCCCGGGGACCGGCACCCCGGAACCTCCTCCGAGAATCGCGGCCGGGGTGGCGCTGTGGTGGGGACTGCGAAACGGCGGCCGCTCCTCCAACGGAACCCGGCGGCCCGCCGCGGAGTGCGCCTGAGCGACGTCGAGCACCTCCTCTGGTGTGAGATTCGGAAGAACACCCGGCAGGGCCCGCGCCAGCATGGTCTTGCCCGCTCCGGGAGGGCCGGCGAGCAACAGGTGATGGCCACCCGCGGCGGCGATCTCCAGCGCCCGCCGCGGCGCCGCCTGGCCGCGCACCGAGCCGAGATCGACCAACCCTGGTGCGGGCGCCGGCAGGGGAGCTATCACCGGGCGGCCTGCCACCGAGCCGCTCGCAACCGCAATCGCCTCGGCGAGATTCGCCACGCCGTGAACCTCGGCACCCGAAAGAACGGCTTCCCCCGATCCCGAGGCCCCGACCAGGCACCGCTCCCCGCGCTGACGCGCCACCATGCCTGCGGCCAGCCCGCCCCGGGCGGGGCGAACCTCCCCGTCGAGTGCCAGCTCACCCAGCGCCACCACGCGGCACGCCTCGGCCGGGATCTCCTTCGTCGCCACCAGCACCCCGAGTGCGATCGGGAGGTCGTAGGCGGATCCCACCTTCGGAAGATCCGCCGGGGCCAGGTTCACGGTGACATGCCTCCCCGGGAATCGCAGGCCGGTCACCGCGATGGCCGCGCGCACGCGTGCGCGAGCCTCCCGCACCGCGGTGTCGGGGAGCCCGACCATGGAGAACTTCTCCGTGGCTCCAGAGACATGGACCTCGACCCGCACCGGACGCGGCTCCACCCCCACCAGGGCCGCCGAGGTGACCGCCGCAAACATGCCCGCACCGTATGGGTTGGAGGGAGCGCTGCCTAGACCCTCGCGCTCAGCGGCCGTGGAACTCCGGCGGGCGCTTCTGCACGAACGAAGTGACTCCTTCGACAAAGTCGTCGGTGGCGAGCAGCAACGACTGCGCCGTCTGCTCGAACGATATGGCTTCCTCGAAGGTCATCTCCCCCGACCCGTCCAGCCCCGTTTTGATGAATCGCTGCGCCAGCGGAGCCCCGGCGGCCAGCTCAGCGGCCGTGGCCGCGGCCACGGCGGCCAGTTCGGCTGCAGGAACCAACCGGCTCACCAGCCCAAGACGCTCTGCCTCGGCGGCCGCGACGACGCGGCCGGTCAGCGCCAGGTCCTTGGCCCGCGCCAAACCGATTCTCCGCGGCAGGAGCCAGGTGCCGCCAAAGTCCAGGGTCAGCCCGCGGCGCACGAATATCTCGGAAAATCTGGCTCGGTCGGAAGCGATGAGCAGATCGCACGCCAGCGCCAGATTCAGGCCCGCGCCGGCGGCGACCCCATCGACTACGGCGAGCGTGGGCTTGGTGCAGCGATGCAACGCCAGCGCCGCGGCCCCGACCCGAGACACCATGGCGTATCCCTCCGCAACCGAACCCGGGTTGAAGTCGGAGCCGACATCGGCGCCGGAACAGAAGTCGTCGCCCGCGCCCGTGATCACCAGCACCCTCTGATCGGAGGCTTCGAACTCGCCGACCAGCTCACCCAATCGGCCCCACTGTCCGGTCGGGATGGCGTTGCGCCGGCCGGGATTGTCGATGGTCAAGCGGCGGATCGCACCCTCGTCACTCACATCGAACATGTTGGGCACACTACCCGGCACGTACCATGCCCCCGTGGGGTTCAACCCGTTTCGTCGGCATCAGAGGTCGGCGCTCGACGTCGCCCTGGTGATCGGCACGTTTGTGATCGCCGCCGCTCTGGTGGTGTGGGCGGTGGCGGGGTGATCCCCTTCGACGACGAGGTCGTCGTCCCGGTCCAGGGTTATGCCGCCCGCAAGCGCTACCTCTGTCCCGGATGCCATGGATTCGTCGCGGTCGGAGAAGGGCACCTGGTCGTCGTTCCCGAACACCACCCTGACCTGCGCCGTCACTGGCATCGGGCGTGCTGGCATCTAGAGGTGCGGCGCAGGGATGGGAAGATCTAGAGAAGTCTCCGGCCTCCGGTCTCCGGTCCGAGGACAACGGGCAACTACACCCCGCGCACCCAGCGCACCCACACGCCGTCCGGCTCGAACCGCACGGCAACCACATCCAAGCGCTGCGGTCGCGGGTGGAGCCGAGCGAGGGTCGCGGCGAGCCGCCGCCGCTTCGCGGCCGTGACCGAGATCATCGGATCGTCTCCGATCCGGGTCTTGACCTCGACCGCGACGACGCGGCCGTCGAGGGCTACGAGCAGGTCGATTTCACCGGCGCCGGCCCGCAGATTCGACGCCAACAGCCGGGCACCCCGTCGCTGCAGAAAGCGAGCGGCGATCGACTCGCCGAGACGCCCTAGCTGGCGTCTGGCTCGGGCGGCTTGAACTCGGGATGCTCGACTTCTTCCACGTTGACGTCGCGGAAGGTGAGTACCCGCACGCTCTTGAGGAAGCGAGCCGGCCGGTACATGTCCCATACCCAGGCATCCTCGAGCTCGATCTCGAAAAACACCGAGCCTCCCGCCTCCCGGGTCTTGAGATCGACCCGATTGGCCAAATAAAACCGCCGCTCGGTCTCGATGACGAAGCGGAACATGGGGAGTACGTCGTGGTACTCCTTGTAGATCTGTAGTTCGACGTCGGTTTCGTACCGTTCGAGGTCTTCTTCGCTCACAGGATCTCCCGGCGCTGGCGGCCACCAGGGCCGCAGAGGGGCCGATGTTAGCCCCACCCGTGTCTCCAGGCGGAGCCGCACAAGTTGTAGCGCAACTGGGGGTCCGTGCCTAGAGCCCTCCCCAGCGGCTCGGCGGCCATACCCGCACAAAGGCCCGGCCGATGATGTCATTGACCGGCACGGTGCCGAAGCGCCGACTGTCCTCGCTCTGGTTGCGGTTGTCACCCATCACGAAAACCTCGCCCATGGGAACGGTCACCGGGCCGAAGTCGTCCATTGCAGAACCGGGGCGCAGGTACGGCTCTGATATGGCGATCTCGTCGATGTACACCTGGCTGTCCCTGATTTCGATGGTCTCCCCGCCAATCGCGATCACGCGTTTGATCAGGGCGGTGTCCGGGGTACTGACGCCGAGCGCCTCCCCGATGTTTCGGATCACCGCGGACACCACCGACTCACCTTCATCGTGGGGCACCAGTGGCGAGTCGAACACGATCACGTCCCCGCGTTCGGGTTCGCCAAAACGGTAGGAGAGCTTGTTCACCATCACCCGGTCGCCTTCGAGAAGCGTGTCGCGCATCGACGCCGAGGGAATGAAGAAGGCCTGGACGAGGAACGTCTTGATGACCACGGCCACCGCCAACGCGACCACCACGAGGATCGGGAGCTCTTTCCAAAAGGAGCGACGGCGCTCCACCACAATCGGCAAGAGGACGGCCCCGTCCGGGTTGTCGGGTTCGCCAAAGGGGTCGGAGGCCGATGGCAAGCCTGCGGTGGATTCGGGATTCACACTGCGACGATAACGGTGTGCCCGGTCATGGCAGCGGAACCGCGATCAGGTCAGTCGCGCTTTTCCTTGATGCGGGTGGCCTTGCTGCCCACCCGATCCCGGAGGTAGTACAGCTTGGCACGGCGTACGTCGCCGCGGCGTACCACCTCGATGGAAGCGATGATCGGAGCGTGGATCGGGAAAATTCGTTCCACCCCCACACCGAACGAAATCTTGCGAACCGTGAAGGTCTCACGAAGGCCACCGCCATCGCGGGCGATGACGTTGCCCTCAAAAGTCTGAATGCGCTCCCGGCCGCCTTCGACAACACGCACATTCACCTTGATGGTGTCACCGGGTCCGAACGCGGGAATGTCGTCGCGCAGGAAGGCGGCCTCTACATGGTCGAGCGTGTTCATCGGGCACTCCGCAGAATCCGGTGGGAATGGGGTGAATGCTAGCCGCCGGGGTCGGCTTCGGAAAACCCGGGATCCAGGTCGGGTCGGCGCTCGCGGGTGCGCAGCAACCGCTGTTCCCGCCTCCAAGCCGCGATGCGGGCGTGATCACCGGACAGCAGCACCTCGGGGACCGTCCACCCGCGGAACTCGGCAGGGCGGGTGTACTGCGGTTCTTCTAGCAAGCCGTCGTCGCGAAAGCTCTCGAAGGTGGTGGACTGCGGGTTGCCGACCACCCCCGGGAGCAGTCGGATCACCCCCTCGACAATCGCCAGCGCCGCCACCTCGCCCCCGGCGAGAACGAAATCTCCCAATGACACTTCCTCGTCGACCAGGTGCTCGGCAACCCGCTCGTCGACGCCCTCATAGCGCCCGCACACCAGCGTGAGAGTGTCCAGGTGCGACCACCGGTCCAGGGTCGCCTGCTGGAGCGGGACGCCGGCGGGGGTGAGCAGCACCCGATGGCTTCCGGCCAACGGTTCCAGTGCCCGCGCCAGCGGTTCGACCATCAGCACCATCCCGGGACCGCCACCGAATGGGGCATCGTCCACCTGGCGATAGCCGCCCACCCCGAACTGGCGCAGATCCACGGTGGTCACCGCGGCGAGCCCGTCGGCGAGGGCTCGTCCCACCACCCCCGCTTGCAGCGGTCCGGAGAAGAAGTCGGGGAAGAGAGTGACGATGGTGATGTGCACGCAGCGAGGGTATCTCCCCGTAACCCCAAGGCAGGCCCTGTGGTCAGTCCACCGCACCGCGTTAGCCTCAGTCCATGGCAGCTGCGCCGACCCGAATCGGGCTGATGGGCTTTGGCCGCATCGGCCGCAACGTGTTCCGGCAGGTGCGGGATCGGCCCGACATCGAGGTGGCGGCAATCGTGGACATCGCCGACCCGGCGGCGCTGGCATACCTGCTCAAGTACGACACGATCTTCGGGCGCTATCCGGATCCGGTCGAGTACGCCGACGGCCATCTCGTCGCCGGCGGGCGCCGCATCCCGATGCAAGCCGATGTCGAGCCGGGCGACACGGACTGGAGCGCCCTCGGGGTCGACATCGTGATCCAGGCGACGCGCAAGCACCGTACTTCCGCGTGGTGCGCCCGTCACCTCGAGCGCGGGGCGCGGCGAGTGATTCTCGCCTCAACACCCGAAGTCCCCGGCGACATCGAGACTGTGATCATCGGCGCCAACGAGCACCTTCTAGGACCCGAGGACCGCATCCTGGCGCTGGGCTCGAACACCTCCAACGCCCTGGCCCCGATCCTGAAAGTCCTTGACGCCAACTTTGGGGTCGACCGCGCCTTGTTCACCGTCGTCCATGCCTACACCAATGAGCAGCGCCTGGCCGATGTCCCCGGGGGCGAGTTCCGCACCAGTCGCGCCGCGGCGGAGAACATCATCCCCACCAACACCAACTCGCCCGAGATCATCGAACAGGTGCTGCCCCAGTTCGCCGGCAAGCTGGTGGGAATGGCGCTCAACGTGCCGGTCGCCGATGGGTCGAACGTCGACCTCGTGGCCTTTCTCAAGACCCCAACGGATCGTGCAGCGGTAAACGCCGCGGTTCGCACCGCTGCCGCCGAGTCCAGGATCATCGAGTACACAGAGGACCCGATCGTCTCCAGCGACGTGATCGGGAGCCCGTACTCGGCCGTGTGGGATGGTCTTGCCACCCTGATGGTGGGCGACACCTTGCTCAAGTGCGTGACCTGGTTCGACAACGGGTGGGGCTATGCCGCCCGAGTGGTCGACGCTGTCAAGGTGCTGGCCGCCTTCGACGGAGGCAAACGATGAGGGTCGCCATCAACGGGTTCGGGCGGATCGGACGATCGATCTTCCGGGTGATCACCCAACGCAACTCTGCCATCGAGATCGCCGCCATCAACGACCTCGCGACCGAGGAGATGGAGGCCTATCTCCTCAAATACGACACCGTGATGGGCGAGTTCCCCGGTCCAGTGGAGGTCGTCGACTCGCACATGCTCGCCGGTGGCCAACGGGTACGGCTGCTCACCGAAAGGGACCCGGCAGCGCTGCCGTGGCGCGAGCTGGGGATCGATGTCGCCATCGAGTCGACTGGAGCGTTCCGCGACCGGGACAAGGTGAGCAAGCACCTCACCGCCGGCGCCAAACGAGTCATCCTCACCGTGCCCCCCAAGGATGCCCTCGATGCCACGATCGTCCTCGGGGTGAACGATGCGGACCTCCACGCCGGAGTGCGCCTGGTGTCCAATGCCTCCTGTACCACCAACTGCCTCGCCCCGGTGGCCAAGGTCCTCGATGACCACTTCGGCATAGTGCGAGGGGTGATGACCACGGTCCACGCCTACACCAACGATCAGCGGCTGGCCGACGTGCCTCACGAGGACTTCCGCCGCAGCCGGGCCGCCACCGAGAACATCATCCCCACCTCGACCGGGGCCGCCAAAGCGGTCGCGGAGGTGCTGCCCCAGCTCAGAGGCAAACTCGATGGCATGGCGATGCGGGTTCCGGTCCCCGATGGCTCGACGGTTGACCTGGTGGTCGAGGTCTCCCGGGCCACGACCGTCGCCGAGGTCAACGCCGCCGTGCGTGCGGCCGCAGCAGGCCCAATGGCGCGAATCATCGAGTACTCGGAGGCTCCGCTGGTGTCCAGTGACGTCATCGGCAACCCGCACTCCTCGATCTTCGATGCGGCCTTGACACGCGTCCTGGGTGGCAACACGATCAAGGTGCTCGCCTGGTATGACAACGAGTGGGGCTACTCCAACCGGGTGGTGGATCTAATCGAACTCCTCGGAGCGCTCCCCGACTGAGCCGGTGCCCACCGAGTCGAACCCGGTACCGAAGCCGGGGCTATTTCGTTGCCTCGTAGCATGGCACCCGGTACCGGGACCGACTGAGAGGGAACTACATGAAACAACGACTCGTCCTACTCGCCATCCTCGCCGCTCTGACAGCCGCCGCGTGCGGGGACGACGATGCCACCACGACGTCTGCCGGTCCGACTACGACCGCCGGAGCCACCACCACCGAGGCCCCCGCCACCACTGCGGGATCGGGGAATGCCACAGTGACAATCGTGAGCTTCTCCTTCCAGCCCAACGAGGTGGAGGTCGCCCTGGGCGAGAGTGTGACCTTTACGGTCGGCAGTGGGAGCCACACCACGACCAGCACCGGCAACTGGGATTCCGGCGGATTGGGCGAAGGCGGATCCTTCACCCATACCCCGACGGCGGCCGGGACCTTTGACTTCTTCTGCTCGTTCCATCCGCAGATGACGGGAACCCTGACCGTCACTGGCTGAGGCCGATAGCTCTCGTGCCCGCTGCTGGCGCAGCGGGCACGATTGATTGCGTCCGAGGTCAGAAGAGGCCGCCGGGATCGCGGATCTCGATCCTGCCCGCGATCGGGTCGCCGACGATCGCGTCCACGAACGGGACGAGTACCGCGCGACCGTCCGGGGTGATGACCACCAGGCGGTCCTGGGGGCCGCCCGACTCCACTGCGGCCACCTCGCCGAGCATTGCGCCATCTGGGGAAACCGCAACGAGGCCGACGAGCTGGTCCGACCAGTACTCACCCGGCGGGAGTTCGCTCCGGGCGGTCGCGGGTGCGAAGAGAATCGTGCCGCGCAGGGTCTCCGCCGCCGACCGGTCGGCAAACCCGTCGAAGGCGACCACCAACCCCCGGTCGCGGTAGGGACGGGAGCGCAGCACCACCAGTTCGGTGCCGGCGGTGCCCGTGAGGCGCGAGTCAGGGGCGAACCGGTACGGGTCGTCGGTCTCCGCCAACACCGTCACTTCGCCGCGCACCCCATGAGGACGCCCGATGCGGCCGACGCGAATCAGGCCAGGGTCTGGTTCTGGGTCTTCCATCGGCGCCTCTGGCTGCCGGGTCGCAGCTCGTCAGGTCTCAGCTTCAGTCGATGAACTCGACCCGGGCCTGGAGACCTTCCTCATCGGCGGCGGCCTGGGCGAGTACGCGAATGGCCTTGGCCACCCGTCCCCGGCGTCCGATCACTCGGCCCATGTCGCCCTTGGCAGCACGAACCTCGGCTATCACCTCGTCGGGGCCTTCGGCCACGATCGTCACGGTGACGTCGTCGGGGTTCTCGACGATCTCTTTGGAGATGTACTCCACCACCCGCTGCACGATCTCGCCCCTCACAGCGGATCCTCGACGGTCTCGGCAGATGGGACGATCTCTTCAGACGGGACGATTTCTTCGGACGGTGCGACAGCCTCGGGCGCGGTCTCCTCGACCACATCGATCACCGCCGCGATGGGCGCGGCCACCGGGGGCTTGTCTGCGACCACGTGCACGTTCTCGGGACGCTTCGGGGCCGGGGCCGCGGTGCCGTTGGCGATGGCGATCAGTTTCTTCGCCTGCGGCGAAGGCTGGGCGCCCCGAGCCAGCCAATAGGCGGCTCGCTCGGAGTCGATCTCGACGAGCGAGGGCTCCTGGCGTGGGTCGTAGCGGCCGATCTGTTCGATATAACGCCCGTCACGCGGGCCGCGCGAGTCGGCGACGACGACCCGATATGAGGGTTGCCGTTTCTTGCCGATTCGCGTCAGGCGGATCTTCACCGCCATGAGTCACCTCTTCCTGGTTCGCCGTGCCCCGGGGAGGGCGAGTCCCGGTATCGGGCTCCTTCCCTCGGCCAGGGCCTTCATCATCTTCTGCGTCTCACCGAACTGCCGCATCAGGGCGTTCACGTCATGGGGGGTGGTACCCGACCCGATGGCGATGCGCCGTTTGCGGCTTCCGTCGATGATCCTTGGATCGTGCCGCTCGGTCGGGGTCATCGATCGGATGATCGCTTCCACCCGCCCCAGGTCCGCATCGGACACCCCAGCCTTGAGGGAGGCCGCGGCGGCGCCAGGCAGCATACCAACCAACTGGGCCATCCCGCCCATCCGGCGCAATTGCTGGAACTGGGACAGAAAGTCCTCGAGGGTGAACGAGGCGGTGCGCATCTTCGCAGTGGCGGCTGCCAGGGCGGTGGCGTCGAATTCGGCCTCGGCCTTCTCGATCAGCGTCATGACATCGCCCATGCCCAGGATCCGCGAAGCCATCCGTTCGGGATGGAATATCTCGAGGTCGCCGAGGCCCTCGCCTACGCCGACGAATTTGATCGGGGATCCGGTGACCTCCCGGGCCGAGATCGCCGCCCCCCCGCGGGCATCGCCGTCCAGCTTCGTGAGCACCAGCCCGGTCACCTGGATCCGCTCCATGAATCCGCGAGCCACCGATACCGCTTCCTGGCCGGTCATGGCGTCGAGCACCAGCAGCACCTCGTGGGGTTCGGCTGCCTTGCGGACCGCGGCCAGCTCAGCCATGAGTGCGGCGTCCACCTGCAGCCGACCCGCGGTGTCGATGACGATCGCATCGACACCCCCTGTGGTGGCACGTTGCCGGGCATCACGCACCAGATGCTCCGGCTTTCC
This sequence comes from Acidimicrobiia bacterium, assembly GCA_046714175.1. GTDB lineage: Bacteria > Actinomycetota > Acidimicrobiia > Spongiisociales > UBA11373 > UBA11373. Next base: position 5,357 of record JBKKBI010000078.1, on the reverse strand, counting down.
CTTGCGGTCGGAGAGCACGGGCACCCCGATGCGCGCCCCCAGGGCCTCCAACTGGTCGATGGCGGCCGGCCGCTGCAGATCGGCTGCCACCAGCAGCGGGTGCTTCCCCTGAGCCTTGAGGCGCTCCGCCAGCTTGGCGGCAGTCGTCGTCTTACCCGAGCCCTGCAGTCCCGCGATCAGTACGACAAGGGGCGGGCGCGAAGCGACCGCCAGCGGCACCGCCGTCCCGCCCAGCGTGGCAACCAGTTCCTCATGAACGATCTTGACCACCTGCTGCCCCGGAGTCAGGCTCTTCCGCACCTCCGCCCCCACCGCTCGGGCCTGCACCCGGTCGAGAAAGCTCTTCACCACCGCGACGTTGACATCCGCCTCGAGCAGCGCAAGACGGACCTCGCCGATTGCGGCGGCGACATCGTCCTCCGACAGCCGGCCTTTGCCGCGCAAGCGGTCGAAGACGGGCCCGAGGCGCGTGGAGAGGGCGGCGAACATTGGGGGAGAGGGTAGGAGGAGGCCGGAGGCAGGAGACCGGAGACCGGAGACCGGAACGGAGCCGGACAACGGACAACGGACAACCGGTAACCTCCCGCCCAGCCTCTCGGGAGCAGCCATGAGCCTCACTGTGCTCGACCACCCGCTTGCCCGGCATTACCTGACGGTGTTGCGCGATAAGGGCACGATGCCTGAGGAGTTCCGGTCCGCGGCGCGGCGTCTCTGCTACTTCCTCACCCTGGAGGCAACTCGGGACCTCCCCGTCAAGGAGCACCCGGTGGACACGCCTCTCGAGCAGACCACCGGTTACGAGACGTCCAAGGTGGTGGCGATCGCGGTGCTGCGCGCCGGACTCGGGTTGCTCGATGCGGTGATCGACCTCATCCCGTACGTCAAGGTCGGCTTCGCCGGAGTACAGCGCAACGAGGAGACCGCCGAACCGATCGAGTATTACTTCAAGCCACCGGATCTGGAAGGGGCCACGGTGCTGGTGCTCGAGCCGATGCTGGCCACCGGAGGGTCTCTGTCATGGGCGATCGGCAAGGCCAAATCCTCGGGGGCGAGCCGGATCACCGCCCTATGTGTGGTGGCTGCTCCCGCCGGCGTCGCGCGCATCGAACGCGAGCACCCCGACGTGCGCATCGTCGCCGCGGCCCTGGACCGGGACCTCAACGACCACTTCTACATCCGCCCCGGTCTGGGCGACATGGGAGACCGGCTCTTCGGCACCACATGAGCTCCTTCTCCGACCGGGTCGGCGCGGTCCTCTCCGCCCTGCGCCCGGGTGAGGTGACCACCTACGGCGAGGTGGCAACCGAGGCGGGCTACCCCGGCGCCGCCCGGGCGGTGGGCCGGCTGCTGGCCACCTCAGGGAGTCAGTTCCCTTGGTGGCGGGTGGTGACCACCGCAGGCCGGCTGGTCCCTGGCGCGGAGAAGGAGCATGCCCGCCGCCTCCGGGCCGAGGGCGTGGCGGTGACTGTCGGCCGCGTGCCCAGAATGGGGCGGAGATGAACGTCACGGAACTCATCGAACGGAAGCGGGACGGACACCGTCTCCAGTCGGACGAGATCTCCGCGCTCATCGCCGCCTTCGCCGCTGACCAGGTGCCTGACTATCAGATGTCGGCGATGCTAATGGCGATCGTCTGGCGCGGGCTGGACGACGGCGAGCTGGCGGCGTGGACTGAGGCGATGCTCCATTCCGGCGACGTGCTCGACTTCTCCCACATCGCCGCCCCCAAGGTGGACAAGCACTCCACTGGGGGCGTGGGAGACAAAGTGAGCATCCCGCTCGCCCCGATGGTGGCGGCGTGCGGGGTGGCAGTACCGATGATGAGTGGCCGCGGACTCGGCCACACCGGAGGCACCCTGGACAAGCTGGAGACCATCCCCGGGTTCCGCACCGCGCTCGACCCGAAGGAATTCACCCGGATCGTGGAACGGATCGGGATCGTCATGGCGGGTCAGTCGAAGACCCTGGTGCCGGCCGATCGGCGCATGTACGCCCTGCGCGACGTGACCGGGACCGTGCCGTCCATTCCGCTGATCGCATCGTCGATCATGTCCAAGAAGCTTGCCGAGGGCCTCGACGGCCTAGTCATCGACGTCAAGGTGGGATCCGGCGCCTTCATGAAAGACCGCGAATCGGCCCGCGATCTCGCCGAGACGATGGTGGGGATCGGGGCCGCGCACAACACGACGGTGCGTGCATTGATCACGGACATGAACCAGCCCCTCGGTCGGGAGGTGGGAAACGCATGTGAGATCCGCGAGTCGCTCGAGGTGTTGCGGGGGTCGGGTCCGGCCGACCTGATCGAGGTGATCATGCGGCTCGGCATCGAGATGTTGGCGATGGCGGGGGTCGAAGAAGACGCCGCCAGGGCCCGACGCCGTCTCGAGGCGACCATTGGCGACGGCTCGGCTCTGGCCAAGTTCGAAGAGGTGGTGGTCGCCCAGGGCGGCAACCCGGCCGCGCTTTATGACCCCGGCCTTCTCCCCAGCGCCCCCAATGAGGAGGTGGTGACCGCTACCCGTTCCGGCGTGGTGACACGATGCGATGCCCATGATCTCGGGGTGGCGGCTGTGCGGCTCGGTGCGGGCCGGGCCAACATGGAGGAGGTGATCGACCCCGGAGTGGGATTTACGGTCTGCGGCAAGGTTGGCGACACCGTTACCGCCGGTGATCCTCTCGTGCGCATCCGTTGGCGTGACTCCGACCGGCTTGCCGCCGCCCATTCGCTCGTACGGCGGGCGGTCGAGGTCGGCGACGGGCCTGCGACTCTGCCGACACTCATACTCCAGGAGGTGCCGTGAATTACGAAGCCGTGCAACAGGCCACCGCCATCGTGGCCGACCGCACGGGACGCCCGCAACACCGCCTCGGGGTGATCCTCGGGTCCGGGTTGTCCGGATATGCCGACTCCATGCCGGGTGCGATCGAGATCCCGTACCACGACATACCCGGCATTCCGTTGCCCGGTGTCGCCGGGCATGAAGGGTCGCTGTACTCGGTGGAGATCGCCGGAGTCCCCGTGCTGCTGTTGGCGGGCCGAGTCCACCTCTATGAGGGCTGGGACATCGACGAAATCGTTTTCGGGGTCCGCACCGCGGTCGCTTCCGGGTGCGGCACGGTGGTCCTCACCAATGCCGCCGGCGGCGCCGGCGATGACACCAAGCCGGGCGACCTGGTGCTGATCCGGGATCACATCAACCTCACGGGCCGTAACCCGCTCGTCGGTGCCAACGATGACCGGCTCGGCCCGCGCTTTCCGGACATGTCGGACCTCTACTCCCGGGAACTGCGGGAACAGGCCCGAGTCGTCGCCGGCCGGGTCGGGATCCCTCTCGGCGAGGGGGTGTACGCAGCATTCCTCGGCCCGTCCTACGAGACCCCGGCAGAGGTGGAGATGGCGCGGCGCATGGGCGCCTCTTTGGTGGGAATGTCCACGGTGCTCGAGGCCGTGGCCGCCCGCCACATGGGAGCCAGAGTCATGGGGATCTCGCTGGTGACCAACTTTGCCGCAGGCATCTCCCCCACCCCGCTCAGCCACGAGGAAGTCACCGCCACGGCCAATGCCTGCCGCGGCAAGATCACCGCGCTGATGAACGCCCTGCTCCCCGAGTTGGCAATGCCCGGCGACGGCGAGGCGACCGCGGCGACCTAACATCGCCCGGCCCGAGTCGAGGAGAGTCATGAAGATCGCCGTCTGCGTGAAGCAGATCCCGGACCCGGCGACCCCGTACCGACTGGATCCGGAGACGCACTTTCTGATGCGGCCTGCGGAGCAGGTACTCGACGACACCGACCGCTACGGCATCGAACTTGGACTGCAACTCGCCGAGGCGACCTCAGGGACGGTCACGCTCTTCTCCATGGGACCCACCGGCAACCTGCAGGGCATCCGCCAGGCTCTGGCGATGGGAGCGGACAGGGCGGTCGTAGTGGACGATCCGGCTCTACGCGGCTCTGGAGCCCTGGTGACAGCGCAGGTGTTGGCGGCGGCCATCAAGCGAGAGGGCGCAGATCTCGTGATCACCGGTACCGAATCCACTGATGGGTACTCCGGGGTAATGCCCCAGATGCTGGCGGAAATCCTCGGGCTTCCCGCACTCACCTTTGCCCGCAAGGTCACACTGGAGGGAGCCACGATCCGCGTGGAGCGCCAGACCACTGGCGGATACGACCTGGTGGAATCAGCGCTTCCCGCGCTGGTATCGGTCACCTCAGGTGCGGTCGAGCCTCGCTACCCGACGTTCAAGGGGATCATGCAGGCCAAGCAGAAAACCGTCGACCAGCCCACGACCGGTGATCTCGGTCTGGCGCCGGACTCGGTGGGCTTCGCCGGCTCCGGCCAATCCATCACCGCGGTGCGCCCGGCGGCGGAGCGTACCGGCGGGGTCAAGATCAAGGACGAGGGGGAGGCACACCTCGAGATCATCAAGGTGCTGGAACGGGCCAAGGTGATCTGAGATGACAACGATCGTGTTTGCCGAGATCGGAACGGCTGGCCCGGCGCCAATCGCCCTCGAGATGCTCACCAAGGCCCGCAGCCTGGGCGACGAGGTGGCCGCGTTCGTGGTCGGCCCTGCCGCCCCCGCCACGATCGCCGCCCTGGGAGCACATGGCGCCGCGGTGATTCATCAACTCGACACCGGCGACTCCCTCCCCGCCGCCGCGGCGGCTATCGCTCTGGCCAGCCTCGTGGGCGATGGCGACCTGGTGCTGTTCGGCCTCAGCCCCACCGACCGCGACGTTGCCGGGCGCCTCGCCGCCCGCACTGGGTCACCGGTGCTGTCCAATGCCGTAGAGATTCGCCGGTCCGGAGACAGCGTGGTGGTGATCAACGAGATGCTCGGTGGCACCACCCTCGTAGAGACCGAGTTCACCGGCCCCGGTCCCCGGCTCGTGGTGGTGCGTCCGAAGTCGTTTGCGGCCGAACCCGCCGTGGCAGCGAGTCCGGAAGTGCGCACGGTGCCGATGCCGGACGCGGGGAGCGCCGGTGCGGCACGAGTCCTGGAAAGGCACAGCGAGGAGTCCGCCGGACCGTCGCTATCCGATGCGGCTGTGATCGTCAGCGGCGGTCGCGGCCTCGGCTCCGGGGACAGCTTCGTCCTGATCGAGGAGTTGGCGGGACTGCTCGGGGCCGCGGTCGGCGCCACCCGGGCGATCGTCGACTCCGGATGGGTGCCGTACTCGCTCCAGGTCGGCCAGACGGGCAAGACGGTCAAGCCCGCCGTCTACATCGCCTGCGGCATCAGCGGGGCGATGCAGCACCTGGTCGGGATGAAGGACTCCGGAACCATCATCGCCATCAACAAGGACGAAGAAGCCCCCATCTTCGGGATCGCCGACCTGGGCGTGATCGGCGA
>JBKKBI010000077.1:0-6756 GCA_046714175.1 Acidimicrobiia bacterium | reverse complement strand
GCCCCTCGACGGTGTCGGTGACGCTGCGCTGATTGTGCCCGACGGTACAGCCGCTGGGGCGACCGATGGGACGCGGGTGACAGTGATCTTCACCGACCTGAGCGGGAACGGGTTCGGTGGTCTTGACGTCCGCTCCGCGGTGATTGCAATCCTGGAGTTGATCGTCTCGCGCGTCAAGCCGCAGGTGAAAGCTCAAAGCGGAGAGCTGGCAGCTCACAGCTTTCTTCGGCGCGCGGCTACAGGGCCTTTGGCACTTCGACCCATCTGCCCTCAAAGGACAACCCTAGGTGAACTGTCTGATGTTGAACCGCAGCCGAGCTGCGTAGTAGGCGATCGCGCGAGCATCTCCCGTCTGCGCGCTCGACTCAGGTCCTCGCCGGACGCCTCTTGTAGATTGAGCCGCCGAGATTCACGAAAGTATCGGGAATTCTCCCATGGCTGACACAGGGCCGGCGTGGAACCCTCCAAAGGAGGAGGTGCATGTGCCGAAGGTAGCGACGAGCGTAGTGATCAATCGGCCCACCGATGAGGTCTTTGACTACATGTCAGACTTCGACAACTTGGAGTGGACCGTCGGCCTGCTGGAAGTGAGGCATGAGGGTCCACTCCGACTAGGCGCAGAGGGCACAGACATTCGGGTTATCGGTCGAAAGAAGGTGGAGATGCCATGGAAGGTGATTGGGTATGACCGTCCGCACCGAGTCGTGTTTCGGTACCAGAAGCCTTTCCCTGTCACCGCGGACTTCCGGCTCGTGTCTTACGGTTCCGGGACCCAGGTCACCTGCGAGACGACCATAAGCGCGACGGGGGTCTGGCGGCTCCTTGGACCGTTCATGGTGTTCGAGTCCAAGAAGACCGACAAGGCTCAATTCGTCAAACTCAAGCGAATACTGGAGAGCCGAACGGCTTGAGTCTGGGTACTCGGTGCCCGACGGGCGCAGGATGCCCGGAATGACCCCACAGTGAACCCATAGTGACCCCACAACGGACGTAGCTCTGATGCATCAAGCCTTGTGATCTTGGCGCGCCCGGAGGAACTCGAATCCCCAACCTCCTGATCCGTAGTCAGACGCTCTATCCAATTGAGCTACGGGCGCAGCGAGGGCAAAGGTACTACGCCGCCCCGGCGAGTTGGAACCGGTCTCGGACTCAAACTCGCATCTGCAACAGGCTGGGAAGTATCTCGAAGCTGAGCGGAGTGGTGCCGAGGATCTCTCCGTCGGCTTCCACCGGAACCGGCTGCTCGGTGGTCACCGACCCGCTCCGGCCGGACATCTCCAGGATCTTCGGGTCGGGAAGATGTCGTCCCCGGTAGATCTTCGGAATCAGGGTGAAGGCCTGCCGCTTGGGTCCGATGTTCACCTGGATGTCGACTGTGCCATCGGCGGGATCGGAGGCAGGCGACACCTGCATTCCGCCCCCGAAGTACCGCCCGTTGGCGATGAGGGCGTTATGCGCAGTGGCGGTGTGGGTGATGCCATCGAGGGTGACGACGAATTCCACGGGACGGAACCGGGCCAGGGTCGGCCAGAAGGCCACCAGATAACGCGCTTTGCCCATTCGACGGGGGAGGCGATCGGCGGCGGCGACGGTGGCCGCCCCCATCCCCGCTTCGGCCACATTGACGAAGTACCGGGACAGCGTGCCCCCGGCCGTGGCACAGGCAAGCCGGACCACGTCTATGGGCGTCGTCGGTCCGACGATGCCGCGCACGCCGCCGGCGGCATGCCTGGGGAGCCCAAACGACCGGGCAAAGTCTGCCCCCGAACCGGCGGCCACCACCCCCAGCGTCGCCCCACCCACCGGCCGGTCATCGACAATCAGGCCGTTGACCACCTCGTTGACGGTTCCGTCACCGCCCACCGCCACCACCGTGTCAGCACCCTCCTGGGCGGCGCGGCGGGCCAAATCGATGGCGTGCCCGGGGTGCTCGGTGGCCAAGACGGTGGGTTCCGCGCCCGCCACGGTGAGGATCTGCACCAGTCGGGGGAGTTCCCGGCCTACCCGGCCCCGCCCCGCCCGGGGGTTGACCACGAGGACGGTGGAGCGCATGCGGCGAGGCTAATCGGGCCAATCAGGGCTTCAGGGAGGCCGACCAATGCCGAAACTAGTTACTGGTATATCAAGGAGGATCGCCGCCCGTGAGTGGATTGCTGGCTTGGGTCCGGGCGCGTTCGCCCCAGGAGCGCATCGTCGCGCTCGCCTTTGCCATGACCGCCGCCGCGGTGCCGCTCCACCTGCTCGTGCTGGGACGGATGCTCCCCAGCCCACCACTGGCACTTTCCTGGTGGGCGATCGCGGTCGGATTCCTCATCACGGAGTCGTTCTCGATCAATCTCCACGTCAGGGGTGATGCTCACAGCGCTTCGTTCTCGGAGATCCCGCTGCTTCTCGGCCTGGCCGCGGCTTCCCCAACCGGCCTGATAGTCGGCCGGCTGCTCGGATCGGGCGTCGCCCTCACCCGCAATGGCTCGCGCGGACCCAAGTTGGGTTTCAACCTGGCTTTGTCATATCTCGACTCCGCGCTGGGTCTGACCCTGTACCACTGGCTGCTTGCGGGCCGGTCTCCCGTCTCGGTGCCCGGCATCGCGGTCGGTGCTGTGGCGCTGGGAGCCACCTTGGTCCTCAATGCGGGTCTGGTGGCGGTGGCGATCATGGTGACCACACCCGGTCGACCCACCCGGGAGGTGATCCGGTCCCTCGACCAGGGAATGGTCATGTCGGGGGCGGCCTCTCTCGTCGCTCTGGGAGGGCTGGCCCTGTTCTGGTGGGAGCCGCTGTCGCTCGCTTTCGTCCTCGCGGTCTTCGTCGCCCTGTACGGGGGATTCCGCGGCTACGGATCCCTCACCCGGCGCTTCGAGGATCTCGAGGCGTTACACGAGTTCACGAGTGCGGTGGACGGAGCGGCCGACTCGGAGCACCTGATCGAGGTGACCCTGACCGAGACGCGCCGTCTCTTCACCGCCCGGTTCGCCGAGGTTGTGCTTTCCCGCGGGGTCGAGTCGACGGCCACCTCCAGCGACGGGCCGATGCCGCCCCACCGCCGTCCCGCGCCGCCGGCGATCATCGACGCCCTCGACCGCGAGAGTCACGACACCAGTGCCCGCCAGGTCATGCTCCTGGAGGATGCCCCGGCCGTCATTGCCGACCACTATCGGGCCCGCGGCATCAGGGACGCGATGATCGCGCGTATGAACGGCGACGGGCACGCTGCCTCGCTGCTCGTGGTCGGGTCCCCGGAACGATCTCGGTTCGGTCGCGACGAACTACGGCTACTGGAGACGATGGCCCGTCAGGCCCGAGTTGCCTTCGAGCGGGGCCGCCTGGTCGACCGTCTGCGTCGTGAGATGTCGCTCAAGGAACATCAGGCGCTGCACGACGCCCTCACCGGTCTGCCCAATCGCCTCCACTTCACCATCGTGGTGGAGGACGCGGTGCGCAAGGCGCGGGAAAACTCCACCCGGGTGGCCGTGCTGCTCATCGATCTCGACCGCTTCAAAGAGGTCAACGACACCCTTGGCCACGAACGCGGCGACGTCCTGCTCCAAGAGCTGGCCCTGCGCCTGTCCGAGGCGGTGGGGGACGATCACATGGCACGGCTCGGAGGCGACGAGTTCGGCATCGTGCTGCGCGACGTGCGCGGCATCGCCGAGGTGTCCGACTGGGCTCGCCGCGTCGGGTCGCTCTTGCAGCGCCCATTCTTCAACGAGGGCTTGTCCATCCAGGTGACAGGGAGCATTGGCATCGCCATGGCACCGGACCATGGCAGCGACGGAGCCACCCTGCTGCGCCGTGCCGACGTCGCCATGTACGAGGCGAAGGCAGGCGGATCGAGCTTCGAGGTATACGACCCGCAGCGTGATCGCTACAGCACCCGCCGCCTGGCCCTCGCCGGAGAACTGCGCGATGCGCTCGAGTCCGGCGCCGTGGCGGTGCACTACCAACCCAAGGCGGGTCTCGCCGACGGCGTGGTACGCGGTGTCGAGGCCCTGGCACGATGGCTGCATCCCCGCCATGGCCTGGTGCCGCCGGACGAGTTCATCGGTCTTGCCCAGCAGACCGGGCTGATTCGGCCCCTCACGGAATACGTGATGCGAGTCGCGTTCCGCGATCGCGCCCGATTGCGTGCTGGAGGCCACACTCTCGGGGTGGCGGTGAACGTTGCCGCTTCGTCGTTGAACGATCCCGAGTTCCCCGACCTGGTGGCCCACCTGATCGCGGAGTATGACGTCGATCCGCAAGCGGTGACGCTCGAAGTCACCGAGTCGACGATGATGACCGACTCTGTGCGCTCCCGCTTGGTGCTCGGGGCCCTGGACGAGATGGGTGTTGCCCTGTCGATCGACGACTACGGCACCGGGTACTCCTCCCTGTCCCATCTCAGCAACCTTTCGGTCGACGAGGTGAAGATCGACCGGACCTTCGTGATAGATATGGCGGTCGATGAGCGACTGGCCAAGATCGTGACTTCGACCACGGGTCTCGTCCACTCCCTCGGCCTACGGGTCGTGGCCGAAGGGGTGGAGAACCGAGGGACGTGGGACCTCCTCCGCGCCGCCGGTTGCGATGTGGCGCAGGGGTACTTCGTTTCCCGACCGCTTGGCTTCACCGATCTGCTCGCCTGGCTCGAGGCTGGTGCGCACCTCCATGGCGACTCGGGTCCTCGGCTGCACCTCGGACTCGCCGGCGCTTGACCTCGCCTACGGCCGGTGAAGTTTCTTCCGGCTCGTGCCGATGCTGCGGAATGAGCACCGGCGGCGCAACTTCCTCGCTTCCCCCGTCGGGGTACTCCACCTTCCAGGGGAAGAAACGGGACCGCGCCCTTGCGCTGCCCGGGTGGGGTCGCACCGCTGCGATCAGTCTCGTCTCGGCGGCGGTCGCCTGGTTTGCGTTTGGCCTGGGCCGCCCGGTGCCACTCCTCGATTGGTTTGACCTGGCGATACATGAGACCGGGCACCTGCTGGCGATGCCTCTGCCGGAGGTGGCGATGTTCGCCGCCGGTTCGATCGCCCAGGTGCTGTTCCCTCTCACCATGGCCGTTTACTTCGGGATAAGGCTCCGGGACCCCGCGGCGGCCGGATTTTGCCTGGTGTGGGCGGGTGCCTCGGCCTGGGACGTGTCGGTGTATGCCGCCGATGCGGTATCACAGAGCCTGCCGCTGGTCGGGGGTGGCCAGCACGACTGGGGGTATCTCCTCGGCCACTTCGAGGCACTGCACCACACCGACCGGATAGCCGCCACCATCGCGACTTCCGGCGGTTTGCTCGCGGCCGTGGGATTCGGGGTGATCGCTTTGGCGCTGCCGGCTGCGCACCCGCGGCGAGGTTCGGCAACGGTTGCCGCGCCGCGTCGCATTACGCCCGGTGCCGATCCCTGGCTGGCGGCGTCACAACTCCCGTTCCACCACAAGGAGCCGGCTGTCAGGCGGAGGGTTCCTCCGTCACCGGCGGGGGCGGCTCGGTCCGCGTCGATGACCGGCGCCAGGAGGTCAAGATGATCACCGCTCCGATGGCGATCAGTGCGACTGGCCACGTGCGGGCGACGTTCACCTGCCAGACGTCGAGCGCCTCCAGCAGATAGACCACACCGATGGCGGTGAAAATGAGTCCGGCCGTGAAGGTCCCGGGGTGGTTCGTCATCCGCGCCTCACCTCCACCTTTCCGATGCCGACCCGGGCGATGATGTGCAACCGCGGCTCGGTGCCGGGAGGAAGGGCAAAGTCCAGCTCAGGAGAGATCCCCGATCGGTTGGCAGCGAACACCACCACCTCGCCTATGCCGGCGGTCGCCTCGACCACCACATCGACGCCAGCGGGTACCAGTACCACCAACTCGCCCAACCCTACAGACATCTCCACCGTCGACCCGTCGAATACCGCGGCCTCGAGGTCGATGGTCATCGACCCCACGGCCCAGCGATACTCGGGCTCGAGAGTGCTGGGTGTTAGGTCGTTGTCACCGACCCCACCTGTAAACGGCACCTCGACGAGAACGTCCAACGCTGCAGAGGCGATCACGATGGCGGTGAGCACCGTCCCCAGTGCGACCAAGCCCCCGTGGGTGCCCTCGGAGGAGACGAACATGAGCACCACGCCGATGACGATCAGGATGCCGGCCAGGAGCGCTGCCCACGGCAGGTCGAGATCGGTGAACTCCTCGATCAGCCAGAGCACTCCCAAGACGACCAGCAGCAGGCCAGCGACGAGGCGCCCCAGGCCGGGGCGATAGTTGCGGGTGGTCATCGCCGGACACCGTACACGGCGCGTGGCCCCCACCGCGATGAGTGTCACCGGCCAGAAGACCTGTCGGATCGGGAGCAACCAGTCGACCATCAAGAGGACTCCAACGGCGGTCCGCAGGGCCGAAGTGCCGCCTGCAGTACCGTCGTCGCGATGGCTCTGCGCTCGGGAATCCTTCGCGGTTTCGACTTCGGCGACGCCGGCAATCGGTTCGTTCTCGGCTGGACCCCGGGGGCGGGTTTGATCGCCGGCATTGTGACCCTGATCAGCGGTGGCGGCTGGGGAGAAGCGGTGCGCAATGGGTTGTCTGCCGGCGGAGCGGCGTTTTTGGCCTGGGCAATAACCCGGGAACTGCACCCCGACCGCCCCGGCTCGGCGCTCCTGGCGGCGGTGCTCGCTCCGTTGACGGTGTTGCGTAGCGACCCCGACCTCTTGTCCTGCGCGGTGGTGCTGCTCATCGCCCGGGTGGTAGCGGGCACGACCGGCCGGGTACTGCGCTGGTTCGACGTCGCCCTGGT
>JBKKBI010000076.1:0-6165 GCA_046714175.1 Acidimicrobiia bacterium | reverse complement strand
CCGTCCGGTCCTGTCATCTTTCCGGCGATCAGGCTATCCAGTCCGGCTCCGGATCCGACGTCGACGACATACTCACCGGCCTGGATGTCGCCCAGGCTGAAAGGGTTTCCCATCCCCGCAAATGAATCGATCACATCTGAGGGGATCCCGTCAAGTGTTGAATACTCATAGCCGGTCACCCGAAGCGCCGCCCGGCCGGTGTTGAAGTGGAATCCCCGACGAGGGGTGAGGGCCAGTTCGGTGTACTCCCGGCGCAGCTCGTCCCGTAAAATCCGCACCGCGACGCCAGATGCGTCAAATGCGCCCTCGAATGTCGATGGCGGCCGCACCTCGGGATAGTAGACATAGGTCGCGATGGTCCCCACGTCGTACTCCTCGACACCCTGTTCCACGATGGCACCCGGAGGCAGGTCGAGATCGCGGAACGCATCCTCGGTCATCAGCACGTATTGGTCGGCCTCCACCGAATTCTTGAGGAGCCGATGCACCTTCACGACATCCACCCCGGACAAGGTTGGATACTCGCCGACCGTGGAGAACAGCGCCTCCCCGGAGTGAACGACCACCTTGAGCTTGAGGTTCCCACTGTTGACGCACGCCTGACAGCGGCAGATGCTGTATGAGCCGATCTCCGCCACCCGATCGGCGAATAGCACGATGAGACTCACCAGCCTGCTCAGGAGGTGGCGACGCTTCCGTTCCCACGCCGCATCGTCATGCGGCTTGACGGCATAGAGAAAGAGGGCATCACCTTCAAGGCGCGAGATCTCAAGTGGGACATCGACCTGGGCGATGAGCGTCGCCAACAGGTCCCCCACGATCGCCTGGCTGTGACGTATCTCCTTCTCGTGCGTCAGCAGGAACCGCGTGTAACCGCTGATGTCGGCGACCACAAGCAGGACCCTCTGGAGATCGGATGAGAACCTGGTGTCCGGTGTCACAGCACCACCTTCAAGGTGACCGGGTGACGAGCGATGACCATACCGGGTTTCGTCAACCGATGCGGTCGGATCCGAGGTCGACTACTGGCCCTCGGAGAGCTGTCAGGGGCCGGTGACTGAGTCCGATCCGGGATGGCTTAATCACGAGAGGGATAGGGGTGCTCCCTAAGTGTCGCCTACAAGAATGGAACGAGATCGCGCAGACGTTCGAGGACGTCGCTCGCCACCTGGCCGATATGGATATCGAGGAGATCTGGTAGGAAGCGACCGAGCGGGAGTGACGGATCATCGCCTCCGATCTGCTCGATGAGATCACCTTCTTCCCCAATCACCTCGAGGTCGAGGTCTCGGAAGCGCCCAGGATGAACGTGACCCTCCAGGAGGTGGGGCGCGAATGGGTGGGAGACACTCGCCTCCCCCTCCGTCCCGGCCTTCGGCCGGTCCACCTCCCCCGCTGGGGGAGGAAACGGGAGGGTCGCCTCTTCAGCGTGTCGGAGAGCCTTCGAGGGATGAGTCAGACCGGGGATGGCGACTGAATCCGTGGCGTGTCCTGGGTCAGATCCTCCCGGAGTCCCGTTCGGACTGACTGGGCTCCTCTGTCCTCGCTTCGCGCCATGCGACCGGCACTAGTTCATGCACGCCTTCGATACCCCGCAGTTCGGCGAGGAACGAATCCTCGAACCGCAACGCCGGGTCGTAGCCCACGAGTTCCCTGACCACCGCCGACACCACTACCTGTCCCCCAGCGGCAGCCGAGGCCACCCGAGCCGCCTTGTTCACAGCGAACCCCATCACGTCCGAATCGGTACGCACCACGTCGCCGGCGTGGATTCCGATCCTGACCTGATACGGGGCACCTGCGGCCTCGATCTGTCGCTGGATTTCGACCGCACTCGCGACCGCCGATCGCGCCGACGAGAACGCGAGCAGTGCCCCGTCGCCGACCGTCTTGATCACCTGTCCTTGCCAGCGACCCGCGACTCGGGAGACCAGACCAACGTGCTCGGCCATCATCCGGGCGAATTGACGGTCCCCGAGGTCCCGAGCGTGACGGGTGGAGCCCTCAACGTCCGTGAACATCAAGGTCACCATGCCATCGGCGGGGAGTGCGCCGATGTCCCGATCGTCGATGGACTCGAGGATCTCGCTAAGGGTCGTCGTGAGGCTGAATCCGAGGGACTCCTCGTTAGGCACACCCTCGGATGCGTGCCACTGCACGATCCTCCACAACCCGGCGTCGAGAACAAGAACCGCCGTCAGGCGCATCTCCACGGTAGCGCCGCCCAACACCATGCTGAGACGGGCTGCCGCCCAACCGACCCGATCTAGCTCCCATCCTTCAATGTAAGAGACCTCGTGGGTCATCCCGGCCATCTCACCGAGCTGGGCCTCTTGGACCGGAAGGAAGGTGTCCTGATCCCACCACTCGGTGGGATCAGTTCCGATGGCGACGAACTCGAGTCCCGGATTTGCAATCCTGCGAAGCGCGGCATTGTCACCAGCGGCGATGGAGTCGAGCACCCGCTTCACGAGGGCTTCGATCTCGGGCGATCGGCGGGGCGCGGTACCGGGCATCTCGATGCCAGACGATACCCGCTTGCCCTTTGCCCGCGCCTGTCCTGCTAACAAAGTTGGGCCGCAGTTGCCACGTTCGAGTCGCCCGGCCGTCGGTGGTTCCTGACCCCATCAGCTGAGGTGGTGTCGGAGAGCCTTCCGTTGATGAGGCAGACAACGCCTGGAGGATCAAGAGGTGGCGCGATGGGTGGACCAACGATTAAGTGCTCGGCTGGTCGACATCCGAGAAACCGAGCCTCGCCGCCCCTTCTCTCCGCCGCGACGGAGCCTGCCGTCGGACCCTAACTAACCCACACCCGCCGACCCGAATCAAACTGACCCACTACCGAACCGCGGCCGACCGGGGCTAGAATCTGGCGGCAGGAGGGAGCCTCAAACATGTCGCGCAATGTGATCACCATCGACCAGGCGCCGCCGATCGACGCGTTCACACCGAGCGACTCGGTGGCGCCGGGCTGCCTGATCTCCGGCACTCCGAATGAGCGGGGTGTCCGGCAGTTCACCAGCGAAGACGGCAAAGCTGGCGCGGGGATATGGGCCTGCGACACCTACAAAGAGCACATCCCTCCCTACCCGCTCGACGAGCTGTTCCTCGTGCTCGAGGGCACCGTCACCATCAGCGAGGCAGGGTTCGAGCCGCAGACCTACGGCCCGGGGGACGCCTTCGTCATTCCCCGTGGGACCGAATGTGACTTCGACGTCACGGGGCCCTTCCGCAAGATGTACATGTGGTACGAGCCGCCAACCCTAAACGGCACGCCCGAGCCCGCGTCGTAGCTGCTCCACCACGCCCTTCCCCGCACAGAAGTTCTCGGGTTGACGTAATCAACGAGTTCCTCCAACGAGAGCTGACCCATGCGCCTGTACTTTGCCGCTCCGCTGTTCAGCGTCCAGGAACGGGAGTTCAATGCCCGTCTGGCCGCCTCGATCAAAGCGCTCGGCTTCGACGTCTTTCTTCCGCAGCGAGCCGGTTAGAGGGCTCCACGGATCCAGAGATCATCGGACGACCCGAGGTCGCTCGGCAGATCTTCGAACTCGACACGGCGCAGGTGCTGGAATGCGACGTGTTGCTGTGCATCCTCGATGGCCGCGTCCCCGACGAGGGGATGGCCGTGGAGATCGGCCTCGCCTACGCCGACCGTCTTCAGCGAGGTGGGCAGCGCAGGCTGATCAGCCTGTCGACGGATTCTCGTCATCGCGGCGGCGCCACGCTCAATGCGATGCTCGTCGGTGCCCTCGACGAGATCCATGCCGAGGAGGCCACGTTGCTGCAGAGGCTTGGAGAGATCATCCGGGGGTAATCAGGTCAACACCCCGGAGGAACGTAACCCTCCACGAGGTGGGGCTCCGTGGAAAGTCTAGTTTCTACGGTGTCGGAGAGCCCTCTGGGGATGAGTCAGACAACGCGTGGAGGATCGAGCGTTGGTCGGCTTCTCAACGGTAGCCAGGCAAGGATCCATCCCATCAGCCGCTGCTCTGCACCTCGTAGAGCTGCCAATCTTGAGGGACGCCCTTGAGGTGGTGACGACCCCGATCTACGAACTCGAGGTCTGAACCAGTCACGAGGTCTCTCACCGTGCTCGAGCACAATATCTCTCCGGCACCCGCCTCGGCGCTGATCCGCGCGGCGATGTGAACCGCGATGCCTCCGACTTCACTTCCCCGGATTTCGATCTCGCCGGCATGCAGACCGGAGCGGATGTCGACACCCGACTGATGCAGTTGGTCCCGTATCGCCTGGCCGCACCGGATTGCCCTCGCCGGGCCATCGAAGGTCGCCAGTACGCCGTCGCCGGTCGCACGGTGGAGCCGCCCGCGGTACTCGCCCAGTTGGGTCCTCACGATGTCGTCGTGGGTGTCGAGCACGGCTCGCCAGCGATGATCACCCAGCTGGACAGCGAGATCCGTGGAGCCCACCATGTCCGTGAGGAGCACGGTGGCGAGCACGCGATCGATGTCGACAGGCCGCCGCGCGCCGGTGACGAACTGCTCGATCTCGCTCAGAATGGCCTCGGTGTCACCGAGGTACATGAAGCCATCGGCTCCCGGGAGCTCCACGTACTTCGCGCCTGCGATGTGTTCGGCGAGATACCGCCCGAGTTCCACCGGGAAGAACCGGAAGTCCTTACGGTGGATCACGAGAGTCGGAACGTGGATCGTTGAGAGCACGTTGCGGACATCTACCTCGAAAGTGAGCCGTGCCATCGCAGTGCTCCGTCCCGGACTCGCTCCCATTCGCTGATAGCGGGCCCACCACTGCTGGTAACGCTCGTCGGCGGCGCTGGACGGGCTGAAGACGTCGGCGATTCCCCCGGTTCCCCACGTGTCCCGGGTTCGCGTCAGGAATTCGCGGACTTCGACGGGTGAGAGTCCCCAGGGGTAGTCGGGCGCTCTGACCAAACGGGCGCCGCTGTTCACCACCACGAGCGAGGACACTCGCTGGGGTTGGGTGGCGGCGAACAGCATCGCCAGGGGTCCGCTGTCTCCCACCCCGATCACGGTCGCTCGCTCGGATCCGCAAGCGTTCAAGACCGCGAGGATGTCGTCGGCCCAGTCCTCCCACGTCGGTTGGGCCGCGGGGAGGGGATCGGACGCCCCCGATCCCCGCTTGTCGAACACGATAAGGCGGCCCATGGTCGCCAGCCGCCGGAGCATGGCGGCGAACCGCGGCTCTTCCCATCGTCCGTCGACGTGGCTGAACCACGCGGACATGAACAGGATATCGCGGGGACCGGAACCTACGGTCTGGTAGGCGATGTGCTCGTCACCTAAACGCGCGTATCGAGTCTCGGGCACGGCGGGATGCTAGACCCGGCCAGCACACCGGCACCCGGACGAGCCAGGAGATCTTTCCGGTGTCGGAGAGAGGACTCGAACCTCCACGAGCTAATCGCCCACTAGGCCCTCAACCTAGCGCGTCTACCAGTTCCGCCACTCCGACGTGGGACGGGGATTGTACCTGGTTGCGGTCAGCCGTCGGTTCGGTACCAGGTGGCGACGTTCCACAGGTCACCTGAGTTGCTGACATTGTGCTTGAAGCCGGTGATCTCGTCGCCCCAGTACACCGCCGGGTCGGGAATCTGGAACAGCGGGATGAACACCACCTGGTCGGCGAGGATCTGTTCCGCCTCGGCAAACAGTGCTCGCAACTCCTCGGCGTCGGCGGTGAACCGCATCGATGCGGCGAGGATGGCGTACCGGCGGGTGTGCTCGTCGATGACGGCCGAGGGCCCCTGGTTATACCCAGCGTCCTCTTGTCCCGACATCGCCTGCGCCCCCCACCGGGAGAAGGCCAACCCGTCGGGCGGTACGGCACCGGGATCCCAGGCCCCATGGCTGGCGACCAGGCTGGCCAGGCCGGGACGGCCCATCCAGCTCCACCCACCCACGTCATACCACCCGTAGTCGAGCGTCGAGCCGAAGAACACGAGCGACGGATCGACTTCGACCTCATAGTTGAAGCCGGCATCGAGCAACATGGGTCTGAGGGCTTCGGAGATCTTGATCCGCAGATCGGCCGAAGTGGTGGTGTAGATGATGGTGGGGGGGTTGGCGACACAATCGACCCCGTCTTTGGCACACAACAAAGCCAACTCCGCCCGCGCCGCCTCCACATCATGACCGTACTGCGCCCAAGCCCCCCCCGACC
>JBKKBI010000075.1:0-35774 GCA_046714175.1 Acidimicrobiia bacterium | reverse complement strand
TGGCTCCGGGGGTGAGATTCGAACTCACAACCTGCGGATTAACAGTCCGTTGCTCTGCCGTTGAGCTACCCCGGAAAGGGCCGGGAAGGGTACCACCGGCTCCTTGGGCCTCCCGCGACCGAGACCGAGCTCCTGCGGGCCAGAGTCAGGCCCTGGCGCTGCCGTTCGCGGTGTCGCCGGCCGCCTGCTCCGACGCCGCGCCCCCTCAGCTGCCTTCCAGGTAGTCCTTGAGCTTCCCGGCTCGCGACGGCTGGCGCAGCTTGGCCAGCGCCTTGGTTTCCAGTTGCCGCACGCGCTCCCGGGTCACCTTGAAATGCTTGCCGACCTGCTCCAGCGTGTGGATCTTCCCGTCGGCGAGGCCAAAGCGCATCACCAGCACCTGGCGCTCCCGCTCCGACAGCTCCTCGAGGACGATGCGCAAGTAGTCCTGCAAAAGCCGGAACGACGCTGACGCCACCGGCGCCTCGGCATCGTGATCCTCGACGAAGTCGCCCAAAGTGGAGTCGTCCTCCTCCCCCAGCGGTGTCTCCAGCGAGAGCGGGTCCTGGGCGATGCGGCGCAGCTCGAAGACCTTGGCCGGCTCCAATTCCAGGTCGACCGCGATCTCCTCGATCGTCGGTTCCCGGCCCAGCTCCTGGCTGAGGGCGCGCTGCACCGCGGCCAGCTTGTTGATCGTCTCCACCATGTGTACTGGAACCCGGATGGTGCGGCCCTGATCCGCCAGGGCCCGCGTCACCGATTGGCGGATCCACCACGACGCATAGGTAGAGAACTTGAAGCCTTTGCGATAGTCGAACTTCTCCACGGCGCGAATCAACCCCAGGTTCCCCTCCTGGATGAGGTCGAGCAGGGGCATGCCCCGCCCCACGTATTTCTTGGCGATGGAGACCACCAGGCGCAGGTTGGCTTCGACCAACCTCTCGGCGGCGCGGCTCCCGACTCGCACGGCCCTCTCCAGCACCACCTTTTCGGCGACGGGAGTGCCCTTGGTCAGATCGGGCAGCTTCTCGGCAGCGCGCAGCCCGGCCTCGCGCTGCATCGCCAACTCGACCTCCTGCTGGGCGTCGAGCAATGGGACCCGGCCGATCTCCTGCAGATACATGCGCACCGGATCGGTGACCTCGATCTCGTCGTCGATCGGCAGGATGTCGAAGATCGCATCCTGGGAGTCCTCCCGCAGCTCGACCCCCAGCTTGCGTAGAGCGTCGACCACGCTGTCGAACGACTCTGCGGGCGCAGACGCCTCCTCCAACTCCTGCTGAATCTCGGCCGTCATGATGAAGCCGCGCTGGCGCGCTCGAGAGGCCAACTCGGTGACGATCGGGTCCACGCTCATTCCTGACTCGCCAAGAGGCGACGGCGACGCTCCAACGCTATCAACTCCTCGAAACCAGCGGTATATGCCTCCGACTGCGGCGCCAGGGATTCGACCCGGCGACGCACCTCATCCATCCTGCGGTCCAGAGCCCCCACCTGCACCTTGCGGACTACTTCATCGGCATCCGCAAGCGGGGACTCGAGGAATGCCAGACCGCGCAGCATCACGGCCACTTCACCGGAATCGTCACCGAGCAGAGACCCGAGGTCTGGTGGTATCCCCGGATCCAGCGCCGTGACCACGGGGAGCAACAGGTCATACGCCGTCCGGTGCTCCTCGCGAGAAAAGACTTCGCTGAGGTCATGGCGGCGCACTCCGGCATCATTAGCCAGCAGCAGGCGCAGCAACTCCCGCTCCGCCTTCTCCACTCCCTGCAGCGCCTCGGGTGGCCGCACCGCCGGGGATCGCACCCTCTGCTGACCCCGTGCCGCCGACTCCACCGCCGAGGCCACCACGGCCAGCTCCACTCCGGTGCGACGCGAGACCAATACGGCGTATTCGTGACGCACCACCACATCGGGATGCCTGGCCACCACTTCCGCCGCCGCCCGCACGGCGCGGCCGCGGGCTTCGGGTTCGTCGAGAGCGAAACCCTCCAACAGACGCTCCAGGCGGAACTGGAGCAGGGGCGTCGAGTCGGCGATGGCGCCACGCAACAGCTCGACCTCGCCGGCGGCGACCATGTCGGCCGGGTCGCGTCCCGGCGGGAGTGCCGCCACCCTCAGGTCGAGATCTCCGGGGACGCTGCGTTCGAATCCTCGCAGCGAGGCATTCGTTCCCGCCTCGTCGGCGTCGAACATCAGCACCACCTTCTCGGAAAAGCGGCGCAACAGGTCGAGATGCTCGTCGCCCAGCGCGGTGCCGCAGGTTGCCACCGCCACCGGCATGCCGGCGAGATGGAGACCGATCACGTCGGTGTAGCCCTCCACCACCACGGAGTACCCACCCCGCACCACTTCGGACTTGGCCCAGTTGAGGCCGTAGAGCAGGCTCGATTTGTGATAGATCGGAGTCTCCGGCGAGTTGAGATATTTGGGCCCTTCACCACCCTCGAGCAGCCGGGCGCCAAATCCGACCGCGTCCCCGCGTACGTCGTGAATCGGAAACATCACCCGGCCCCGAAAGCGATCGAACACCTTTCCCGTTCTTGCCCGCACCGCCAACCCAGCAGTGACCATCACATCCTCGGGCACCTTGCGGCGGCGGAGATGTCCCACCAGCGCCTCACCGTGGGCCGGGGAGAAGCCGATGCCGAACCGCTCCACGACCGCGGCGTCGTACCCACGGCCGCGCAGGTAGCTGCGCGCAGCCCCGGCGTCGCCTCCGGTCTTCAGGCTGTCGTGGAAGAACTCGACGGCAAGGACGGTCGCGTCCACGAGGATCTGGCGGCGGTCGCGCCGCTGCATCGCATCGGTGTCCTCCTGCAAGGTGATCCCGGTACGCCGTGCCAGCAGTTCCACCGCGTCGGTGAAGTCGACCGCCTGGGTGTCCTGCACGAACCGGAACAGGTCCCCGCTCTTGCCGCACCCGAAGCAGTGGTACAGGCCCCGCGCGGCATCGACGCTCATCGAGGGGGTCTTCTCCTGATGGAACGGACACACCGCCATGACCGAACGGCCGGATCGCTTCACCTTGGTGACCTCGGCGACGAGTTCGACCAGGTCGGTGGCGTCCCGCACCCGTTCGATGTCTTCTCGCCGGTAGGCCATCCTTGCGGGAGTGTACCGGCGGGGGCCTGCGGTCAGAACAGAGAGACGGAGGCCGGAGAGCGGATGGTTTCGGTTGCCGGTTGCCGGTTGCCGGTCGCCGGTTGCCGGCCTCAGACCGGATCGAGGACCCCTTCCAGGTGCGACAGCAGGTCCACTATCGGCACTCGCACCTGTTGCGCGCTGTCACGCTCCCGAACGGTGACGGCTGAGTCGTTGAGGGTCTCGAAGTCGATGGTCACACAGAAGGGTGTTCCCACCTCGTCCTGGCGCCGATAGCGGCGGCCGATGGACTGGGTGACGTCGACCTCGATCATCCACCGCTTTCGCAGCGTGGCGGCGACTTCCTCGGTGATCGCGACCAGTTCGTCCTTTTTGGACAGCGGCAGCACCGCGACCTTGATCGGCGCGAGGCGTGGGTGCAGCCGCAGTACCACCCGCTTCTCCCCGGCCAGCTCGTCCTCGTCGTACGCGTCGATGAGGAACGCAAAAGCAGAACGGGTCACCCCGACGGCGGGCTCGATGACGAAGGGAAAGAACCGCTGGTCGGCATCCTGGTCGTAGTAACGCAGATCCGTGCCACTGGCGTCGGAGTGCGCCCGAAGGTCGAAGTCGGTACGGTTGGCGATCCCCTCCAACTCGTCCCACCCCCACGGGAACAGGTACTCGACGTCGCTGGTGGCGGCGGCATAGTGGGCGAGCTCGCTGGTCTCGTGAGCCCGCAACCGGACGTGCTCCGGGGTCATCCCGAGGTCGAGGTACCACTGCAGGCGGGCATCTAGCCAGTGGCGGTGCCAACCCTCCGCCTCCTCGGGTCGGCAGAAGAACTCCATCTCCATCTGCTCGAACTCCCGGGTGCGAAACACGAACTGGCCAGGGGTGATCTCGTTGCGGAACGACTTGCCGATCTGGGCGATCCCGAACGGCAGGCGCAGTCGGGCGGAGCGCCGCACGTTCTCGTAGTTGATGAAGATCCCCTGCGCCGTCTCCGGCCGAAGATAGGTGAGGGCGGCATCATCCTCCACCGGCCCGAGAAAGGTCTTCAGCATGAGATTGAACGGCTTGGGCTCGGTGAAGCTGCCCCGCTCCCCGCAGTCGGGGCAGCGGCCGGGGTCGTCGAGTTTGTCGAGCCGGAAGCGGTGGTTGCAGTTGGTGCACTCCACCAGGGGATCGGAGAAGTTGGCCTCGTGCCCCGAGGTCACCCACACCTGACGGGACTGGATGATCGCCGAGTCGATGCCGACGATGTCATCGCGATCGCGCACCATCGCGGTCCACCACGCCTCGCGCAGATTCCGCAGTAGTTCGGCGCCGAGGTGCCCGTAGTCCCACGACGAACGCAAACCCCCATAGATCTCCGAGGCCGGAAACACGAACCCGCGCCGCTTGGACAGGTTGACGATGGTCTCGAGATCGGGTGCGGGCATGGAGCGGAATGGTAGGCGGCGGGTTACAGGCTCCCGTGGCGGCACGGCTGCCCGCTTCCCGCTACCCGCCTCGGAACGAGAGAGCCGGCCGCCACCTTCTTGCCGGTAGCTGGCGACGGGTAGCGACGGGCGCGAAGCGGCCCATCAGACCCTTCCGAACCTCCTCTCTCTCTTCCGATACTCCTCCACGCACCGCTCCAGGTCGGCGGTGCGGAAGTCGGGCCACAGGGTGTCGGGGAAGGCGTACTCGGCATAGGCCGACTGCCATAGGAGAAAGTTGCTGGTGCGCAGCTCGCCGCTGGTACGGATCACCAGGTCGGGGTCGGGCATCTCGGGGATCTCGAACCGCGCCGCGAGGGCGGCAACATCTATTGCGGCCGGGTCGAGCTTGCCGGCGGCGGCCTCGGCGGCAAGGCGGCGGGCGGCCGCGGCGATCTCGGCCCGCGACCCGTAGTTGAAGGCGAAGACCATCGTCATATTGGTGTCGGCTTCGGTGAGCTCCTCTGCGGCGAGGATCTGCGCTCGCAAGCGGTCTGAGACCCGCGGATCGTGGCGATCGCCGAGAAACCGCACCCGGACCCCGAGCTCGTGCAACTCGTCACGGCGCCGGGTGAGCAGGTCCTCCTTGAACCCCATCAGGAACTCGACCTCCTCCGCGGGTCGGTTCCAGTTTTCGGTAGAAAAGGTGAATACGGTGAGCCATTCGATGCCGAGGCCGAGGGCGCCGTGGACCACGTCGAACAGGGCCTCCTCCCCGGCGGCATGGCCGGCGGTGCGGGGGAGGCCACGCGCCGTGGCCCAGCGGCCGTTGCCGTCCATGATGATGGCAACATGGCGGGGATCAGCCATCGAGCGTCAGCGATGCCAACCGCCGCTCCAGGTGGTACTCGATGAACCGCCGCGTCACCCCCATCGCCTCGCCGGAGAAACCCGGATCGGCCGCAGGAAGGGTCGCCAGGTCGGCGGCGGCGAGACGCGACAGGTACCCGGTGAGTCCGGGGCGGAGCACGATCGCCCCCGGAATGCGATCGCTCTCGCACAAGACGCCGCCACCGGCGAACGAGAACCGGGTCAGATCATCGGTACGGCCGCATCCGGCGCAGTGGTCCAAGGCCGGGGCCACCCCGACCACTGCCGCAGCCTTGAGAAGATACGACGCCAGCAGGTCCGTGTGCCGGGGACCGGCCTCCAGGGCGCGCAGGCCGCGCTGGAGCAGAAGAAAGGCGCGTCGCGACCCCTCCCCTTCCTGGGTGACGGCATCGGCGACCTCGACCATGGTGCCGGCAGCCAAAACCCGGTCGAGATCGGCCCGCAGGGCGGGAAACGCCTCGATCACCGACACCTGGGTGATCGTGTCCAGGTTGCGCCCCTCATAGAGGACGAGATCGACATGGGTGAACGGCTCCAGTCGCCCACCGAACCGGCTCTTGGTCTTGCGAACCCCTTTGGCCACCGCCCGCACCTTCCCGTGGTTGGGGCTGAGCAACACCACGACACGGTCGGCCTCCCCAAACGGGAAACCGCGGAGGACGATTCCCTGGTCGCTGCGCAGAGCCACGATCGGTGAGAGTACCGGTCGCCGGGAACCGGATCGGGAACCCGGCGCGTCCCATGAGAGGCGTACCCGATCCAGGAAGTGACCACATGGCGATCCGCCTTCTCACGGCCGCCCTGGCCCTTGCCCTCGGTCTGCCTGCCAGCGCGGCGGCGCAAGTGGTCATCGATCCCCCGATGCCGCCCTGTCCCTGGTGGGACTGCGAGGGCGGCGCCGAGATCGTCGTCGCCGAATACCGTCTCGATGTCACCATCGAGGATGGCGTCGCCACCACCCGGGTGCGTCAGGTGCTCCGCAACGACTCCGACTTTCCCGGCGAAGGCGAGTTTCTGCACCCGATACCCGCCGACGCCGCCGTGACCGGCCTGACGCTGTGGATCGACGGCGAGCCAGTCGAGGGCGAGCTGCTCGACGGCGACGTGGCGCGTCGCACCTACGAGGAGATCGTGCGCCGCACTCTGGATCCGGCCCTGCTGGAGTACGCCGGCGATGGGCTACTGCGGCTCCGGGTGTTTCCCATCGCGCCTCACGACTCCAAAATCGTCGAGATCACCTACCGGCAGGTGCTCGCCGCCGACACCGGCCTCACTCGCTACCGCCATCCGTTGGGCCGGGAGCACAACGCCCCGATCGAGTCGGTCGAGGCCCACATCGACATCCGCTCCTCCACCTCCATCAAGACCGTGTACTCCCCCACCCACGACATCGGCGTCAATCGCCTCAGCGACCGCCGGGTCGAGGTCGGATTCGAGGGCACCGTGGCATCCGAGTCCGACTTCGTCCTGTACTACTCCGCGGATACCTCGGCCATTGGCCTGGACCTGCTCACCTACGCCGACGACGGGGAGGGTTACTTTCTCCTGCTTGCCTCACCTGGTCTCTCCGCCCCCGAGGCCGTGGTGCCGAAGGACGTCGTAGTGGTGCTCGACGTGTCGGGAAGCATGGAGGGCGAGAAGCTGGAACAGGCTCAGGACGCGGCGACCTACATCCTTCGCCACCTCAACTCCGATGATCGGTTCGACGTCATCGCGTTCTCCACCGGGGCTAATTCGTTCGGGAGTGGCCTCCGCCCCTCCGATGATGCCGACGCTGCTGCCACCTGGGTGGCGGGCCTGGCTGCAGGTGGGTCCACCAACATCGATCTCGCTCTCGATCAGGCGGTCGATCGCGCCGATCCAGATCGCCCGACCTACGTCCTGTTCCTCACCGATGGGCTTGCCACAGAAGGTGTCATCGCTACCCCCGAGATACTGCTCAACCTGGCGGACCGCGCCGGGGAGAGGGTCTCGATCTTTGCATTCGGTGTCGGCTTCGACGTCGACACCTTCCTCCTCGATGCCATCGCCCGCGACCACCACGGCACCACCACCTATGTCACCCCGGATGAGGCGATCGATGCCGCCGTGGAGACGCTGTACGCCAAAGTCTCCTCGCCCGTGCTCACCGGGGTGAGTGTGAACGTAGAGGGAGTCACGGTCTCGGACCTGTATCCCACCCCCCTCCCCGATGTGTTCCGCGGCGGCCAGCTCGTCGTTGCCGGCCGCTACCAGGGCCCTGGTACCGCCGCGATCACCCTGCGGGGCCGGATCGGCGATGAGACGGTGACGCTGGTGTTCGACGATCTCCACTTCACCGCCTCCGGGGGGGACTCAGCCGTCCCCCGGCTGTGGGCCACTCGCAAGATCGGCCACCTGCTCACCACGATGCGCCTCGAGGGACCGAGCGAGGAGACCATCGACCAGATCGTGCGCCTCTCCATCCGCTGGGGCATCGTCACCCCGTACACGTCTTACCTGGTCACCGAGGACTCGCCATTCGGGGAGGAGGCGTTGCAGGACATCTCATCCGCCGCCTACCGATCCGCGGCCGCCACCACCACTCCGCCTTCCGGCGAGGCCGCGGTGGATGCCGCCGACGCCGCTGGCGCCCTGGCCACGGCGGAGTCCGGGGCCTCCCCCGCCGATGCCCACGGCGACCGGGTGCGGATCGGGGGTGGGCACACCTTCGTTTTGACCGCGGGCCGCTGGATCGACACTAGATTCGACCCCAATATGGAACTCATCCCCGTCGCCTACGGCTCGGCCGACTACTTCGCTCTCGCCGCCTCCAACCCGGGACTGGCCGCGGCCTTTGCCGTGGACGCAGCAATCACAGTCGTTTCAGGCGACACCGCCTATCAGGTGGTGGGGCCGACTGAGATCGTTGCCCAGATCCCGGTGACCACGACCACCCTGCCCCCGACGACGGTTCCGAGTCCGGCCGTCACCGAAGCACCAGCGAGTGGGGACGGCGACAACTCGGGGGTTGTCGTGCTGCTCGGCCTGGCGCTGTTCGCGGGCGCCATCGTCACCATCGTGCTCAAGGGCCGGAGGTCCGCCGTCAAGTAGGCCGCTGGCTCCTCTCCAGGCGCCGTCTTCTCATAGACTCCAGAACATGGCCCGGCCCCTGACCGCAGACGAGCGCACCGCCCTCGGCGCGGCCCATGCCCGGTGGCGCTTCGAAGCAGAGACAGCCATCCGGACCTTCGAATTCGCCGACTTCGCGGCGGCGATGGGTTTTGTGAATCGCGTGGCGCTCACCGCCGAAAAGGCCGACCACCACCCCGACATCGACATCCGCTGGAACAAGGTCACTCTCACCCTGACCACCCACTCCGTGCAGCGCCTCTCCGATCTCGACCAGAGCCTGATCGAAGCCATCGACGGATGGAACCTGTCATGAGCGACTGGCAGCGTCCCGAGTTCGGCACCATCACCCCTCACCTCATGGTCGAGGGCGCGGACGAGCTGGTGGAGTTCCTCCTTGACGCCTTCGACGCTGAGATCCTCCACCGCAAGGACCGCCCCGACGGAACGCTGCTCAACGCCGAGGTGTGCATCGGAGACAGCATGCTGATCGTCTCGGAAGCCACCGACGACTACGGCCCGATGCCCGCCGTGTTCCACCTATACAGCGAAGATTGCGAAGACACCTTTGCCGCCGCCCTCGAAGCGGGCGCCGACATCGCCACCGAACCGACCACCGACCGCACCACCGGCGAGCGCTATGCCGTGGTCACCGACCCCTGCGGCAACGTGTGGCGGATCGCGACGCATGGAGGAGACGCGGTGGAGGTGGAGGAGGACATGGAGCCGGTGGAGATGGAGGATCCGGACGATGTGTGACCGGAGACCGGAGACCGGAGCAATGATGATCCGGCAACCGGCCTACATCCCCAGTCGCGACACGATCCCCGGGTGCTTTTGCCAGCCTCTTTCCACCACGACGCGCAGGTCCAGGTGCACCCTGGTGCCGAAGCGGCGTTCCAACTCCGAGCGGGCGGCGGTGCCGGCGGCGGCCAGACCGGCGCCACCGGCGCCGATGACGATCCCCTTCTGACTGTCCCGTTCCACCAGGATGCGGGCGGTGATCCGGAGCACCCCGTTGTCCTGCTCCAACACTTCGTCAACCAGCACGGCCAGCGAGTGCGGCAGCTCGTCACGCAGCCGGTCGAGGAACTTCTCCCGGATCGTTTCTCCGATCACGAACTCATCCGCTTGGTCGGTGGTGATCCCCGCCGGAAAGTAGCGCGGTCCTTCGGGAAGCAGCGCCGCCACCTCGGCGACGACCGGGTCCAGGTTGCTCCCGGCCGCGGCGCTGATCGGGACATACGCGGCAAACTTCCAGTCGGCGGCATCGGACAGGCGCTCCACCACCTCCCCGGGCCGGGCGGCATCGGTCTTGTTGATCACGCACACCGTCGGCCGGCCGGCCGCAAGGAGTCGGCCCGCAATGAGCCGATCCCCGGGACCGATTTTGCCCGTGGCCTCGATGACGAAGATGACTGCGTCGGCCCCGTCCATCGCACCAGCCGCCAATGCATTGAGCCGGTCCCCGAGCGCGGTGCGCGGGCGGTGGATCCCCGGCGTATCCACGAGCACGATCTGCAGGTCGGGGCGATCAACGATGCCGCGGATGGCGTTGCGGGTGGTCTGGGGGCGCATCGAGGTGATCGCAACCTTGGAGCCCACCAGGGCGTTGACCAGGGTCGACTTGCCCACATTGGGGCGCCCGACCACCGGGACGAATCCAGATCTCACCCGACGTGGACCCGCACCCGCGACACTCGTCTCCCCTGCACCCGCTCCGCGGTCAGCCGCAATCCTTCGACGTCGAAGCTCTCCCCCTCCTTGGGGACCCGGCCCGCCAGCCCAAAGATCAGGCCACCGACGGTGTCCCAGTCGTCGTCGGGTAGCGACATCCCCACCAGCTCGGCGAGATCGCCCACCGCCAGTCGCCCGTCGACCATGTACCCCCGGTCCAGCTCCTCGATCATTGGTTCTTCGGTGTCGTGTTCGTCCGAAATCTCACCGACGATCTCCTCGAGCAGATCCTCGATCGTGACCAGTCCGGCGGTGCCGCCAAATTCGTCGACGACGATGGCAAGGTGGATCTTCTCGCGTTGCAGTTCCCGCAACAGGTAGGAAACCCGCTTGGTCTCAGGGACGAACTGCGCTGGCCGCATCAGCGCGCGCACCGGCACCGGGCTGGCCCCGCTGTCCTGGAAGCGCAGCAGATCGCGGGCGTAGAGGATCCCGAGGACATCGTCGAGGTTCTCGCCGGTGACCGGTATGCGTGACCGCCCCGAGGTGACCACGAGATCGAGGGCACGATCGGTGTCTGCCGTCGCAACCACGGTCACCATGTCTGTCCGGGGCACCATGACCTCGCGCACTATGGCGTCGGTGAACTCCAGCACCGACGAGATGAGATCGATCTCGTCGGTCTTGTCCTGATGACTACCCGCCGCGGATGCCACTTCCGGCTCGTCATCGGAAATGACGTCCACGGTGCGGCTGCCGAGACCGATGGCGATCTCGAGGAGACGAGAGAGGCGGTACGCGGGCCGGCGGGGCATGGCCCGACCCAGGGCTCGGGGCACGGCATCCCCGCCAAACACCAGCAGGCCGCCCAATGCAATGAGCAATCCGAGGAGCGGCCAACCCGAGACCATCGCCGACACCGCCCAGACCGCGGGTATGGCCGCAGTGACCAGCAGCGCCGAGTGCACCATTCCGATCGCAGGCTGGATCGGGTGAGGATCCTCGAGCAGCCCGGCGACACGAACCGCGCCGGGGGTGCCGGCGGCGGCATCACGGAGGGCATCGGCGCGATGGGTGCGCAGCAGCGAGGCGCCGCCGAACCGGAGGGCCGCTCCCAGCACCGCGAGCACCAGGCTGATGCCGAGCGCGATCGAAATCACTTCCAGGGCCTTCCGATGGCATCCAGCAACTCGTCCTCGCGTCGTTCCATCGCTTCGGCGGCGGCATCGTCCTCGTGTTCGTAGCCGAGGAGGTGCAGCATTCCATGGACCAGGAGGAGATGGAGATAATGGTCGTAAGCGATGTTCTGCTCGCCAGCGCGACGCGCCACCTCCACCGGACACAGGAACACGTCGCCGATGTTGAGAGGCGGTTCACCGGGAAGCGCCCGCGGCGCCGAACCGGGAACCAGGGCCTCGGTGGGAAACGCCAGGACGTCGGTGGGTCCGTTGCGATCCATGAACCGCTTGTTGTAACCAGCCATCTCGATGGCATCGACCAGATAAACCGCCATCTCGGTCTCGCCGGGATAGCCCTCCTCGGCCAAAACCCGGGTGGCAAACGAGACCAGAGACTCGGTCTGAGCGGGATGACCCTGCTCGTCGCTGAGGAACACGTTCACGACGGGTCGTCGTCCTTGGTCGTAGGGAATCCCGGGTACGGAATGCGGGTGTGGTAGTAGCCGATCATCGCATCGACGAACGCCTCCTTGATCCGGGTGAGCTCGCCAAAGGTGACATCGGACTCCTCCAGCTGCCCGTCCTCCATCTTCTCGGCGATGATGCTCTCGACCAGCTCGCGAATACTCTCGCTGGTGGGATCTTCGTTCTGCACCAGTGCCCGCGTCGCCGCCTCCGTGGCGTCGGCGAGCATGAGAATCACCATCTCCTTGGTGCGCGGCTTGCCGCCGCGGTGGCGGTAGTCGGCGGCGTCGAAGCCTTCGGCCGCCTCCGCCTTGTGGAAGAAGTACCGCATCAGGCTGGTTCCGTGATGGGTGAGGATCCCCTCGGCGACCTCTGCCGGAATGCGATAGTTACGCGCCAGACGCAACCCCTCCGTGACGTGGCTGCGAATGATCACCGCCGACTCCGTCGCGGGAAGCCGATCGTGGGGATTGGTCACCCCGAACTGGTTCTCGACGAAGTACTTGGGATCGACGGTCTTTCCCAGGTCGTGGTAGTACGCCATCGCTCGGGCCAGCAGCGGGTTGGCCCCCACCGCGCGAGACGCCCGATCGGCGAGATGCCCCACCAGGATCGAGTGGTTGAACGTGCCGGGCGCGGTCTCTTCGATGCGACGCAGGGCGGGGTGGTTGCGGTCGGTGAGATCGAGCAGGTTCTGGGTGGTGGTGATGCCGAACGCCGAGGCGAGTACCGGCAGCACCCCGAGCGCGGCCACTCCGCTGGCGATGCCACCAACGAATCCCCAGACGGCGCTCAGCACCACGGCATCGGCGCCGTAGAAGAACCAGGCGATGGCTCCGGCCAGGGGTATGTGAACCAACGCGGAGGACACGACGGCGAGGTTGAGTTGGGCCCGCGAGGAGACCGATGACACCAACGGGATCGGTGTCAGGGTCGCCGCCGCCGAGAACACCACCAGGGCGAGATCGCCGGTAGCCAGGGCGACGAACGCCGACACCGGCAGCGCCATCAGCACCGCCACCCGGGAGTCGAACAGGCTGGCGGCCAGATAACCGAAGAGAGCCGCCGGGAGCACAAAGCCGAGCTCGATGCGATCGCGGGACACGATCTCGGGGACCCGGGACGCCAGCGCCGCCAATACCAGCAGCAAACCGAACAGCGCCACCATCTTCGGTCGGTGCCACAGGTCGGCAGCGGTGCGGGCCACGAACGCCGCGGCCAGCGCCACCACCAGAACCACCACCAATGCCATCGCCCGCAACGGCGACCCCTCACCGGTCTCCTCGAGGAGGCCGAGGTCTTCGATCGCCTGCAGATGCACCGCCGCCAAACGGTCGCCCTGACGAACGATGTTCTGCCCGGCCACGAACACCACGGTGATGTCCGGCACCGTCTGTCGCGCCTCGAGACGCGCTTGCTGGGTGGCGACATCGTCGCGGAACTGGTTGGCCTGGAGTTGCAGCTGCACCACGTCGGCGACGGCCGCCTCCGCCGGGCCACGCAACTCGTCGGGAAGGAGAACCAGGGGCCGGGGCCGGGTCACCAATTCCGAACGCACCCCACCCAGGTCCGGGGACTTGATGCCGCGCAGCATGTACTCCTCGGCGATGTCGACCGCCTCCTGGCGCACCAGCGGGAAGAGCGCGGTGTCTCCAGCGGCTATCCGCTCCGTGTCGCCGTTGACCAGGTCGACCAGCGCCGCGATGGTGAGGTCGTCGAGCAGCGGGTACTCCTCCTGTACCAGCATGATCTGCTCGGTGCGCGGCCGCGGCTCGGCAGGGATCGTCGAGGTGGTCGTCGTGTCGGCTGCGGTGGTAGTGGTGGTGGCGCCGGAGGTGCTCGTGGGCGCATCGGTCGAGGTGGTTCCGGCCGCAGTGGTTGTGGTCGTGCTCGGTGGCGGCAGCGGCTCGGCAACGAAGCCCACGGTGGCGAACACGTCGGCGACCGCGTCCAGCACCGTCTCGGTCACGAGAGTATCGGTGCGGTACACGTCGGCCACCAGAGACTCGGCGGCCGTGCGCTCGGCCTCGGTGGCGTCCTCATCGACCACCGAGGTACGGGCGGGAGCGATGAAGGTCTCGGGGGCAGCCTCTCCCTCGCGCAGCACGATGGGCGCCGTGCCCGGGTCCTGGCCGACGGTGACGGCGAGTACCGCCAGTGTCCCGGCAAGCACGAGTGCGCCAATGCGAGCAACCGCGGTGAGGCGGAAGCGCGGACTCATTCGCCCTTGCCCTCCTCGTGGATCTGGTACGCCTCGACGATCGAGGCCACGATGCGATGCCGAACCACGTCTTCTGCGCCCAGGGTGATGAAGGTGACGCCCGGGATCTCGATGAGGATCGACCGCACCTGCCGCAACCCTGAGGCGCGTCCGGTCGGTAGATCCACCTGGGTGACATCCCCGGTGATGACCATCTTCGAGTTGAACCCGAGGCGGGTGAGGAACATCTTCATCTGTTCCGGGGAGGTGTTCTGCGCCTCATCGAGCACGACGAAGGCATCGTTGAGGGTCCGACCCCGCATGTAGGCCAGTGGCGCGATCTCGATAGTCCCGCGCTCCAGCATGCGCGCGGTCTCCTCCGGCCCCAGCATGTCGAACAGGGCGTCATACAGCGGGCGCAGGTATGGATCGACCTTGGCGGCGAGATCGCCGGGGAGAAACCCCAGCCGTTCTCCGGCTTCAACCGCGGGGCGGGTGAGGATGATGCGGGTGTAGCCGCCGGTCTGCAGTCCGTGCACCGCCAGTGCCATGGCGAGATAGGTCTTGCCGGTGCCGGCCGGTCCGATGCCGAACACGACGGTGTTCTGGCGAATCGCATCGACATAGCGCTTCTGGTTCAGCGTTTTGGCCCGCACCACCTTGCCCCGGCCAACGGGGACCCCGTCGGTGAACACCCCTGAGGGGCTGGGCACCTCCGCTTTGACCAGATCGACCACGCGGCGCACCCGGTCGGCGTCCAGGTGCTGGCCTTCCCGCACCAGCACCAGCAACTCCTCGAGGGTGGTGCGCGCCAGGTTGGCAGCCGTCTCCGGCCCGGTGATGCGCAGCTCGTCCCCGCGCGCCACGATCGAGGCCTCCGGATAGGCCTCCTCGACGATGCGGAGATGTCCGTCGCGCTCCCCGAGCAACGCCAGCATGTGATGGTCACCCGGGACGCGCAACGAGACCTCGGCAATGGCAGGACGGGTCACAGGGATCCTCGCAAGAGGGGAAGCATGAGGGGCGGCAAGTATACCGACAGAGGCCCGATTACCACCGGGTCATCGCGGTGCCCTCAGTTGTCGGCGATCAGGCCGACATCTGTGAGCCGGGCCGAGAAGGCCTGCTCGGACTGATCGATGAGCAGAGCGAGCAGCTTCAGATCATCGCGCCGGATGGTGAGAACCTTGCCGCTGTAGTCCTGGCGCTGCATCTGGATAGAGCGGAGGAATCGGCTGAAGACGACCGACTCGGTGCCGGAGAGACGCTCCAACCGGTTGAGGTCGATGGTGACCCCGCCGGCAGGTAGCGGCTCCATGGTGCGCTCGACGGTCTCCTCCTGGGGCAAGAAGCTCGAGATCGGCACCTGGAAGAACTGAGCGAGTCGCTGCAATCGCGGCAGCGACAGGCTGCGCTCGCCGCGCTCATAGGCACCGACGACCGCGGCCTTGAACTCCCCGCCGGAGAGGCGCTGCACTTCCTGGAGCGATAGGCCCCGCTGGCGTCGGATCGAACGCAGGCGGTCCCCCACCACTTCGTTGTACGAGGCTGTCAACTGAAGACTCCCTCTGCTGCGGTCATCCACGCTTCCGGCCACCACTCACGGTGTGCGTCGGCCGCGCTGCGCGCTCACTCTAGCGACGCTGGGTGACCGAAGTCCAGCACCGGGTCAGCGCCGGCGGCGCTTCCCCGGGGCCGCGCCATCGAGGGTGGCGGCAAACGCCCGCAGCGCCGTCTCCTGGTCGCGGTCTAGTT
This sequence comes from Acidimicrobiia bacterium, assembly GCA_046714175.1. Lineage (GTDB taxonomy): Bacteria > Actinomycetota > Acidimicrobiia > Spongiisociales > UBA11373 > UBA11373. The sequence continues at coordinate 20,028 of JBKKBI010000075.1, read as the reverse complement.
CTTTGGGAATGGTTACCAGAACCTCGACCAGGAGGTCGCCCCGGCCCCGGCCCCGCAAGCGGGGCATCCCCTGGCGGGAGAGCTTGAACACAGTCCCCGGCTGGGTTCCCGGGGGGATGGTGATCGCCTCCTCCTTCCCGTCGACCGTGGGCACGGTCACCTCGGCGCCGAGGGCCGCCGCGGTCATCCCCAACCGCACCCGGTGCACCAGGTCGGCGCCGTGGCGCTCGAAGCGAGGATCCTCCTCGACCCGGATCTCGATGTACAGGTCGCCGGGGCGGCTTCCTGCTTCCCCGGCGGCTCCTTTGCCCGGGATGCGGAGTCGGGTGCCGTCGTCGATCCCGGCGGGAATGTCGACCGTCACCGTGGTCGCGACGATTTCCGTGCCCCGACCCCGGCAGCGCGGGCAGGCCTCGACCACCACCTGACCGCGGCCCCGGCAACGGTCGCACGCCACGATCGACATCGCCTGGCCCAGGATGGTCTGGCGCGTGACCCGCAGCGAGCCCTGCCCCCCGCAGCGATCGCAGGTGGCCAGGTCGACTCCCGGCTTCGATCCCGACCCGGCGCACACGCTGCACGTCGCCGCACCGCGGAACCCCACCGGCCGACTCACCCCGGTGGATGCCTCGGCCAGGGTCACCGTCACGGCCACGCCGACGTCGCGTCCGGAGGCGGGACCAGCCACTCCCCCGCCAAAGGCGCCGACGCCGCCGAAGAACCGCGCCAGGAGGTCCTCGACTCCAGCGAATGAGGAGAACAGGTCGCCGATGCGATCACCTCGGTCATAAGCTGCGCGACGCTGCGGATCGGACAACACCTCGTAGGCCTCGGCGATCAGGCGAAAACGCCCCTCGGCGGCGGGATCGCCCGGATTGGCATCGGGATGGGACTCGCGGGCGAGACGGCGAAATGCCCTTTTGATCTCGTCGGTACCCGCGTCGCGGGCGACGCCCAGAGCCTCGTAGTAGTCCGCCACTTCAGGGCTTGAGGCTGTCGCCGAGGGCCTCGGACACCTCTTCGACCACGCGAATCGAGCGCCGGTAGTCCATACGCATCGGGCCGAGGACTCCGACCCGCCCCCGGGCACCGGCGGTGAGGTATGCCGCCGAGACCACTGCGAGATCCTGCTCGGCGGCGTGAATCTCGGACCCGAGGCGAACCGAGGTGCCCTCGGCGCGATCGTCGAGCAGCTCCAGCACGGTCGCTTCCCGTTCCAGGAGGGCGAGCACGCGGTGCAGCTTGGCCAGGTCTTCCCACAGGTCGACCATGCGGCTGGTGCCCCCGACGTAGATCTCCCGGCCCCGATCCAGGGCGGCAGTGATCGCAGCCACCGTCGCCGCCACCAGCGCCGCCACGTCGGGCGGAGAATCGAGTTTGCCGACCGAGGTCTCGTCGCTCAACTCCCGTCCCACCAGCGTCTCGAGGAGACCGGCTGCGGTAGCGACCTCATCGGTGGAGACTGGCTGGGGCGGGCGCACGATCGCCTGGTGCACCCGGCCGGTCTCGGTGATCACCACCACAACCACGGCTTCGGGGTCGAGGGAGAGGAGGTGGAGATCGCGCACCACGTGACCGCGCAGCCCCGGGCCGAGCACCACCGCTGGGTAGTGGGTGATCTCGCTCAGCATCTCGGAGGTCTCGCGCAGGATTCGGGAGAACTCGGCGTGCACGGTCCCGAAGAACGTCTCGATGCGTCCCCGGGTCGAGGCCCGCAGCGAATCTGGCGACAGGTGATCGACGTAGTACCGGTAACCGCGGTCGGTGGGAACCCGTCCCGCAGACGTGTGGGGCTGCACCACCAACCCGAGGCGCTCCAGTACGACCATCTCGTTGCGGATGGTGGCGCTGGAGCACTCGAGGCCGCTGCGATCGAGGATGGCGCGCGACGAGACAGGCGCCCCGGTGGCGATGTGAGCCTCGACCAGGGCTGCGAGGATCGCGGCCTTGCGTTCATCGAGCATCCCGGGTCACGATAGCAGTGCGCCCCGGCTTGTTAGCACTCGAGCGGTGCGAGTGCTAACAGCGCCCGGGAAGCCTCGTCGCCAAGCAGCGGGCGGATCACGCGCAACCGATCGTCTCCGGCTGCCAGCACGCCTGCGGTCACCAGGCGTTGGCCCGCCGGGGTGGCGAGCAAGGCGTCCCCGGCGCGACCGGGTCGCACCCCGGCGGTGCGACGCAAACCGAGAGACACCCGCTCCACTTCCCGCCCCCACCCGTCGAGACGCTCACTGCCTGACGACGGGTCCTCGCCGGCCAGTACGCGCTCCTGGTACCGGTCCACCCGGCGCACGTTCCAGGAGCGAACCCCATCGCGGTGGCGATGAGCGCCGTTGCCGAAGGCTGCGTACTCCCCCTGTGCCCAGGTGATCAGGTTGTACGTGCAGCCGTGCCCGGGCCTGGCGTAATTCGAAGTCTCGTAGCGCACCAGGCCAGCGGCGTCCGCCGCCGCTTCCGCCACGATGTAGGCGTCGGCCGCGACGTCGGGGTCGGGGGCCGGGGCTCCCGCGGCCACCGCCCGACCGAGCGGGGTGCCTCGCTCCACCGTGAGGGCATACACCGAGAGATGGTCGATCCCAGCACCGAGCACTCCGGCAACCGATTGCTCCCATCCGGTGTCGCCGGGAGTGCCGAAGATGAGGTCGGCATTCACCGAGGCAAACGTGTCGCGGGCCATACCGAGCGCCTCCCGAGCCATGGCGGCGTCGTGTTCCCGGCCCAGGGCGGCGAGAGTCGCTCCATCGAGGGATTGCACCCCCAATGAGATGCGGTTGAAACCGGCGGCGCGCCACTCCGCCAACGACTGCGGCGTCAGATCCTCGGGATTGGCCTCGAGGGACACCTCGGCTCCGGGGGCAAGACCGAAGCGCTCGGCCAGGCGTTCCACCACCGCACCCAGCCCGGCGCCCGGAATCGATGTCGGGGTGCCTCCGCCCACGTATACGGCATCTAGGGGCCGGAAAAATGGAGTGGCGGCATCGATCTCGGCAAGCAGGGCCGATACGTAGCGATCGATGTCGCCCCCGACCTGGACCGCAAAGTCGCAGTAGGGGCAGATGCGCCGGCAGAACGGGACGTGGACATAGGCGGCGACGGACGCGGCGGCGGCGTCCACAACCTCAGGATCGTCGGGACGATCAGTCCTCATCGACGCGGAGCACGGCGATGAACGCCTCCTGGGGCACTTCCACGGAACCGAGCATCTTCATTCGCTTTTTGCCCTCCTTCTGCTTCTCCAGCAGCTTGCGCTTGCGGGTGATGTCGCCTCCGTAGCACTTGGCGATCACGTCCTTGCGCTTTGCCTTCACAGTCTCCCGGGCGATGATGCGCGATCCGATCGCGGCCTGGATGGGCACATCGAACAACTGGCGCGGGATCAACTCCCGCAACTTGTCCACCAACCTGCGCCCGTACACATACGCCTTGTCCTTGTGCACGATCGCCGAGAAAGCGTCCACGGGGAGCGCATTGAGCAGGATGTCGACCCGCACCAGGTCGGACACGGCATAACCGTCCACCTCGTAATCGAGGGAGGCGTAACCCCGGGTGCGCGATTTGAGCTGGTCGAAGAATCCGAAGACGATCTCGGCCAGGGGCACCCGGTACACGAGTTCGATGCGCTCCTTGGACAGGTAGTTCATCGAGGACATCACCCCGCGGTGCTCCTGGAGCAGCTCCATCACCGTGCCCGTGTACTCGGTCGGGGTGAGGATCATCGCCCGCATCATCGGCTCGCTGATCTCGAGCCGTTCCACCTGCTCGGGAAGGTCCTGAGGGCTGCGCACCTCGCGCTCTTCCCCCGACTGCAGCCTCACCCGGAACGCCACCGAGGGTGCGGTGGTCACCAGTTCCAGGTCGTACTCCCGTTCCAGCCGCTCCCGCACGATCTCCATGTGGAGCAAACCGAGAAATCCGCAGCGGAAGCCGAAGCCGAGGGCGCGCGAGGTCTCGGCCTCGTAAGTAAGGGCGGCATCGTTGAGACGCAGACGTTCCAGGGCCTCGCGGAGACGCTCGAACTCGTCGCCGTCGGTGGGGAACAGGCCGGAGAACACCATCGGCTTGGGCTCCCGGTATCCCGGGAGCATCTCGGCGGCGGGCCGGTCGCGCCGGGTCACGGTGTCGCCCACCTTGATCCGCTCCACCTCCTTCACCCCGGTGATGAGATATCCCACCTCGCCCGCCCCCAGCGCCGCCACCGGGACCGCCTTGGGAGTCAGCACCCCGACCTCGTCGGCGGGGAGATCCTCCCCGGTGGCCATGAAGCGCAAGAGGTCGCCGGTGGACACCTTGCCGTCGGTGACCCGGATGTAACACACCACTCCCCGGTACACGTCGTAGTAGGAGTCGAAGACCAGCGCCCGTAACCGGCCGTCCCCGGCCGGCGCCGGCGGGGGAAGGCGGGCGACGATCGCCTCGAGCAACTCGTCGATGCCTTCGCCGGTCTTCGCCGACACCCGCAGCACCTCCGCCGGGTCGCCGCCGAGCACGTTGGCCACCTCCCGGGCCACCCGCTCCGGGTCGGCGGCGGGAAGATCCAGTTTGTTCAGCACCGGGATCACCTCCAGGCCGCCCTCGATGGCCAGGTAGGCGTTGGCCAGGGTCTGCGCCTCCACCCCCTGGGCGGCATCGACCAGGAGGATCGCGCCCTCGCAGGCCGCCAGGCTGCGGGAAACCTCGTAGGAAAAGTCGACGTGGCCCGGGGTGTCGATCAAGTTGAGGATGTACTTCTCACCCGAGACTGGCGACACATACGGCAGCCGCACCGCTTGCGCCTTGATCGTGATGCCCCGCTCCCGCTCCAGGTCCATGGAGTCGAGCACCTGTTCCCGCATGTCCCGGGGGGAGATCGCCCCGGTTCGCTCCAGCAGCCGGTCTGCCAGGGTGGACTTGCCGTGATCGATGTGGGCGATGATCGAGAAGTTGCGAATGCGCGAAATGTCGGTCATCGGGCTCCGGCGGGGGTCGGCATTGTACCGGGGCGCGCCCGCCTGCTAATGTGCATCGTTCCCTCGTACCGAATGGTTGTACAGCCATGGCCAATATCGCCTCCCAGATCAAGCGCAACCGGCAGAACGTAAAGCGGCACGCCCGCGGTCAGGCCGTCCGCTCCGAGCTCAAGACCCGCATCAAGACTGCGGTGGATGCCTCCGCGTCCGGCGATGCCGCTACCAAGGACGAAGCGTTCCGAGCTGCTCAGAAGCGCATCGACACCGCCGCCTCCAAGGGCATCCTGCACAAGCGCACTGCGGCCCGCCGCAAGGGGCGCCTGGCCAAGCGGATGAACGCTTCGGCCTGACGACGAGGGGAACAGTCCAAATGGTCGATGACCAGGCCGTGTGGCTCACGCCCGCGGCTCATCACAGGTTGGTCGAGGAACTCGAAGACCTCATGACCAACGGGCGCAACCAGATGTCGGAGCGCATCGCCGAAGCACGTTCCCACGGCGACATTTCCGAAAACGGCGACTATGACGCCGCCAAGAACGAGCAGGGCCTCATGGAAGCCCGGATCCGCAAGCTGCAGCACATCCTCGACACCGCCGAGGTACGCGAAGCCGAAGTGAGCGACGAGGTCACCGTGGGCTGCCTGGCCCGCGTGCGCCGCGGCGATGGGGTCGAGATGGAGGTCTTCGTCGCCACCCCGGAGAACAAGGTCCCGGAGTACGTGCTCGCCTCCCCCACTAGCCCCATGGGCGCCGCCCTGCTGGGCGCCAAGGTGGGCTCCAAGGTCTCCTACGCCGCCCCGGGTGGAACGTTCGAGCTGACAGTGCTTGGGGTGCGACCCTTCGGGTCGTAGTTGTCGTTCGACGGCAACGGGTAACGAAGAGTCTGCAGAGAGGCCAGCCTCAGTTTGTGATCTACCGGCCTCGGTACCATCTCGCCAGCGCCACAGTGAGGCGCTCCATCGTCACCCGGTGCACCGGTTCTGGTTCGCTCTTCAGGGTCACGTCGGCGCGGGCGATGGCGCCGAGGGCGCGCCGCAGGTCGTCTTCGCTACCCCGGTTGCGGTTCTTCCACGCCTTCTCCACCGGGTAATGCTGCGGCGAGGCCTCCAGCCAGCCGGCAAACACCTCGATGCTCGGCGCCGCCCGAGCCAGGGCACGCCGCTTCAGATCCGATTCCAGGAAGGCGAGCAACTGCAGCGGGTGGCCGTGCGTCAAGAAGTCGGAAAGACGCCGCAACGCCTGGCCGACGTCGCCATCGGCGACCGCATCGGCGAAGTGCCACATCGGCTCGTCGGGGCGATTGCGAAACCGCTCCGCCACCATCTCCGCGGTCACCGTCCCCGCCCCCGCCATCTGGTCCAGCGCCTGGCCCAGGGCGGCGGTGTCGGTGCCGAACCGCTGCACCAGGGCGCTGCCGGCAGCCGCCTCCACCTTCAGACGGCGCTCCCGGCCAGCCTCCCGCACCCACCCGAGGGCATCACGCTCGGTTATCTTGCGAATGGTGTGGGTCTCGCCTTCCGCCTTGACCACCTTGGCGAGAGCCGCCGGGACTCCGCCTTCGGCTACCAACACCACGATCACCGAGTCGGGGTCGAGTCCGGAGGCGAGTCCGGCGACGATGCCGGCCTCGGCGACCTGAAGTTGGTGGGCATCCACCACCAGCACGCCGCGCCTCCCCCCAAAAAGCGACCCGCTCTGCAACGCGGGTATGAGTCGATCCATCTCGGCGCGGCGCGGCGTGCCCTCGCCCTCCTCGATTGCACCCCGGCCGGGAATGTCGATGCGCTCGACGCCATCCACCCCGGCCTCAGCGAGTAACGAGTGGGCGCGCTCTTGCATCTCGAGGCGCTCCCCGGGGCCAGCTTCGCGGGGGCCGATCACGGCGTGCAGAGCCTTCACCGCGGCGACGGTAGCGGCGCCGCCATCCGATCGAGACGGAGGGTGACGGTCCCGTCGCGATCGGTGCGAAACACCACCGAACCCGCTGCCTCCAGGGCGGCCACCACCTCGGGCGCGGGATGCCCGAAGTCGTTGCGACCGACGCTGATCACGGCTACGGCCGGGGCGCTGGCGAGGATCCAGTCGATGTCCGACGTGGCCGCCCCCTGATGGGGCACCTTGAGCACGTCGCAGGGAAGTGGGCCGAGGTCCGCCTGGGCGACTGCTTCGATGTCGCCGCTGAAGAGCACCTGAACCCCCACCGCCGTCACCCGCACCACCAGCGATCCGTCGTTGGGTGAGACGTAGCGCCGCACCGGCCCCAGCACTTCCAGGGTAAAGGCACCGATCACCGCGGTGGTGCCCACCTCGGGCACCGCGACCGCGGCTCCGGCGGCGGTGTGCGTGGCCACCACCGCATCGAATGGAGGCCCCTCCCCCAGTTGCGGGGGATGCCACATCGCGGTCACGGGGAGATGCAGCCCGACCAGTCCCATGGTGTGATCGGCGTGGCGGTGGGTGATGATGAGCAGGTCGATGTGCCGCACCCCGGCATCGCGGAGATGGGAGCGCAGCCGGGCGGGGTCGGGGCCGCCGTCGATGAGGATCACCTCTCCCGAGGGACCGCGCAGCAGGGCGGCATCGCCCTGGCCGACGTCGAGAAACGCCACCACCGGTCCATCCGGTGGGCCGGGCGGGATCAGTCCCGCCATTACCACCAGCAGCGCCGCCGCCGCCAGGATCGGGCGCAGCGCGGCGCGAGCCGCGGCCAGGACCCCGGCGGCACCGACCAGAACCACTGCGGCCACGCCGAGTTGGGGGAGATCGGCTGCCCCGCGGGCCATGCGGAGGACGAGGCCGGCGATGGCGGCGGCCACCGCCACCACCCGCTCGGCGCCGAGCACCGCGCCCACACCGCCCACCATCGTGGCGGCCACCACCAGTGGGGCCGCGATCAGGTTGGTGATCGGCGCCAGCAGCGGCACCGCCCCGAAGTGGAGCAGCAGCAGCGGTGCCACCGCCACCTGGGCGGCGATCGTCGCCCCCAGTGCCCCCCACACCCAGCGCGGCCGGCGCTCCCGCCACAGCGGAATCCCCACCAGGATGCCGGCGGTCGCCGCCACCGAGAGTTGAAACCCCACCCGCGTGGTGAGACGGCCATCGAGCAGCACCAGCAGCGTCACCGACCACCCCAATGCCGCCCACGGCGACACCAAGCGTCCGACGAGGCGGCCCGTCAGAACGCTCCCCGCCATCACCGCGGCGCGCAGCACCGAGGGTTCCCACCGCGTCACCACCACGAAAACCCCCAGCCCTACCAGCCCGACTAGGGCACGGCGGCGCGGCGACCACGCCAGTGGTCCCGAGACCAGCCACCACGCGGCCAGGAACAGGCCGACGTTGCTCCCCGACACCGCGACGAAGTGACTCAGCCCGGCGGCGCGCAGCGCCTCGGCGTCGGCCTCAGGAAGCGAGGACGTGTCACCAATGAGAAACCCCGACACCAGGGCCACCTCCGGGGTGGCACCCACACCACTCAGGCTCCCCAACACTCGTTCCCGCAGCCGGTTGCCGAGTCGCAGGAGCGGGCTGGCGGCCTCGCCGAGACGGGTGACCGTATCGGCGGCGACCACACCCCCAACCCAGCCCGATCTGGTGCGGAACTGCGCCGGGCGCAGCGACCCCTGCACCGCCACCGGCTCTGCGGCGGCGACGGATCCGACGTCTCCCTCGACAAGTACCCTCGGGCCGCGCCAGGGCGACCAGCCACCGTCCACCATGCGGTGGGTCGGCGTCAGCACCAGGCGGCGCTGGCCAATTGGCCCGGTGGCATCGCTGGCGGCGACCCCGGTGACGATGAGGTCACCCGCGGCAGGTAACAGTGGCGGAGGGCGGTCACGCACCCGACCGGTGTGTCCGGAGGCGAGACCGGCGACGACCACCAGGATCAGGATCGCCCCGATGCGGTGCCGTCGTTGTGCCGCCACCGCGGCCCCGGTCGCGATCAGCGCGATCGCCACCGCCATCGGCAGCGCGGCGAGCGCCGCTCCGGCGAAGGCGGCGACGCCACACCCGATGGCGCGGGCGTCTCCGGATCCGAGACGGCCGATCGGAGGAGGCCCGCTCAGGGAACGATCACGCTGTCCCGCAACGCCGCCAGCTTGCTCTCCCCGATGCCGGGGACGTCGAGAAGATCCTCCACGATGCGGAATGGCCCGTGAGTGTCACGATGGGCCACGATGCGCTCCGCCAGCACCGGTCCCACCCCGGGGAGGGTTTGCAGGGCGACGGTGTCGGCAGTGTTGATGCGCACTCTGCCATCGGCGGCAACTGCCGCCCCAGCGTCGGGGGCGGCGTGGGGAACGACGAGTTGTTGCCCGTCGACGATGGGTGCCGCCAGATTGAGCGCGGCGAGGCCGGCGCCGGGAAGCGCGCCACCGGCGGCGACCACCGCATCGGCTACCCGGGCGCCGGCAGGGAGCGACACCAGTCCCGGTGCAGCGACGGCACCGGACACGTGCACCGTGATCGTTCCGGTACTGGTGCGAGGTGAGGTGATCTCCAATCGCGGCGTCGCCGCCGACGCCGGCCACAGCAGAAACACCGCGGCGACCCCGGCAATACCAGCGGCGACCGCGGTCACCCAGGTGCGGGACATGGGGGGTGGTGTATCAGTGTGGGGAGGCGATTGGAAGGGTGTCGTGGTGGAGAATGGCTACCCGCTCTACCCGCGCGACAGTGCAGACTCGCACGCAGGACTTCTGGGCTATCTGGCGGGAGGCGGGAGGCGGGCAGCGGGAAGCCACCGACCACGCGACGCGGGCTACGCGACGAAGACGGCGATGACTGTTATCAAGTTGAACCCGGCGTGGATCGCGATGGGGCGACCGATGCCTCCGGTGCGGAGGCGTTCGTGGGCCAGGATCAGGGCGAGCACGAAGAGGAACGGCACCGAGAACGCCGCGTTGGGATCCACCAAATGGATCAGGGCGAACACTGAACTCGAGACCAGCACCGCAAAGCGCCGCCCCCGGCCCAGCAGCGCCGGGAGCAGCATCCCCCGGAAGACCACCTCCTCGGCAAGGGGCCCGAGCACCACCAGTCCGAATACCACCAGCACCCGCAGCACCCACCCGACCGTGTCGCCGGCGGCGCCGACCAGTTCCTGGCCGGGGACCTCGCCATCGAAGAAGGTCTCCACCACTGAGAGCGCCACTGCGGCGGCGGCGATCTGGATCCCCGCCCCGACTGCGACCCCGGCGAGATCCATCCAGCGGAAGCGCAGGCCCAGCGCCTCCACCGAGCCTCCCCGTCGCTGCGCCATCCGATAGGCGACAAGGAGCGTGCCCAGGGACTGCAACGGCACCACCAGGGCGAACAACTCCTGGTCGCTCAACCCGTCGGAGCGCACCACCAATGCACCGGCCACCGAAACCGCCACGCCAGCCAGCAGGGCGATTGCCGCATCCCGAGCCCGCCAGACCAGCGCCGGGGCAGCGGTGGACTCCGCGGTCACCGAGTCACGATGTTGACCAGGGTGGGCGGCCGCACCACCACCCGCAGCGGGGCGGCGCCGGCCATGGCGGCCCGTGCCTTCTCCGAGGCCAGCGCCCGCTCCTCGGCTGCCGCGGCGGTGATGTCGGTGGACACCTCGATGCGGTCGCGCACCTTGCCGTCTACCTGGATCACCAAGATGACCGTCTCTGTGGCCGTCAGCGCCAGGTCGTAATCGGGCCATGCGGCGTAGGCCACCGATCCTTCCCCGCCCAGGCGCTCCCACAACTCTTCGGCGATGTGGGGGGCGGCCGGGGCCAGCACCCGCACGAACCCGTCGGCGACCTCCCGGGGAATCCGGTCGTGGGCCACCAGTTCGTTGTTCAACTCGAAGTATCGCGCCACGGTGGTGTTGAAGTGCAGCCCCTCCATGTCATCGGTGACCGCCTTGATGGTGCGATGCAGCATCCGGCGGAGTGCGTCATCGGCCGGGGTGTCGTCCACGAGCAGCGTCCCGGTGTCGGGATCGATGAAGTTGCGCCACAGCCGGTGCAGAAAACGCACGATGCCGACGCTGTCACGGGTGGTCCACGGTTTGGAGGCGTCAAGTGGTCCCATGAACATCTCGTACAGGCGCAAGGCGTCGACGCCGAACTCCTCGGCGAACTCGTCGGGGTTGACCGAGTTCTTCTTCGACTTGCCCATGCGGCCATAGGACTGCTCGACCATCTCCCCGTCGGCCCAGAAGGCGCCGTCACGCTCGGTCACCTTCTCCACCGGAACCCAGAAGCCCCGGGGGTCGCGGTAGGCGTGGGCCATGATCAGGCCCTGATTGAACAGGCGCCCGAACGGCTCCACGGTGGAGACGAATCCGAGGTCGAAGAGCACCTTGTGCCAGAACCGGGCGTAGAGCAGGTGCAACACCGCGTGTTCCACCCCGCCGACGTACAGGTCCACCCCGGACTCCCCCATCCAGTAGCGCTCCGCCGCCGGGTCGGCCATGGCGGTGTCGCTGTCGGGATCGGTGAAGCGCAGGTAGTACCAGCACGACCCGGCCCACTGCGGCATCGTGTTCAGCTCGCGCTGATACTCGACCCCGTCGATGGTGACGGTGCGCCACTCCGCATCGACCCGGGCCAGTGCCGGCACCGGATCGGCGTTCTGGTCGTCCGAGGAGCCGGGGCGGTAGTCGTCGATCTCGGGAAGCAGCAGCGGCAGGTCGGCGTCCTCCAGCGGCCGCAGCTCGCCGTCGGGCCCGTGCAGGATCGGAATCGGCTCCCCCCAGTAGCGCTGCCGGGAGAACAGCCAGTCGTGGAGCTTGTACGACACCGTACCCCGGCCGTGCCCGTTGGCCTCCAGCCAGTCGATAGTCGCCGCCTTGGCATCGGCCACACCGAGGCCGTCCAGAAACCCGCTGCTGATCGCCACGCCATCGCCCAGGTAAGCCTTGCCGTCGAAGCCGGCCGGTGGCTGCACGGTGCGGACGATGGGGAGGTCGAACTGCTCGGCGAACTCCCAGTCGCGTTCGTCTTGTCCCGGCACGGCCATGATCGCCCCGGTGCCGTATCCCATCAGCACGTAGTCGGCGATGAAGATTGGGATGCGCTCCCCGTTGGCGGGATTGACACAGAACGAACCGGCGAACACCCCGGTCTTCTCCCTGAGATCCGTCTGGCGGTCGAGATCGGTCCTGCGGGCCGCGGTGCTGCGATAGGCGTCGACTGCGTTACGTGGGGTCTTGGCCGCCCCACCCCTCCAGGCGGGCATGGTCCCCTCCGGCCACTTCGCCGCGGTCAGCGCGTCCACCAGGGGATGCTCCGGAGCCAGCACCATGTAGGTGGCGCCGAAGATCGTGTCAGGCCTGGTGGTGAACACCTCGACCACCGCGGTGGAGTCGGCCACCGGAAAAGTGATGGCGGCGCCGGCGCTGCGCCCGATCCAGTTGACCTGCATCGACTTGATCGACTCGGGCCAATCCAGCAGATCCAGATCGTCGATCAGGCGATCGGCGTAGGCGGTGATGCGCAGCATCCACTGCCGCAGCGGCCGGCGATACACCGGATGGTCGCCGCGCTCGGAGCGCCCGTCCCGGGTCACCTCTTCGTTGGCTAGCACCGTGCCCAGCGCCGGGCACCAGTTGACCATCACCTCGGCCAGGTAGGCGAGGCGGTGGGCATCGATGTGAGCGCGGCGTTCCATCGTGTTCAGACTCGCCCAGGATCGGATGCCAGGCTCGCGCTTGCCGGCTTCCAGCTCGGCGATCAGTTCTGCGATGGGACGCGCCTTGTCGGCAGCCCCATCGAACCACGAGTCGAACAGGCGCAGAAAGATCCATTGCGTCCAGCGGTAGTAGGCGGGATCGGTGGTGGACAGCATGCGATCCCAGTCGTAGGAGAGGCCTACCGATCTCATCTGGCGCTGGTAGTTGGCCTCGTTGCGCTCCGTCGTCACCCGGGGGTGGACGCCCGTCTCCACCGCGTACTGCTCCGCGGGCAGGCCAAACGAGTCGAACCCCATCGGATGCAGCACGTTGAAACCCCGCATCCGGTGGTAGCGAGAAAAGATGTCGGTGCCGATATATCCGACTAGGTGGCCGACATGGAGCCCTTCGCCCGATGGGTAGGGGAACATGTCGAGTACATAACGCTTGGGTTTCGAGGCATCGAAGCCGGGTTCACCCGGGTTGGGCATGCGGAAGGTGCGCTGATCCTCCCAGCGCTTCTGCCACTTCAGCTCGATGGCCCGGTGGTCGTAACCCGACATGGGAGGGGGAGGATAGGGGTGGAAGTGGCGACAGCCCGGCGATGAAGACACCATCCATGAGCCACGCCGACATCCCGTGCTGCGCGCACGTCGGCGCTTGGTACTTTGTTCAGGGTCGGCGCAGCAGCTCCTCCATCTGGGCGATCTCGGCCTCTTGTGAGGCCACGATGCCTCGACACAGCTCGACGACTTCCGGGGCCTCGATCGAGGCCTCTTCACACATGAGGATGGCGCCGGAATGGTGGGGGATCATCGACCGAAGGAACTGATCGTCACCGATCGATGTCTGCGTTCTGATCAAGAAAAACGAGCCTACGAACACGACACCGAGAACGAGGGAGACGATGACGTTGACCTTCTTGTTCTCGTACATCGAACCCATCCTGAACAGCATCAAAATCACCATCGGCGACACCATCATCAGTGTCATATAGAGCTGATTGAGGTTCAGGTATATATGGTCAAACCGGTCGATCATCACGTACATCACAGAGAACATGACGACCGCATTCACCGCGCTGTCCACAGCCAGCTTCCGGTAGTTGGATTTCATGTTCCTGTGGTTGGATTTCATGCCACCTCAATTCATCGCGTTCCAATCGCAGTGCCCGGAGAACCGGAGGAGGTCGAGCCTACTCCCCTCCCCCACATCGCGAACCACACCGTGCCCGCCACTCCGAATCCGAACGAGGTCCACAGGTTGACCTCGGGCGACGCCTGCCACAAGAACGCCCCACCCAACGCCGCCATCGATACGACCAGGTCGCGGATCAGGTAGTAGAGCCCAAAGGTGGCCGATCGGGAATCTGCCGGAGCCAGATCCATGATCAGCGACTTGCGGGTCGGTTCCCCGAACTCCTTCAGCCCGCGCACCACGAACGCCACCACCAGCCATCCGAACGACTCGCTCACCAGCAACACGAGCGGAAAGACGGTAAAGAGCCCGAAGGTGGCGAGCACGAACGGTTTCTTGGCAAACCGGTCGGCGGCGGCGGCCACCGGTATGTAAACCAACACTGCGGTTGCCATCTCGATCGTCGTCAGCACTCCGAACTGAACCGCGGTCACCGGCGCCGCGATGGTCTGCATAGCCCACACCACGACGAAGGCGTAGGGGATCTGTTCGCAAAATCGGATCAAGATGTCGGATACGAGCAGGTGGCGCAGCGCCGGGTTCATCCGCCGAAACAAGGCGCGAGGTCGCATCACCGGTGCCGGGCCGCGGGGTTCGTCGTCCGGGATCATCCGCTGCTGCACTACCAGAGCGACTGCGGCAATAAACAGCGCGGCGGCGAACGCAGCGCGGACCCCATCGCGCTCCCCCCATACCGCGATGAAGACTCCCCCGAGCAGCGGCCCGAGCGCCATCGGTACCCGCCGCACCAGCGAGTACATCGTCACACCCATGGTGCGCTTGCCCTCCGGCAGCACCCGGTACACCAGACCCAACGTCGCCGGCGCCGAAATCGCCGACCAGGAGATGAACAACACCGCTCCTGCGATCACCGCCGGCCAGGCAGGGATGGCGATCACCAGGGCGTAGCCCGCCATCGCCACCAGGTTGAAGATCAGCAGTGAGCGGCGCGCCCCGATGCGATCGGCGAGGTATCCGCCAGGGAACGAGTACAGGGCAGAGAGCAGGTTGTCCATCGCCTGGAGCAACCCGATCAGGATTGGGCCACCACCGAGGGCGAGCAGATAGATGGGGAGGAACCGCTCGGCAAGGTGCTCGCCCGAGCCCACCAGCACCACGACCAGCAACACCCCGACGGTGGCGCGCCGCAGACCGAGAAAGGCGGCGAGGCGGGAGCGACGGGTGGGGTCACCCGGGGTCTCCCCGGAGCGGTCGTGACCGGCCATTCAGAGGAGGGTACGACATCGCCTTGAGGGACCCGTGAACGCCCAAAGCGTCGGCTGCCGAGAGCGGTGAGTCGATCCGGCTTGGTTAGGCTTTTGTCCACACGAGGGAGATGGAGACTCTATGGCTCATCGTAACCTGGAGACATTGCTGAAGATTGATGCCGCTTTCGGCAGGGGCGACGTCGCCGAGATCTTCTCGTATTTCACCGACGACGTCGTTGCCCACATCAACGGAAAGAGTTCACTCGCGGGCGACCACCGCGGCAGAGGCACTCTCATGGCGTTGTTCGGGCGCTACATGCAGGCCCTCGGCCCCACTCCCGTCGTGGAAACGCACGCCCAACTCGCCGACGACGACCACGGAGTACAGCTACAGAGTCTTCACGCCGAGAAGGGCGGTCGGACGATCGACGTGAAGAACGTCACGATCTACCACTTCCGGGACGGGAAGGTTTCCGAGATGTGGAGTGTCGACGACGACCCCTACGCCGCCGACGCCTTCTACGACGGCTGACACCGACCCCAGAAGAACGGATGGGGTTCCCGCTCGGATCTCGGAGCGCTCTCCGAACATCAGGGCGTCATCTGGTTCGCTTCTCAGCCTGACGCCAGGTGTGTTGTGTCAGGCCGGTGACTTCATCCCACTCGGTCATGACGGCCGAAGACCCGCCTCAATGAAGGGGCGTCCGTGGAGCTGAGGGGATTTGAACCCCTGACCTCTTGCATGCCATGCAAGCGCTCTGCCAACTGAGCTACAGCCCCGTGGGGCGGCCGATTGTAGACCCCTCGCTATCCGGCGCTGACCGCCATCGGAAGTCGGGGGGCATCCGACCAGAGTCGCTCCAGGTCGTAATAGTCCCGCGTCGGTCGATCGAAGACGTGGACCACGAGATCGCCGAAGTCGAGCAGCACCCAGGTGGCGTCCTCGACTCCCTCGCGCCGCAGCACCTTGCGCCCCGACTGCTCCAGACCCTCTTCGGCAGCCTCGGCGAGGGTGAGCACGTGGCGGCGCGAGGTTCCCGTGGCAATGATGAATGCGTCGGTGACGACGATCAGTCGCGACATGTCCAGAACCTTGATCCCCAGTCCATTCTTGGCGTCGATGGCGGCGACAGCCGCCTCGGCGGCCGAGATGGTTTCCTGTGGCAGCGGGATGGTTCAGCCCTCTCCGGTGGGGACGTCGGTCCCCACGATGATACTGACGTCGACGACGCCAGATGGAGCCTGCACCTCGAGGAACAGCAGGCCGTGGCCGAGGATGACGACGATCTCCCGGGCGGCTGCCTCGCCCCCCGCGCCCTGGGCGACGACCAGGGTGTCGGTGTAGTCGAAGGTGTCGGCGTTGTCGGTACGGATCACGTGAAACCCGTGCCGCACCAGGATGGCGGCCACCGGATAGGTGGAGCCGATGCGCCCGTTGCCGTTGAGGACCTCGATCCGGGGCCGCCCGCCGGGGCGCAATAGCAGGTGGCCAAGACGCTCGGCGACAAACGGAGTGATGCGGTCGGCCACCAGGCTGAGGGCATCGCTCTCCCCGCCGTCGTCGGCAGGCTCGACGGGCAGCGTGGCCACCACCGCATCCGGCGACCCGGCGACCGTGACCAACAAATCGGCGGCGTCAGGACCGCCCCCGCCGAGGAGGTGATCGGCGCGCGCGGGATCGGCGGCGACGGCGGCGAGTACCGCGCGCCACACCGCCCCTTGGCGGGCCACCCACTCGAAGCCGTCACCGGCGCCACGGGTAACCAGCAACTCCTCGAGCAGACTCGGAGCTACCTGGCTCTCCCCGTCAGGGAGTACGCGGGAGAGCGTCGTCCCGTCATCCACGAAGAAGGGTTCGGCGAGGGTCACGGGCAACTCATCGCCGACGGCGGCGGAGAACTCCCCGGCGGCGAGGGGGACGACACGATCGATCCGGATCCCGAGTTGATTGGTGACGGCGAGAGCGGCGAGGTCGGCTCCGGCAAAAACCATGGCCTCACCGAGGCGAAACTCGCCAAACCCGGGGACGGCGAGCAGGACGTCCTGGGGCAGCACCGTGATCGCGGGTGCAGCGTTCGGCCCCACGGACACCAATGCAAAGGCAGCGGCCCCGGGATCGCCGACAACCATCAGCAGCGATGCCGAGTCGTCCCCCAGCGACCGCTCCTCGGTGGCGGCGGCAGGCACGGTCTCCGCCAGGTCACGCAGGCGGGTGGACCATCCGGCGACGGTGTCGGCGACCTGACCGGCGCGGGAGCGCACCACGGGGACGAACCCGATCGCCGCCCCCAATCCACCGAGCAGGACGATCGCCAGGACCGCGCGCACCCACCTACGGTGCATAGAGTCCGTGCTCCTCGATGTAATCGTGCACCGACTCCGGGACGAAAAATCGCAGGCTCCCCCCGGAGCGACGGCGCTCCCGCAGCATGGTGCCGCTGATCCCGATCTCGGGAACATCGAGCCAGGTGGCGTCGACCCCGGCGGCGGCGACCGCGGCGGGCGCGGTTCCGGCCCGGGGCATCACCGCCACGCCGGCGCGGCTCAGCACCTCGGCTGAGCGCTCCCAGGCAGCAATCCCGGCGGCGGCGTCGGCGCCGAGGATCAGCCAGAGTTCGTCGTCGCCGAACTCCACCATCGTGTCGATGGTGTAGGTCCACCCCTCACGGGCCACTTCACGCCGATCGGCCAGGAAGTAGTCGATGCCTGCGGTGGCGAGCCGGGTCATCTCCCAGCGGTGCTCGGCGGCGGTGACCCGGGAGTCGGCCTTCTGCCACGGGGCCCCGGCGGGGAGAAACGTGACCATGTCGAGATCGAGTTGCCGATACGCGGCTTCACCGGCAATGAGGTGGGCGAGGTGGGGTGGATCGAAGGTTCCGCCGAGGATGCCGCGCCGCACGCCTCGGAGCATAGGAGGGACCCACCCGCTGGACCTCGGCAAGCCGCAGACCTGTCCCCGGCTTGGTGCTGGCGCGACAGACCGTCAGCGGATCGAAGTAGCGGTCGAGCACCCGCAACGACCAGTGCACCGCGGCACGACCGTGATCCATCCCGGAGCGCCCGACGACGGTGCCGCGGGAGACCCGATCACCGGCCGCAACCAGGACCGCGCTCAGATAGGAGTATGAGGTACGCACCCCGCCGCCGTGGTGGACTGTGACCGTGAGCATCCCCGCCACGCTGCCGGCGAAGGTGACGGTGCCTGCCGCCGCGGCCGACACCGCGGATCCCTCCGACACGCCAAGGTCGACGCCCCAGTGCCCTCCCTGATACCCGCCCGGGGCGAAGTGAGCCAGCACCGGACCATCGACCGGAGGAGTGAGCAGGCACGAGGCCAGAGTGGAGAGGAGCAACAGGACGGGCATCAGCGGAGGTGCGCGCCGCCGTCACCGTAACCCGCGCGAGGGTGCCGGGGAAGCCCCTCGGTCAGGCGATAGCGGACGCCACATCGACGCCACCGAGAAGGGCGAGAACCACGCCGCGCAGATCGTCGGGGCGGAACGGCTTGGTGAGAAAGGCGTCGGCACCGCCGCGATCCGCGCGCTCCCGCGTCTCCTCCTGGGCATGAGCGGTGAGAACCAGCACCTTCATGGATCTGGTGCGCTCGTCGGAGCGAATCCGCTCCAGGACCTCCCAGCCGTCCATACGGGGAAGGCCGACATCGAGGATCATCAGGTCGGGATTAATGGTGAGGGCGGCGTCGAGACCGCTGGGGCCATCGCCCCGGGTGTCCACCTCGACGCCAGCAGGGCGGAGACATACCGTGATCAGCCGCTGGATCACAGCAGAGTCTTCCACGACGAGAACCCGATAGGACATCATTTCCTCACTGTTCTTGCTCTGGGGGTATCGGCCGGCTCCGGTACTTGCTTGAGGAGTGTGCTCAGGCCAGACGCCGCACGGGCCGGGACACCGGAAGTGCCACCCGTTCGACGAATCCCGCCAATTGCCTCAGGTTCCGGACCTCATGGACCTCGTCGCATACCGCGGCGTACAGGCCCATGACCGAATCACCGGTGTCCCAGTACCGGGCCGCCTCCGGGTTCAGCCAGTACACCGCCCGCGCCGCCGAGGCCAGATCGCGCAGCGCGGCGACGTTGGGCTCGTGATAGTTGCTGCGGGCGTCTCCGGTGACGATCACCGTCGTCTTGGGCGTCACTGCATCCGCGTACCGCTCCACAAAGCCCTTGAAGGCGTTCCCGTAATCGGAATGCCCGTCGAGCCACACCACCCCGGCCTCGGTGCCGACTCGGCGCATCGCCTCCCCGAAGTCGGTTCCGGGTCCGAAGAAGTCGGTGACCTCGTCCACGGCGTCGATGAATGCGAACGAGCGCACCCGGCGGAACTGGGCCGCCATGGCGAACACCACCTGCATGGTGAAGCGCGCAAAGGTCGCCACCGAACCGGAGACGTCGGCGAGGACGACGAGATCGGGCCGGCCAGGGCGGGGGCGGCGAAAGCGCGGGTCGACCGGCACTCCCCCCGTGGAGAGGGAGCGGCGCACCGTGCGGCGCACGTCGAGTCGCCCGTGCCGCCCATGGCGTTGCAGTCGCGCCAGGCGCGTGGCCAGCTTGCGGGTAAGCGGATGAACGACCGACTCGATCGCGGCCAGGTCTTCGCGAGTGGCGGTGACCAGGTCCAGATCCTCGATCAGCGGGCGGCGCAGGGTACGCGCGACTGCCTCCGCACCGCGGTCGGCGACCAGGCGGCGATGGATCTCGGCACGCAACAGGTCGCGGAACTCCTCGAGACGCCGCTGCGCCTCATCGCCGGCGAGGCGGCGGTCGAACTCCCCCGATCCCGCGGTCAGGGCATCGGTGAGGCGGGACTGCACCGCCTCGAGGTCGAGGGTGCGCAACACCCGATACAGGTAGTAGGCCCCGCCCACCGGACGCCCCGGCACCATCCCGGCAAGCCGGCTCACCGCGTGGCGGGCCAGCGCCCCGGCGCCGCCGGCGGCGCCCGCGCGCCGCGCCGCGCACAGCGCCGCCCCGCCTGGCTCCCGGTCGGCGGCCCCCCCCGCGGCCGCCCCGCCCCCGCGCAGG
>JBKKBI010000074.1:0-8684 GCA_046714175.1 Acidimicrobiia bacterium | reverse complement strand
CTCAGACGCTGATGGACTGGGCGATCAACCGGCGCAGCCGGGCATCGGGGGCGGGACGGGCCCCGATGTGCTCGATGACCCACGACGACAACAGCGTGGCGAAGGTGGCGGCGCCCATCAGGTCGCGCGACTCCAGGTAGTGAGCCAAGAATGCTCCGGCGAAGGAGTCTCCCGCTCCGGTGGCGTCGACCAGTTGGTTGGGACCAGGCGGGATGTGGTGGACGCCCTCGTCCGTCAGGACCAAGGCGCCATCGGCGTCGAGCTTCACGATGACGATGGCCTCGGGGTACAGCTCGGCGAGACGGCGGACGATCGCCTCGGGCTCGTCCTTTCCGGTGAGCACCATCCCCTCCTCCTTGTTGGGGAGCAGCATGTCGATGCCGAGGTCGCGGGTGACGTCGAGGAAGGCATCGACACCCATCTCTCCGATCATCTGGAACGAGGCGGGGTCGAAAGAGAGCGTGGCGCCGGCGCGTTGGGCGAGCCGGGCTGCCTCGCGGGCGGCGGAACGGGGCGGGTCGGTGAAGAAGGACCAGGCGCTGAGGTGGAGGTGATTCGCCCGGACGATGACGTCACGAGGCAGCTCTGACGGCAGTAGAAAGAAGTCGGCTCCGTGGCCGGAGACCATGGAGCGCTCCCCGGTGTGGTCGACGAACACCGCCACCGAGCCGGTGGAGTGGTTGTCGCTCTCCACAAAGTGCCGTTCCACGCCTTCGGCATCGAGGTCCTCCTGGGCCAGCAGGCCGAAGCGGTCCCGGCCGATCTTGCCGATGAAGTGGCTAGGAAGACCGCAACGCGCTGCCCACACCGCCACATTTGCGGCGCTACCCCCGGGCATGAGCAGCACCTCGCCGAAGGTATCGCCACCCTTGAGCAGCTCGGTGTTGGTGCGGATCAGGACGTCCCAGGCGAAGTCGCCGATCACGCACAGCTCGGTGGTCATCGGGCCACGCTACCCGAGTCTTCCGCCCACCCACCCCCTTCCCCAGCCCCCCGCGGTGTCGTACCTTCACACCGTCCCCGCCAGTTGGTGGCTTCCCCGGGACACCTCCGAGGGAGCGGTTATGGAAGAACGCGAAGAGTTGGAGCATGTCCCCTGGGCAGACCTTATGGCCGAGGCCGAGCCGGAGGACCGTCGCCGCAAGGCGATATATCTCGGCGTAGCGATCGTGGGCGCCATGGCGCTCGGGGTCATCGTGGCACGGTCATGGTTCGTGACCGCGGGATCACCGGTCACCGTGACCCCCGACGACACCGCGGTGGCTGCCACCACCCAGCCTGACCTCCCCGAACTCCCTCTATACACGGAGGCCGACTTGATGGCGGTGCCGCCCGATCCGGGGGCACGGGTGGCGATGGTTCGCGCCGAGTGGTTCGTCACCGACTACTTCACCGCGGACCTGGAGCCGAACGGTTCGGCCGAAGTGCGGGCGGCTCTGCCGGCATCGATCGCCGCCGAACTGTCGTTGGACGTCGGTGCGGCGGTGTCGTACGTCGAGTGGGCCCGGGCTTTTCGGGTCGAGCAGCTTGGAGACGGAACCTATCGAGTCGCGGTCGTCTTCCGCACGCTGGGGGCTCCGCCGGACCGTGGCTTCACCCGCCAGCCGGTGCGTGCCGTTGAGGTTCTCATCGCCGTGGCGGGAGATGCCGGCACCACCGTGCTCGATCTGCCGGCACCGATCGCGATCCCGGTCGGCCCCGAGGCGGCGGTATGGGACGGGGAGCCGGCGACTCCACCGCAGGCGATCATCGACCTCGTATCGACGCGGGCCTCGTTGTGGGGAACCGAGCCACGCATCGTGGCGGCAACCCGGCGCGAGGGGGAGTGGCGGGTGGTGGTGTCGGTCGCAGACGCCCTTGGCGCCCGGTGGCCGCTGGCATTGCGGGTCACTGAAAGCGGCTGAGAAGCCGGCTTGACCCTCTTGACCTGGAGCGACCTATTCGGGGACGCTCTGAGTTGGGCTGAGACCGGACCGATCTTCGATCTCCCACGTGTGGTCGAGTACGTGCCACGCGGTGTAACGGATGGCGAATCGCGCCGGCCAGCGTTTGCCACCGCGCGGGCCGGCATCCGGAACGAGTCCCTGGATCCGATCATCGAGGGCTGACAGAAACGTCTTGTGGACCATCGCCAGGTTTGCCGTGGCGGTCGCCTTGCCGCCCAGCGCAGCCACATAGGCGATCTCGCTCTCAGTGGCGTGTGCGACGACCTTCTCCAAGTCGCGCCCTCCACCACGCGGACCTTTGCTCAGGTCCCTGCCTGCGGCGCCGGCAACCGCGGCGTCGAAAGCGTCCCAGCAGGCCCGAAGGATCGCCAACTGCCGGGTCGACTCTGGTCCGGTGATTGGCGCAGCATCGCCAGCAGCCTTCCCTCCCGGCGCCCCGAAGTCGGTCCCCGCGCCCCCCGACAGCCTCTCGACCACCGTTACCGCGGTCGGCTCACGAAAGCCGTCCACCACAGTGGCGTAGCGGGGGGCGTAGTCGAGAAGTGCCGCGATGGCTGCGTCCTCGTCCCGACCCCCGCGGCACCATCCGGGCCATTCGATCGCTGCGGCAAACGCCCGCTTTTTGCCGACTTCGAGGTAGATCGGAGTGGGCTTCATGCTGCTCGCTACCCTCGCCGCGATGTCCTCACCCGTAGGTGATCTCGAGCACGCCGATCGCCTCAGGGACGATCTCGTCCCAGTACGCGTCAGGGTTCTTGGTGAGGGTCACGAAGTCCGCAGACATGAAGACGCTGGTCACGCCGGGAATGTCGAGCAGGGGTCCGGCCACCGGATCGTCCGTCGGCTTACCGGCGGCAAAGGACTTCGGGGACTCGAACAAGGCGCCGACGGTGAACTTGAGCGCGTTCGGATTCGGGGTCTGGCTGACGATCACTGGCATGCGACGACTCCCGGTGCGGGCCGCGGCATCGTAGTGGTGGTCTGATGCGAGTCGCCGTCGACGTCGGCGGGTCGTTCACCGACGTGGTGTTCTGGGACGGCGTCGCGATGCGCACGACCAAAGTGGCCACTACACCCGATCAGTCCGAGGGATTGACTGCCGGAGTCGAGGCTCTCGGTGCCGCCGGAATCGAGCTGGTTCACGGCACCACAGTTGCCACCAATGCTGTGCTGCAGCGGCGCGGGGTCCGCACTGCGTTGGTCACCGATGCGGGGTTCGAGGATCTGGTCGAGATCGGTCGCCAGGACCGTCCCTCTCTCTACGACACGTCCGTGACCCGCCCGATGCCGCTGGTTCCGCAGGATCTCCGATTTGGGGTTCCGGGGCGTTCAACCTTCGATGACTCCGGCCCGCTGCCCGATGTCGCCGAACTGGTATCGGCTCTCACCATCGCCGCACCGCAGGCGGTGGCGGTGTCCCTGCTCTTCGGCTTCGCCCACGCCGACCGGGAGGCGGCGGTGGGGACGGCCGTGCAACGCGCTCTGCCCGGGGTGCCCGTGTCGCTCTCATCCGATGTGGCCGCCGAGATTCGGGAGTTCGAACGCGCCTCCACCACGGTGCTGAACGCGTATTTGGTCCCGGTGGTGGAGCAATACTTGCGTCGGCTGGCGGCCCGGACCGCCGCCCCGACCTCGGTGATGCGGTCCTCCGGGGGATTGATCTCCCTGGAGCGCGCCGCGGCGTTGCCCGCGGCAATCGTGCTCTCCGGGCCCGCGGGAGGCGCGGTGGCGGCAGCGGCTTTGGCGCGGTCCCTGGGCTTGGGCACCGTGATTTCGTTCGACATGGGCGGCACATCCACCGATGTATGCCGCATCGAGGGGGGGCGTCCCGAAGTGGTGTACTCGCGCCCCATCGACGGCTTGCCGTCCACGATGCCGTCGGTGGCGATCCACGCCGTCGGCGCCGGTGGTGGCAGCCTGGGATGGGTCGATTCTGGAGGGGCGTTGCGGGTCGGGCCGATGAGTGCTGGGGCTCAGCCCGGCCCGGCGTGCTACCGGCGTGGTGGGATCGTGGCCACGGTCACCGATGCCGACCTCATCGCCGGGCGCATCGGGAGCGAAGAACTGTTGGGCGGCGTCGTCGCCCCCGATGCTGCCGCCGCTCGGGCTGCGCTCGCTCGTCTCGCCGCCGAGATCGGAGGCGATGTCGCAAACATCGCCCTGGGCATGATCGAAGTCGTGGAGTCGCACATGGAGGGCGCGGTGCGCCGGGTCTCGGTGGAGGAGGGGGCGGATCCCCGCCAGGCGACGCTGGTCGCCTTCGGGGGAGCCGGTGGCCTGCACGCCACTGCCCTGGCGCGGCGGCTGGGGATGTCGCGAGTGGTGGTGCCGGCTCATGCCGGCGTGTTCTCGGCGCTGGGCCTGCTGCTCGCCCCGCGCCGCGTCGACGTCGCCCGCAGCGTCCTTCTCTCCGGGCTTGACGGGGCCGACGGAATCGCCGTCATGGTTGCCGGAGAGGCGGCCGCCAGCCTGGGCGAATCCGGTCAAACCACTACCTATCTCGACCTCCGATATCGCGGTCAATCCCACGAGACCACAGTGCCGTTCCAACCCGGAGAGCCAAGCTCCGCGCTGCTCGCCCGCTTTCATGCCGCGCACCGGCGCCGCAACGGGTTCGACCGCCCCGACGATCCTGTGGAGGTGGTCACGGTGCGAGCCGAAGCCGTCGGTGCGCCGGGTTTGCGCTGGGACGAGATCCCGACTCCGGTGCCAACCGGTGAGCCCAGGCGAGGCACCCGATCGGTCCTCACTTCAGCCGGACCCACCGAGGCACATGTGTGGTGGCGCCCTGGCTTGCGCCGCGGCGATCAGGTGGTGGGACCGGCAGTGGTCGAGGAGCCAGAGGCCACGACCTTCTTGGGCCGCGGCGAGCGAGCAGTGGTGACCGACTCCGGTGCGCTGGAGGTGGAGTGGTGAGCCCGGTGGATGCGGTCACACTCGAGGTGGCGCGGCATCGGTTCGCCGCCGTCGCCGATGAGATGGGCGGGGTGTTGCGACGCACCGCCCACTCGCCCAACATCAAGGAGCGAATGGACTGCTCGGCGGCGGTATTCGTCGCCGACGGCGAGATGCTCGCTCAGGCCGAGCACATCCCGGTGCATCTCGGCTCGATGCCGGCATCGGTGGCCGCGGTCATCGCCACTTTTGGCACCGACCCGCCGCACGGCGTGCAGTTCGCGGTCAATGATCCGTTCCACGGTGGGACCCACCTCAACGACCTCACCCTGGTGCGACCCGTGCATCAAGCGGGCAGGCTGATCGGATGGGCGGCCAATCGCGCTCACCACGCGGACGTCGGTGGGGAGGCCCCGGGGTCGATGCCGGCCCATGCCACCCGTCTCGAGCAGGAGGGTCACGTGGTGCCCCCTGTGGTGGCCGTGGTCGATGGCGAATGGGACGACGCTTTCTTGTCTGGATTCATCGGTGCCACCCGAACCCCTGTCGAGCGGATGGGCGATCTGGCGGCGCAGATGGGAGCGAATGAGGCCGGGGCGGCCCGGCTTCTGGGGGCCCATGCGATCTACGGAGCCGGTTTCGACAGGATTACCACCGAGCTTCTTGGATATGGCGAGGAGCGGATGCGGGCCGCACTGCGGGCCCTACCAGACGGCGAGTACGCATTCGAGGACTGCATGGAGTGGGGCGACCGTGATGTCCTCATCCGGGTCGTGGTCACTGTCGTCGGCGACCAACTGGTCGCAGACTTTGCCGGCTCGGCGCCCCAGGTCGCCGCCAACTTCAATGCAGTCGAGGCGGTGACCCGGTCCTGTCTCTACTACGCGGTTCGGGTCGCCTCAGATCCCACGATCCCAGCCAATGGCGGCTGCTACCGACCGATCTCTTTGCGAGTGCCGAAGGGTTCGATAGTCGCTGCGCTTCCCCCCGCGGCGGTGGCGGCGGGGAACGTCGAGACCAGCCAGCGCATCGCTGACACGGTTCTCGGCGCCCTTGCCGCCGCCGCGCCTGATCGGGTTCATGCCGCGTCGCAGGGCACCATGAACAACGTGCTCGTGGGCGCCGGTGGCACGGTCTACTACGAGACGATCGCCGGAGGTGAGGGCGGCGGTCCGCATCGCCCCGGTCAGTCGGGAATCCATACCGGCATGACCAACACTCGCAATACCCCGATCGAGTCACTGGAGACGCACTATCCGTTCCGCGTCATCGCCTTCGGACTGCGGCGCGGGTCGGGTGGTGCCGGAGCGCATCCCGGCGGTGAGGGGATCGTGCGCG
This sequence comes from Acidimicrobiia bacterium, assembly GCA_046714175.1. Classification (GTDB taxonomy): domain Bacteria; phylum Actinomycetota; class Acidimicrobiia; order Spongiisociales; family UBA11373; genus UBA11373. The sequence continues at coordinate 2,505 of JBKKBI010000074.1, read as the reverse complement.
AGATCGAGTTTCTCGAACCGGGCGAGTTGTCGCTGATGGGTGAGCGCCGACGCCACCAGCCGTGGGGACTGGCGGGAGGTTCGCCCGGTGCTTGCGGTGAGGATTGGTTGATCCATCGCGACGGTACTCGGGAGCGATTGCCCGCAAAGGTGACCTTGGGCGTGGCGGCGGGGGAGCGACTTCGGGTGCTCACCCCGGGTGGTGGGGGGTGGGGTAGGTAGTAGGCGGCGCAGGGTTGGCTGCGGGCGAGTTGCTCGGCTCCCGACCACCCCGTGCCATCGATGCGACGATAGAGAGCTGGCGGTTCTTCGCGGTGCGGGGATCGATGTCGTCATCCAGAGCGTCTTGGACAGAGAACTGGACTACGGTCCCAGAGCACTCGGGGCGCAATGTCCTCTCGAGGTGGGCGACGGCCGGCGGACCACGGAAACAGCCAGCTTTTCTCGGTTACTACCGAGCGGCAGGTTGGGGCCATCGCGGAACCGGTTGATGTTCCTAGGTAGGGGAGGGTCAGATGATCGAAGTAGAAATCACCGCCCTTGAGGGCAGCACCAAGAAGATTTCGGCGCAGACGCTGGACACTCTTTCCGCCGGCCTCGGGGGGGAGCTTCTCTATCCGGAAGACGAGCGATTTGTCGCGGCGACACTCCTGTGGAACGGGATGATCAAGAAGCGGCCAGCGGTAGTCGTCCAAGCCGTTTCGACCGATGATGTGGTGCGGACCATCGGTTTTGCTCGCGACAACGGGCTGGAGGTCTCGATCAAGGGGGGCGGACACAACATCGCTGGCCTGGCACTGTCGGACGGTGGCATCACGCTCGACATGTCGAAGATGAATGCAGTCGTGGTCGACGCTGCCGCCCAGCTGGTCCGCGTGGGTGCCGGCTGTAATCTCGGCGATGTGGATCGGGCAACCCAGCAACATGGTCTTGCCACCACGCTTGGCTTCGTCTCCCTCACCGGCGTAGCCGGACTGACTCTCGGCGGTGGGTTTGGCTATCTGAGCCGAAGATTCGGATGGACCGTCGACGACCTCGAGGAGGTGGCGATAGTCACCGCTGACGGGGTGCAGCGCCGCGCCTCTCGCACCGAACATGAAGATCTGTTTTGGGCGGTGCGGGGTGGTGGCGGCAACTTCGGTGTCGTAACCGACTTCGTATTCCGGCTCCATGCCATCGGACCCGAGGTGACGGCGGGATTGATCGCGTGGCCCGCTGCTCAAGCCGACGGCGTCCTGGAGTTGTTTCGTAGGGTCACTGAGTCTGCTCCGCCTGAGCTGACACTTGCCCTCCTGAGGCGCAATGCTCCGCCGGCTCCATGGGTGCCGGCGGCCGCGCACGGCAAACCGGTCATCGTCATGGTGGTGTGTCACTCCGGGACCCTTGAGCAAGCGGAGAAGGATCTGGCACCCATCAAGGCGCACGGAGAGCCGCTCGCCGACGTGATCCAGGTCAAGGAGTACGTTGCCCAGCAATCCATGTTGGATGCCACCCAACCCAAGGGGATGCACTACTACTGGAAGTCGGAGTTTCTCCCCCGTCTTAGTGATGAGCTCATCGCCACCTATCAGGCGCAGTTTGTGAACAACACCTCCCCGGCCAATCAGATCGTCCTGTTCCATCTCGGCGGTGCGATTAACGACCACCCCGAGGATGATGGAGCGATGGGTAACCGTGAGGCCGCTTACGCTTGCGTCATGCAGGCGACATGGTCGGAGGGCGATCCGGCTCGAGACGGCTATCGCTCGTGGGTCCGAGGTGCCTGGGAGTCCGTAAAGCCGTACTCAACAGGTGGCAACTACGTGAACTTCCAGACCCACGACGAGGATGATGAGCGGACGGCGGAGTCGTATCGGGGCAACTTCGAGCGTCTCGAGACGATCAAAGCAAAATACGACCCGTTGAATCTCTTCCGGGTGAACCGCAACATCCGTCCGCAGGAGCCGGCTTCCACGGGGTGAGGTCTGCGGCGGTGGATGTGGTGTACTTCGGACGCGCACATACCGTGTGGGCATGCAGATGAGGCGGCTTTCTTACCTAGACGACTCCATCACCCGCTTCCTGGGGAAGTGGAGCATCACCGTGCTGCGAATCTCGGTAGCGGTCGTCTTCATCTGGTTCGGGGCCCTCAAGGTTTTCAACGTGACCCCGGTCGCCGACCTCGTCGCCGGCACCGTGTATTGGGTCGATCCCGACTGGTTCGTACCGCTGCTCGGAGTCTTCGAGGTGGTTGTCGGGGTCAGCTTGCTGGTACGGCGCGCGCTGCGAGTCACCCTTGGCCTCTTCGCCCTGCAGATGATGGGCACTTTTCTCGTGCTGATCGTGCAACCCGACGTCGCCTTCCAGAACGGCAATCCGTTCCTTCTGACCGTCGAGGGCGAGTTCGTGATCAAGAACCTGGTGCTGCTCGCGGCGGGCATGGTGGTGGGGGCCACGGTGCGCCGCCGGCAAGCGATTGCTCGCAGCGGTTCAGCTCCGGCGGAGATCACCTTCACCAACGTGTGAG
>JBKKBI010000073.1:0-49455 GCA_046714175.1 Acidimicrobiia bacterium | reverse complement strand
GCGGGGGGGCGGCCGCGGGGCCCGCTTCCCCCGGCCGCGCCACGTCGCCGCACCACCTACTCGGCGGCGCTGGCCCCGACGATGCCTTCGAGCAGCTGTTCGGCGTACCAGATCTGGAAGTCGGTCGCTACCACGCCATCGGCGAGGAACTCGCTCCCGTCCTGCCAGTTCAAGGGGCCGGCATAGAGTTCGATGCTTCCATCGCCCAGGCCGGCGATGAAGGTCTCGAGGTCGGCGGCCGCGTCGGCCGACAAGCCGTCGCCGTTGATCCAGCCCACTGCGCTGGAGTCACGATCGTTGATGTCGTCCCAGTTGGGTCCGAGCCACTTCCAGTCGGCGGTGAACTCGTCATCGATCACCGACTGCGCCGTGTCCAGGTACGACGGGCCCCAGTTGAAGTAGGGCACGCCCAAGCAGGCCTCCGGGGCTGCGGCGCACGCACCCTCGAAGTCGTACGGCACCGCAAACACCGACTCGCCTGCCGCGGCCGCCTGGCCAGCACGCACGATCACCTCGGTGGTGTCGATTCCCGAGATGATCACGTCGGCTCCTGCGGCCAGGAACTCGTTGGTCACCTGCGTTGGGTCGAGGGTGAAGCCGGGGATGTTGAACCAGAAACCGATCCACTTCACCTCGAAACCGAGGTTGGCGGGATCCTGGCTCCGATACGTCTCCCAGCAGTATTGCGCCCCAAGGAAGGCCGAGTTCACCAGACGCCGGGTCTCGTCGTTGATCAATGGACCGAGATATCCGATCTGGCCGGACTCGGTAGTCAGCGCAGCTGCGCAGCCAGCGATCATCTTGCCGTACTCCATCTTGCCCATGATGTTGCCGAGATTGGTCAGATCCGGGCGATGGCCGAGGCCGTCGGCCCAGGCACTGTCTCCCGAAGACCAGATCATTGGGACCTCGGGATGGTTGGCAGCCGCCGCCTCGATCCCGTCCTTCATGTCGTCTGAGGTGGCAAAGATCAACTGCGCCCCCTGCGCCACCATGTCATCCACTACGGACTCGATCGACGTCTCGGGACGATCCGCAGTGTTGACCTTGTCGAGCACGATCAGCGCGTCCGCGGGCAGCCCGAGTTGCTCAACCACATACAGACCGGCTTCGTAATGGGCCTGCGACCAACCTTGGTCGTTTTGCGGCCCCACAAGAATCATTCCGAACTTGAAACCATCCGCAGTGCCGCCGCCGTCGTCGTCACCGCATGCCGCGACGACCAATGCGGTGGCCAGCAGCAAACCCACGGTGTGTCTCCATCGCCGTTGCTTCCCCATGCCGTCTCCCTCTGGTGGTCGGTGGTGTTCTTGCCGGGTACGCCTCGGTCCCTGGCGTCCCGACTGTACGCGATAAAGCCCTCAACTGGCGGTGTTGACGGCCCTGAGTTATCCCCAGGCTCGCTCCGGGAATGGCCCAGCACGAGGCCGCGTTGAGTGGTGAAGCCCCAGGAGTACCGATGCCCGCCGTGACTGTCACCGACACTCTCGCCCTCCCCAGGGTGCCTGCACCCGCTCCGGGGGTCGATCGCGCCGTCGCCGCCGTGACCACCGCGCCCCGGGGTTTCGAAGGCGAAGGGTTCCCAGTGCGCCGCGCTTTTGCCGGGGTCGACATGTCCCTCCTCGACCCTTTCGTTCACCTGGATCAGATGGGTGAGGTGGAATACGCCCCCGGTGAGCCCAAGGGAACACCGTGGCATCCCCATCGCGGCTTCGAAACCGTCACCTACATGATCGACGGGATCATGGAGCACCAGGACTCCCAAGGCGGCGGCGGGGTGATCAGCAACGGCGACACCCAATGGATGACTGCCGGAGCCGGGATCCTGCACATCGAGCGGCCCCCGGAGCACCTCGTGGTCTCCGGAGGACTGTTCCACGGATTTCAGCTGTGGGTCAATCTGCCAGCCCGCGACAAGTTTCTCCCCCCTCGTTATCAGGACATCCGGAGCGGTGCCGTGACCTTGCTCACCACCTCCGACGGCGGAGCGCTGTTGCGCCTCATCGCCGGCGAGTTGGACGGCCACCGTGGACCGGGCGACACCCACACACCGATCGTGATGATCCACGCCACCCTCGCCCCTGGCGCCCGTGTCCGCCTCCCCTGGCGTCACGACTTCAACGCCCTCGCCTACGTCCTGGGCGGCGCCGGTACCGCCGGAGCGGAGAACCGGCCGGTTGGCGACGGCCAGTTGGCAGTCTTCACCGGCAACGGTGCCGTCACCCTCGCCGCCGCCGCGGGGCAGGAGTCGCGGCACGCCGCCATGGAGGTGCTGATCCTGGGCGGGCGGCCGATCGGCGAACCCGTCGCCTGGTACGGCCCCTTCGTGATGAACACCCGCGCCGAACTGGTGCAGGCCTTCGAGGACTTCCACGCCGGCAAGCTTGGTGTGATACCGGGGTAGACGACTGGCGATGCGCGCCGAGCTACGCCAAGTGCCGGAACCTACCCCATCTGCTGGGCATGCTCGTGGGGGTGTTCGGCATAGATGCGCAGCCAGTCGTCCACGGAGTATCGGCCCGACTCGGAGTGCGTGCCCGCCCGATTCCACTCCTCCGGGGTGAGGGTCTCCAGTAGTTCCAGGCTGGCGAGGCGAACGCTGTGCAACACCTCGAGCGCGGCGTCGATGGGCCGGTCGTAGTGCAACCGGCGCGCAAACTCGGCTTCGTTGTAACCCACGATGGGCGGATTGTCCTCGGCGATGAGACGGCGCAGCCTCACGTAGGCGGTCGCCTCGCTGTCGGCCAGGTGATGCAGGACCATTCGCGGGGTCCATTCCCCGGTGGCCGGGTTGCGGTCGAGATCGTCATCACCGAGCGCGGCCACAGCCTCGGCAACGGCGGAGTATCCACTGCGGTAGCGGTCCAGGAGGTCTTCGCGGGTCATAGGAGAGGAAGGTATCAGGAAACCGACGGCAGTTATCTGGCAACTGGTAACGCCAACGCCGATCTACCCATCGCCATCCGGTCGGGTCTCCCAATCGATCGCCACTTCCTGGTCGTCGCCACGACCCACCGCCACCACCACCGTGGTGCGGGGTCCCACCTTGCCCACTAGATGCTCTGGTACCCGGTGGCCGATGGTGGCGGTGTAGGGGTCGCGACCGGGGAGCTTGACCTCCAACTGGATCATGAAGACGCGATCGTCGTCGCCGGCGATTCCTGACTCCTGCAGACCGAGATCGGAAATGTCACCCATGTCCTGCATGGCGGTGATGACTGCGGTGCCTCGCTTGCCGCTCGCCAACAGCTCGGAAGCACTGCCCACCTTGGCCCCCTTGATTCCAGCCGGTGCCTCGATCGCCGACGACGCCGGCATGTCCCCGGAGAAGTCGATGACCACCTGCTGCGGATCGTCTGGATCGACGATCACCGGCACCCGGGCCCCGGGTTGAAAAAAGCCCACGGCGACCCGCGACACCAGTTGCCGGGTCTCGACGCGATAGGGGATGCCATCGTCCACGGTGACGTCGAGTGTGAACGCCACCACCGGATCGTTGTTCACGGTGACCCGGGAGTCGCCGATACCGACCACGGTGGCGGTGCCGGGCTTGCCCACCGCTCGCATTTTTTGGGTCATCGCCGAGAGGCCCGCCGTCTGGCGCCCGATCATGAAAAACACCACACCGGAGATTCCGGTGGCCAGGCCGATGGTGACGAAGGCCATCCGCCCCTGCCCACCGACCAGAAACACGGCGACCAGGCAGGCGGCCGAAATGTAGAGCAGCACCCGGCCGATGCCACCCATGTTCCTGAGGAACTTGTGCAGGATTTCGTAAATGGTGCCACCTCCCGAGTGCGACGCTACCTGCTTCGCCGACCGGACGGATACGGCCCGACAGGGGCACTCTGGACCGGCAGCGATCCGTGCCGACGTGTATGGTCTAAGCCAACAGCAAATCGGCGAGTGGCCACGAACCACTCGCTGCCAATAGCCCGGTAACCCAACAAGGAAGCACGCAATGAACCTGAGCGCTCCACGGGTCGTCACATTCATAGTGGCTGTAGCCCTGATGGCCTTCGGAATCGTCAGCTATTACACGGATGTCATCGACGTCGATGTCGACGTCTCTTTCATGACGCTCGCCGCCGGGGGAATCCTTCTCACCCTGTCGACCCTGTTCAAGGACCTGTAGAGAGCGCGCGATTTCGCGTGACCGCCCCGGTCTCGACCGGGGCGGTTTCATTTTTGGCAAGTCGTGAGCCTTGAGTGATGACGCACCGGCATCCGGCATCCGGCCTCGCCTAGGCCCGAGACGCGAGAAACGCCTTGATCCCAGCCAACTGCCCGGCGCCGTCGAGACCGGCCTCGCGGACGACCATGTGCCCGGCGCCGCTGCCGAGGTAGTGCCCCTTGCGGAACGGATGCAAGGTGTGCGCCCGGCCCCGGTCGCTGCGAATCCAGCGGTAGATCGTGGGGAGGGTGAAGCCGGTGATTCCCATCGCTTGTTGCGCCACCGACTCCGGGAACACGCGCTCGCGGTCGGCGACATCGAGCCGATCGAAAAGTTCGATGCTGGTGACGAGGAAGACATCGAGATCGATCCCGGCGGCGGCGAGGAGGGACATGGTCTCCTCCACGAAGGCAAAGGTGACCTCGGAGCCCTGCAGCACGATCGTGGCATCAGGCTTGCCGGTCGCCGTGCGCAACTTGTAGAACCCCCGGACCGAGTCTGCGGCCGGGGCCAAACCGTGCGCCGACCGATCTGGAACCACCTCGCCGGGACGGGTCACGTAGGGGACGATCACAGATGGCCGGGCCTGCAGTGCCGCTGCCATCATCGGCCAGATCTCGGCCGGCTCCCACGGGGTGAGGGTGACGGCGGCTCCGGGAACGAAGTTCTCCTGCATCAGTTGCAGGGACTGGGGATCGGCGTGGGTGGGACCGTCCTCACCGGTCTTCATCCCGGCGTGGCCGCTCACCAGGATCACTGGGTGGCGCGGCCCGGGGTTGGTGTGTTGGCGCATCTCATCGCTGATGGCGTGCACCCGCACCGCGATGTGACCCAGCGGGGCAATGAACGCTCCGTACGAAGCACCCGCCCCGATGTGATGGCAGAACCCCGAAACACCGGTCATCGCCGCCATCAGGCCGTCCTCACAGATTCCGAAAGGCATGGTGCGCGATCCGGGGTTGACGTCGCGCCGATAGAAGCCCTTGGGGAAATCTGCCGCGGCCATATCGATGGCCGTCGAGCCGAGCAGGTCGGCAGCGGCGATGAGCACCCCGCCCCCCGAAACCCGATTGAGATGCCCCAGCACCTTGCCCAGCTGCTGGCGGAGCGCGGTGGTGGCACCGGGCGCCAACTCCAAACCGTCGGGGACCGTGGTCGGATCGAGTCCGAGGTAGATCCGCTCCACATCGGGGGCATCGGGACGGGGAGTGCGCTGCCTGTTGTCCAGCCGCACCCTGGCCCGATCGACAGCCGCGGCCGCGGCCGGGGTCACCGCGTCTGCAGCCAGCAGTTCCCGGATTCGCAGCAGCGTGTCCCAATAGGCAGCCTCGGTGGCGTCCGCATCATTGCCGTCGGTTCGGGGCAGGTCGGCGACGGCATCACCAAAAAGCGGACGTACTGCTTCGAAATAAGCGTCGGAGCAGATCTTGTGTCCGCCGCCGTGTGACTTGCGCCCTTCGATGCCGTAACGCCACCCCTTGGTGGTGCGGTACACGATGGTGGTCGGCTGGCCGTTGTCGAGGGCGAGCGCCCGGCGCTGGGCGCTCAGCACCAGACCGACATCGAATCCGTCGGCAACCTCAAGGACGTTCCAGTCGTAGAGATAGAACAACTCCATCGGATCCCACTGCACGTAGTCGCCGGGGGTCGCTCCTTCCCGGGTGACGGCATCGGAGTCGATCGACGCCTGGTTCCAATCGAGGTGGACCATCACGTTGCTCAGACCTGCAGTGCCGGCGAAAGCGATGGTCTCCATCACCCGTCCCGGAGTGAGTCCGCCCTCACCTTCCATCACATGGATGTGGGGGGCATCGGCGCCGAAATAGTCCGCGGCCGCCACCGCCAGCCCCATCGACGAGCCCACCCCGATGCCCGACGGCCCGGTGGCGAGCTTTACGAACGGCGTCGCCGGCGTGGGATGACCATCAAGTGCCTTGGAGGCGAAGCGGCGAAAGAGCGGAGTCGGCTGGGTGGGGTTGCGGCGGAAGCCGAGCGTGTCCTCGAGGCGCAGCCGATGGGCCACATTTTCCGGCAGCAGGTCGGGACGTCCTTGACGCACGATCTCATCCCGCAGAGCCAGGGTGGCGTACAGCCCGAGCGCCTTGTGACCGGCGGCAAAGGAGATGATGTCGGCGTCGTCGCGGTTGGGGTCGCCGATGTCGTAGTCCATCGTCTCGAGCAGCAACGCGGAGAGGATCCGCCCCGACGACACCGACCCACCGGGATGGCCCGATTGAGTGAAGTTGAACATGATCGCCACCAGGGTGCGGTAGATCAGGTCGTACCGCTCCACCATTGCGACCACGGAAGCATCGAGCCCGGGGTCGGGGGCGGTGACCTGCTCCCAGAGGGCGCGGCGGGGTCCGAACGACTTGGTCATGGCTCCACGATCACAGGGTGAGCCGCCGCCCGGAAGTGACAAAAGCCTCGAATCCGGCACGATCGTGGGCGGCGGTGGCGATCCGGGCCATCGCTTCGCTCAATTCCTCGTCGCCGGTGGCGATCGATATCCGCAGATAGTTCTCCCCTTCGGAGCCCAGAACCCCGAATGACCGTCGATCCATCGTCGCCACGCGATAGCGATACAACAAGAACAACTGGAACAACGTCGCCGGAGAGGTATGAGCCTTGATCCCTTCGGCAAGGCCGGCGTGGGCCGCGAAGCCGCCGACTTGATGCAGCACCCCGGTGATGTTGGGGAACACATAGAACGCGCCGCGCGGACTCTGACAGGTGATGCCTTCGGTCCGGTTCAGCGCCCCCACCACCAGATCGCGGCGGCGGGAGAACGCCGCCACCATCGCCGCGATCGCCCCAAGCGACTCCGGCGACTCCAACGCCACCTTGACGCCGAGTTGGTTGTAGGGAGGGATCGAAGCGAAGTAGTTGATGTTGAGCCGGCGTTGCACCTTGGCCTCTTCGACCGTGGGGAAGATCCCCCACCCGATTCGTCCTCCGGTCCAGGAGTAGGTCTTGGAGGCTCCGGAGGCGATGATCGTCCGCTCCGCCATCCCCGGCAGCGAGGCGATGGAGGCGTGCACTGCTCCATCAAAGACGATCGCCTCGTAGGCCTCATCCGAGTACACCCGAACCTCCGGACCGGTTCGCTCCAGGATCACCGCAGCGATCTCGGCGAGCTGTTCCCTGGTGGCGACTCCCCCGGTCGGGTTCGAGGGAAAGTTGACAAAGATCATCTTGGTCCGGGGGGTGATCAGCGCCGCCAGGTCGTCGCCCGTGAAGTTGAATCCGGTCGCCTCGCGTAACCGCAGCGGCACCGGCACGCCACCGATGTAGCGGATGAAGGACTCGAACAGCGGATAACCCGGTGACGGGTAGATGACCTCGTCCCCCGGGTTCACATAGGCGTGCTGGGTGAGCCCGATCGGGGGGCGCCCGCCGGCGTACACCACCACGCGTTCCGGATCGACATCGAGACTCCGATCTGTCCCGACCTTGGCCGCGATGGCGCGGCGCACCTCGACGATCCCCTGCGGGTCGCAGTAGGTGGTGTGCCCCGCCCGAATCGCATCCACCACCGCGTCGGCGACATGGCGGGGCAGCGGGAAGTCCGGTTGGCCAAGGTTGCAGCGAATCACCCGGCCCGACTCTGCCTCCACTTCGGCGATCAACGGGCCGAGGGCAAAGGCTTCCTCGGTGCCGATCAGGGCGATCCGGTCGGCGAGCAGGGCACGGGACATCGGGGCAGAGACTAGAGCCCGAGGCCCGAGGCACGAGGCGCGAGGCCGGCCCGGGGCCTGAGGCCGGAGGCCGGATGCCGGAGGCCGGAGAACCCATGGTTCACGACACGATGACTTCGGTGGAACCGCGGCGACTCTTCTACCGTCCATCAGCGGAGGGAAAAAACGCGAACCGGATCACGGGTGAAGTGGTCCTCGACCGCGTTCAGATCCCAATCATCCCTACAGTTTGAGTTTGGGTCAGCCTGTTGGAAGGAACCCCTATGGCAAACAAGGACAAGGGCGCCAAGCCCACCAAGAAAGCCGCGGCACACACTCTCAAAGAGAAGCGAGCGGCCAAGAAGCAAAAGAAGGCGAAAGCCTAGAAGAGGAGGGGGTGCGGTCTCCGCACCCCCTCCTCTTTTCCGGCTTCCGGCCTCCGGCTTCCGGTGTCCGTTAGAAGCCGATGCCGAACGTCACCTGCACCACCACAGTCACTTCCTGCTGGCCGGCCTCGATCGGCGTTGCTGCCGCATCCTGTCCTTCAGCACGCGCGTAGTACATCGGCGGGGTGCTGTAGTTGATGGTCTCGGTGATCGACACCGCATTGCGCAGGTTGACCCCGGCAAGCTGAGCCAACTGCTCGGCCTTGGCCTCGGCGTCATTCCACGCCGCGGTCCGGGCCATCTCCAACAGAGCCGTGTTGTCCTCGATGCTGAACGCCAGGTTCTGCACCACGGTGTCGTTGCCCCCGGCGGCGGTGGCGGCGTCGATGAGCTCGCCGGCCTTGGCCAGATCGCGGATCTTCACCGTCAGGTCGTTGCTGACCCGATACCCCACCAGACGCTGGGTCTGGCCGCTGTAGTCGTACTCCGGGTAGATGGAGTAGTTGGCCGTCTGGATATCGCTGGTGGCGACCCCACCCGCCTCGAGGGCGGCGATGATCGCTGCCGCCTTGGCGGCGGCGTCAGTGGTGGCGGCGTTCACCGTCTCCCGCAGCACCGACACCCCCAGGTGCAAGGTGAGAGTGTCGGGCGTCCCGTACACCCGTCCTTGTCCGGTCACATTGATCCCGTTCGTCGTGGAGCCCTCGCCGGCCCCGAAACCGTTCACCGCGCCCCCCTCACCGTCGCCGCACGCGGCGAACACAACGGCTGAGAGCGCCACGAGTACCAAGAGCTTGCGCATGTCATTCCTTCTTCTTTCGCTGCACCTTCACGGTTGTGACGCATCGGGCGCTCGGGCCGGTTCCCCAGGGTTTGCCGAGCCACACGACCAGTGCCATGATCGCGTTCGCGCCCCAAAAAACGCCATGAGAGGACTTCACGTGATATTCCGCCGCGCCCTGATGCTTACCTTGGTTCTGCTCGCCGCCTGTGGAGGCGACGCCGCAGTCACCACCACCCTGCCCTCCGCCACCACGACCACCGTGGTCGCTACCACAACCACTTCTGGCGCAACGACCGGCACCACGCTTGCCCCCGATGACAAGCCCGAAGACAGCCGGGTCGACGGCCTCGCCCTCGCCGGCGGGTTCCAAGGCGGGGAAACCCCGACCGAGGTGCCCGAAACCCCCACCGGGACCGGGTACTCGGGCTATCAGACGATCTACGACGAGACCCAGATCCTGACGGTCGACGTGCCGGTGGAATGGGCCGACACGTTCGGCGGCGCCTGGACCGAAAACATCTTCGGTATCGAGGGCGGCCCCGAAGGAATCGGCCTTGCGATCAGTGCCTCCTCCGACCTCGACGGCTGGATCGAGACCTGGACCGTCCCCGGCCTGTTCTTCGGTGCCAGTGATCAGCTCACCGGAACCCCCAGCGAGCTGTTGGACTACTACTCCTATCTGGCCGATGAGTGCACCTACGACGCCCGCTACGAGTACGACGACGGCGCCTACGTCGGCGAGATCGACTGGTGGGACAACTGCGGGGGGGTCGGTACGGCATATGCCGTGATCGTCGCCCGCCCGCCCGGTGAGGAGTTCACCGTGGTGGTGGAGATCACGATGGTCACCGAGGAGGACATCACGGCCGCCGACACCATCATCAACACCTACTACGTCGTCATGGGTGACGAAGAGGGCGCCATCGCAGGCGGGCTCGATACCGAGCTCGCCTCCAACTACGGCGCTACCGACGTGGTTGCCGGCTTCGAACCCGACCCGCAGACGATGGCGATGGAGGCCGGTGGCGACGTCGATGTCGCCGCCTACTTGGGCAGCGAGTGCTTCGGCTTCGTGACCGCCCAGCCTGACCTCGAAGTCACCTACTCCGGCTCCATCGGGGGCCTGCTGCGGTTCTTCTTCCTTGCCGACGTGGAAGGCGCAGACACCGTGATGGTGATCAACGACCCCGCCGGGGATTGGTGGTGTGCCGACGACTCGTACGAGACGTTCAATCCGGCGGTCGAGTTCGTCCCTGCCCTGGATGGCGTCTACGACATCTGGGTCGGCACCTACGAGTCCGGTCTGCTCGTGCCGGGATCGCTGTACATCACCGAGCTCGAGGAGATTCATCCCTAGCCCAGCCGTAATGGGAGACGAGGCCGCCGGCACCACCGGCGGCCTCGTCGCGTCTGGGTCGATCCGATAGAGTCCACCGGGTCACCCAGGGAGGAACCCGTTGGCCCGCCCGACCCGTTACGCCACGCCGATCTGCCTCGCCCTCACGGTGCTGGCCGGAGTCGGGATCCTGCTCGGTTTCCTCACCGATGAGATCATGTGGCCGATCGGGCTGCTGGTGCCCACCGTGGCCTACGAGGCCTATCGCACCGAGGGTGCTTCGACGCGGTGGGCGTCGTGGACCCTGGCAGTGCTCATGGTGGCGCTGATCGTGGTCGTGGTCTTCGACATCGACTACGACCTGCGCCAGCTCTTCGGCAGCGGTGTCACCTACGTCGGCGGCGAGGACATCCCACTGGGTGACGTCAAGGTGGTGTTCCCGGCGGCGATGGCTGTACTCGCGGCACTGTTGTGGACCCGAACCCGAGGGATCTATACCCGGTGGCTGGCAGCGGTGATCTTCGTCACCGCGGCCGTGATCATCTATTTGCGGGCCCCGGCGGAGCTAGGGAACCTGCTCAACACCACCGTCGGATGATCAGGCAGTCCAGTCGAGGAACTTGTCCCCGAGCCACATGACGGCGAGCCAGAACAGGATGGCGGCCGCGGGGATCAACATGATGCCCTGCAGGCTGCCCCGCCAGCGGCGCACCAGCAGAATCCCCAGTGCGATCCAGACCACCCACAGGACGGCCACTGCCCACAGCGGGGCCAATAGACCGGCGGCGAGATAGAAGAAGCCAGTCGCCACGAACAGCACTGCTCCGAGCCACCGAACTCCCGACTCCACCACTCCGCCGCTCATCGGCCCTCCTTTGGCATCAGCGGCATGATGCCACGCCGCGAGCTACCAGTCGGCGGGCACCCAGTCGGCGACGGCAGCGGCGGTGCACTCTGCGGGAGCGGATTGGCCGAGACGGTCCCCGGTATCGAGAGAGTGATGAATGCTGAACCAGTCCCCGCTGCCGCTGTGGCCGAACACGCAAACCGCTTCCTCCGCCCGGCCGGCCGCGATGGTGACCACCACCGTCTCCCCGGCGCCATCGACGGAGTACTGCAAGTTCGGCTCCAGACTCCGCAGCGCCGCGCTATCAGTGGTGAATTCACCAGCCTGGAGGTGGTGAAGGGCCTGCACTTTGACCGCGGTGAGCAGGTCCAACTGCATCGCCGCGTCGTCGGCCAGTCGGGCGTAACGGGCGAAAGCCACCAACCCAAGGGTCATGAGAACCGCGACAATCGCCAGCACCACCATGGTCTCGATAAGCGTGAAACCCTGCTCGGAGCGCTTCAGCCCCCACCTCCTCGAGTCGGACCAACTCATCGGAGAGTTGCCGGGTGGCCTTGAAGGTTCTGTCGGCCAGAGCCCCGACCGCGAGAACCTGGACCCCCTAGTCCTTCTTCTCCTGGTGGAATTGATCGGCCTCGAGCTTGCGACGGAGCGCGGCCTTCTCGCGGTGCTGGGCCGTCGAGTAGTCCAGGTCGCGATACATCTTCTGCACCCCGGGAGCCGACTTCACCCAGGCGGCGGCGTTGGTCCCGGCTACACCCATCCGGGTGCCCTCGGCGTAGGCGTCCTGGTCGGCGCCCAGGAATACGAACACCCATCCCTCACCGCGGCGCTGCTCCACCAACGAGAAGATCGACGCCCTGTCATGCTCGCGGCTGGCGTTCTCCAGGCCGTCGGTGATTACGACCACCACCGGATCCTCGGCGGGGCGCGCGCCGGCGCGCCGCCGCGCCACGTCGGTGTCGATGCGGGCGATCATCCGTCCCACCGCATCGAAGAGCGGGGTATTGCCCCGCGGCCGGTACGACTCCCGGGAGAGAGGCCCTACCCGCTGGATGTCGAGGCCATCGACCAGAATCTCAAAAGGATCCTGACCGTCGAATTGCGCCAGGGTGACCCGAGCCTCACCCGGCTCCCGCTGCTGGCGGGAGAGGTACTCGTTCCAGCCCCCGACGATGTCGTCGGCAATCGACGCCATCGACCCGGAACGGTCGAGAACAACGGAAATGTGGACTGCTGGCTTGGCTGCGGTCACTGACGATCCTCCTTGATCAACCCGATTGATACCGGTCCGGTATGACAGATTCCGCTGTCGCCGTGCCCGGACGGGGTGAATATTACTCTGTCAGAGTATTTCTGTCAACTGGAGCCGTGACAATACGCCAACTACGACCCCCGGAGGGTAGGATTGGCCCTCATGGCAGAAACCGAAACTGGATACGGAACCACCGACTTCGCCGCCGCCCTCGGCCACACCATCAAGGTGCTGCGCACCGACCGTGGTGTCGAGCGCAAGGATCTCGCCGACCGCGCCGGAATCTCGTACTCCCACCTGGCCTCGATCGAGGCCGGCCAGAAGCAGCCCTCCCCCCAGGTGCTCACCGCCATCGCCGAGGCGCTCGGAATTGCCAGCCACGAGCTCCTCGAGTCGGTCGAGCACCGTCGCCGCCGCCAGCAACGCGCCGGCGCCGACCCGTGGTGGCTCACCGGTGACAACCAGGTTCCGGCCCCCAGTCCTGCCGCGGCGGCGCCGCTGCGAATGGAACACGACCCATCGTTCCGTACCGACACCGCCGGGTTCGCCGCGTTCATCCGGGAGATCAACGACCTGGCGGCGCGACTCGGACCCAAGGAGCGCGTTCTCCTCCTCGACCTGGCCCGCAATCTGGCGCAGCGCTACCGCACCTGACGGAGTCTTCTGCTCGCCCCGACCAGCGCCACTGCGACCAGCACTACCGCCAGCAGCGCCAACGCCAACGCCCCCTGATCGCCGTAGGAGCCGGTGTCGGGATCGAGTGCCGCCGCCGCGAAATAGCCGATGGCGGTGCCGGCTGCGGCCACCAGCGCGAACAGCGCCACATCTCCGCTCCGCCATGGGCTGCGCCAGATGACGAACGCCATTCCCGCCACCACTGGCACCCCTAAGGCCACCCCGGATACGTCGACCACCGTTCCCACGATGAGGGCCGCCACGGCGGCGATGCTCACCCCGACCAGCCGGGCCGGCAAGCCCTCACCTGTCACCCTCCGGCGCAGCCGGGCCAGGGCGGCGAAACCCGCCGCCTCCAGCACGGCCGCAACGACGAGGATCATCGCGGCACCGGGATCGGAGTGATGGTCCGGGAGAACCACAACAGCACCGGCGTCACCAGCATTGGGTAGAGCGCGGCGCCGGCGAGACGCTGCCACAACGGCAGATCCGAAGTGAGTACGCCGACCACCACAAACCCCATAGGAAGCAGCGCCAGTAGCCCGAGAAGCAGCCGGGTGCGGTATCCCATCACCAACGGGACCGCGACGATTGCTGTCACCGCCACAGCCACGGGAACCGCCAGCGCGACCATCACGAAGGAGACGAGCCCCACCGACGCCGCGACCACGAGGCGGAGTGGCAGGCGGATTCGTGGCCGACCTATCGCCACCGCCGCTAAAACCACCGTAGCCAGCAGGATGCTTCCCGCTCCCGCGCCGAGAGGGACGAATAGGACTCCTCCGACCACGGCTGCCATCTTGCCGAACCGCCACCGGTTGCGCCGCGCCACCAGGCCAAGCGCCGAGCCCATTCCGGCTAGCGCTCCCGCCGTGACGATGAAGATCGTCCCCGACCAGGTGAACTCGGGACTCTCCGAGATCAACCGCATCCAAGCCCGGATCGCGATCCCCCACGCCATCCCCACCCCGATTCCCGCCGCCAGGATCGGCACGACCTTCACCCGATTGGAACGATCGAGTGTCACCTGCACCATGCGCTTCTCCTCAACTGACGCAACAGGAATACCCCAGACTCGTGACGGGATCGTTACGAGCAAGGGCTCCGAACCCCGGCCTCCGGTCTCCGGCCTCCGCTCTCCGGTCTAGGGTCGGAGGCAATGACCCCGCGCGATCCCAACGCCTCGGCTCGTTCCCTGTTTGCCGGTCTTCCCCGGCGGTACGAGTTGCTGGCCGAGGTGCTTTCCTTCGCCCAGAACGGTCGCTGGCAGCGGGCAGCGGTAGGACACATCACTCCGTCGCGGCCTACCCGGGTCCTCGATGTCGCCACCGGAACCACCCGCATCGCCCGCCTCCTAGCTGCCGACAGCGACGCCGCTGTCGTCGGGGTGGACCTATCCGAGGAGATGCTTCGCCAGGGTGTTGCCCACCTCGCCCGCGCCGGTCAGGAGCACCGAATCCGCTTGGTGAACGGGCGCGCCGAACAGCTTCCCTTTGCCGACAAGACGTTTGATGCCGCCACCTTCAGTTATCTCCTCCGCTACGTCGCCGACCCAGAGGCGACGCTGCGCGAGCTCGCCCGAGTGATGGCTCCCGGAAGCCCCGTCGCCAGTCTCGAGTTCTCCGTGCCCCCGGCGCGTCTGTGGCATGGCCTGTGGTGGTTGTACACCCGCGCCGTCCTTCCCATGGCCGGGTTGCTGACCGGCGGGCCACACTGGTTTCGGGTGGGTCGGTTTCTCGGACCCAGCATCTCCGACCACTACCACCGCTACCCCCTGGAGTGGACCGTGGAGGCGTGGCACCGGGCCGGGTTCGTCGACGTCGGAACCCGGGTGATGAGCCTCGGTGGCGGTGTGGTGATCTGGGGGACGCGCGCCCATGGCTGACCGCGAGCGTCCCGCGTTCTACGCCGCCCGGCCCGGGGGCTGGCGCGACTGGTGGACCATCCTCCACTTCCCCTACACCGTGTGGCATCTCTCCTATGTCGCCATCGGCGCCTGTCTGGCACCGGTGGTGACCGCTCGCCGTCTCGGCGGCACCGCGCTCGCGTTCTTCTTCGCCGTCGGCATCGGCGCCCACGCCCTGGACGAACTGCACGGGCATCCGCTCGCCACCCACCTGTCCGACCGCACTCTCCGGATCCTCACTGCAACCGGCGTCGTCGCCGCGGTCGGGATCGGGGTATACGGACTCGACGAAATCGGGCTCGGCCTCATCCCTTTCCTGGTGATCGGACCACTGTTGGTGGTCGGATACAACGCCGAACTGTTCGGCGGGCGCCTCCACACCGATATCGGCTTTGCCGTCTCCTGGGGCGCGTTCCCGGTGCTCACCGGTTACTTCGCCCAGGCCGAGGCGATCGGCGCCCCCGCCGTACTCGGCGCGGTCGCCGCGTTTGGTGTGTCGTACGCACAGCGCACTCTGAGCACCCCCGCCCGCACCCTGCGTCGCAGGACCCGCGCGGTGACCGGGGCGGTAACCCTCGACGATGGCTCGGTCATCGCGCTCGACTCGGCGGTGCTGCGCGCTCCCCTGGAGCGCGCCCTGCGGGCACTCTCCTGGTCGATGGCTGCCCTGGCAGCCAGTCTGATCGTGCTACGAATCGGCTGATACGGAACCGCTGGATCCGCAGAGGCCATTCGGCCCTGCCATCCCCGCCCCGGCCGCCCGTACCATGTCCCCCGTGAAGACCCGCAGCATCTGTGTCTCGGTCGTGCTCCTTGCCGCCTGCGGCGGGGACGCCGCGAACACCACCACCAGCACACACTCCGACGCCCAACACCACGGGACCGAATTCACCTACGGCGAGCCGGGGGATCCTGCGGCCGCCGGCCGGGTGATCGCGGTGGTCACCACCGACACTCTGCGCTTCGAACCTGACGACCTCACCATCGCTCGAGGCGAGACCATCACCTTCCGAGTGACCAACGACGGTTTTGCTGTTCACGATTTCACCCTCGGTGACGAGGCCGCCCAGCGGGAGCACGCCGTGATGATGGCGACGCTCGGCGCCGACGCGGCCCACATGGCCGATGAGCCCAATTCGATCCTGATCCCGGCCGGTGAGACCAAGGAGATCACCTGGACCTTCACCGTCGCCGGCGAGGTCCAGATCGGCTGTCATCAGCCGGGCCACTACGAGGCGGGCATGAGGGCGACGATCACGGTGACGGGATAACCCAGGCGGGAGACCGCAAGCTGGAGCAAGAGGCCCGCGGTGGAGGCTCTACGCTCCCCGCCATGTCTGCATCCGATCTCGTCTCACCGAAGCGAGCCCTGTGGATCCTCGGAGCGCTCTTCCTGGTATCTGCCGGGCTCACCCTGCTCTTTCTGGGGATGCGATCGGTGATGGACATCGGGGGCGCCTGCGCATCCGGGGGCCCGTTCGTTCCGGTGCGCCCCTGCCCGGAAGGAGTCCCGGCGCTGATGATCGGCGGGATCTGGGTGGGCATGCTGGCCGCGTTCGCCTATGGCGGGGCAACCATCGGCACCGGGATCCCCTCGTTCGTCGGCCTGTTCTGGCCGGCCCTGTTCATGTCTCTTGGCTGGAACTTCTTGCAGTACGCGTTCGATCCGCCATTCGGCGAAGGTCCGGTCTATGGATGGCTGGTCCCCGGAATTGTGTTCGAGCTGATGGGGGTGATCCCGCTCTACCTGTGGTTGCGGTACGCCGGGTTCAAGGCGCAAGCCACCTCCCGGGTGCGCAGCATCCTCGCTCCCCCCGGCGGCAAGGCCGTCGCTGATGCAATCCGCGCCGCGGTGGAGAACCGCCGCGCCGCAGTGATGACGTCCGGTGATACCACCCAGCCCAACCTAGTCGCCGAGCTGGAACGGCTCGACCAGCTGCACCGGTCCGGTGCGCTCAGCGACAGCGAGTACGAGAAGGCGAAGCGGAGGTTGCTGGCATGACCAAGGACCGACTCACGTGGATCGCCCTCCAGGCCCTCACTGCCATCGCCGGGGTGTGGTTCGCCCTTTGGCTGTTCGATCGGGCGACCGGCTAGCCACCTACGCCACAGGCAGCCAGCGTCGCCGCCTCTTCGGCGCCGCCATAGGTGACCCGCTCGAAGGCAGCCACTGCTGCGATTTCGGCGGCGCCCAGCGTCTCCCCGTGCCCGGGCATCCCCCCCAGCACCGGCTTGGCGGTGGCGCCGTAGCTGTCGCCCTCCTGCTCCCTCCATCCCTCCGAGCCCAGGGTGATCCAGCGGATCTGATCGGTGCAAGACGGCCAGGTCGCGGTCACCCCGGCCAGGGTCGGACCGACTCCTCCCTGACCAGCGGCCCCGTGGCACGCCGCACACTTGTTGCCGTAGACCTCGCGACCCTGGCGCAGCGGCTCCGGGGCGGCGGCGCTCCCGCACGAGACGGCGAGCACCGCCACCAGGAGGGACGCAGTCAGCAGCGAGCGGGGCACAAGGGACGGAATGTTAGGAAGTCCCCACCCTGCCGAGCGCGAATCCCTCGGAGCCACCGTTCCGACGCGGCGCAGGGTCGGCTAGTACATTCGCCACGTTGCGCACATCACGGGAGGGAAGACTGTGAATCGCCAAGCCTGGTCGGTAGCCCGTGTCCCCTTCACCGGGGCCCTGATCCTGTTCGTGGTCACCATCGTGATCGGAATCCTCAATGGGATCGATGTCTACACCCCGGACCATGACACCCTGATCGGACACGTCCACGCCGGGACTCTGGGCTGGATAACTCAGGCCTTTGCCGGCACCGCCTTCCTCGTCTTCCTCGGCGAGCGCACCCTGAGCGACGCCGACCTGAAACGGGCCCGCACCATGGCCCGGTGGGTCACCATCGCCGTCACCCTCTATGTGACGGCGTTCTTCATCGGCGACGCCCTCCCCGACCGCATCCAGCGGCCCATCGCCGGCACCCTGCTGCTCGTCGTGCTGATCTGGTTCTCTCGCTGGTTGTTCCGGGCGCAGCGCGAGGTCCCCCGCACCGTGGCCCGCCTCGGGCTGCGGCTCGCCAGCGTCGCCGTGGTGATCGGCGCCGTCTTCGGGATCGTGCTCGGCCTGGTCATCGCCGGGCGAAAGATTCCCGGCCTCTCCGAGGATCTCACCGACACCATCGCCGAGGCGCATCCCCCGGCGATGGTGGTGGGGTTCCTGCTGCTCGCCGCCATGGCGATCATCGAGTGGCTGCTCGGAGACCGTCCCACCACCGGCAACCGCAGCGGGGTCATTCAGATGTGGTTGCTGTTCGTCGCCGGTTTGCTGCTCATCGTCGCCTTCCTCTCCGGTCGCGAGGAGGAGCTGGCCGGCCCGGCCAACGGCCTGATGATCGTGGCCGTGACGATGGCCCTGTGGCGCCGCCGTCGAGATCTGGCCCCGTCGGCGTGGAGGGGCGCCGGCACCGGGGTGTTCCCCCGCATGAGCCTGGTGTTCCTGATCGGATACATGGTCCTGCTCACCGTGATCGTGTCCAAGTTCGTCAGCGGCGCCATCGACCCCGATGCCATGACGGCCGAGGACGAGGCGCTCCTCATCGCCTTCGACCACGTCATGTTCCTCGGCGTGATGACCATGGCCTTGTTCGGCACCTTGGCCGCCACCATGCACGGCAAGACCATGTCCCTGGCCGACAAGATCATCGCGTGGGGGATCACCGTGGGCGTACCCGGCTTCGCGACCGGCCTGATCATGGTGGAACAACTTCCCAAGCGGATCTTCACCCCGATCATGGGCACCGCGCTATTGATCGGGATCGCGGCGTACCTCAAGGAGATCGTGGCGAAGAAGGGGTAAACGAGGCGGAACCTGCCGAGCGAGGTGACGATCGGGCCGGGCCGACAGGTTGAACGCCCTGGTCCGCCCGTAGCGGAGCTCCGTGATACCGTCACGCGATGCCCGAGTGCGCCGTGCCCGCCATCTGCAGCTACCTGGAACGGGATCGCAAGTGCCTGCAGCAGGCGCTTCCGCAGACCCGTCCCCCGCGATGCCAGCAGCACCTCAACGCCCCGGTGGTAAAGCCCTCCTAGGGCGCCTGCGCTCTCGGGTCAGGTGATCTCGGCCTGGAGGGTGAACTCGTGGAGAGTCATCTCGCTCCCGGTTTCCGGGCCACCAGGGCGAACTCAACGAATCCCTCATGGAGCGGCGCGAGGTTGATCACCTCGCTTACCGCAATCCAGTCCAGGAACACCTCGATGACGCCGGCGAAGGCCGTGCCCGCGGGATCACTTCGGGTACCGGGCCAGCGCGGCGGCGATCACGGACTCGACATCGGCGAGGGGCCGCCACCCCAGCACCGCGGTCTTCTTCTTTTCCAATTGCTTGTAGACCGTGAAGAAGTGCTCCATCTCCAGCTTTTGGTGCTCGGGAAGGTCGTCGATGTCGCGCACTTCGTCCCAGCGGGAATCACCTGCCGGCACCGAGATCACCTTGTGGTCGGCGTGGCCCTGATCCTCCATGAGGAAGATTCCGATGGGACGCACCCGAACCCGACACCCGGGAAAGGTCGGCTCGGTGACCAGCACCATGATGTCGAGCGGGTCGCCGTCCTCGGCCAGGGTGTTGGGAATGAACCCATAGTCGGCCGGGTAGTGGGTGGACGTGAAGAGCATCCTGTCGAGGAAGATCTCGCCAGTGACGCGATCGGCCTCGTACTTGTTCCGGCTCCCCCGGGGGATCTCGACCACCATGGTGATCGGTTCGCTCATAGGACCCTCCACGATTCGCCATGCTGGCACAACCCGCCCTGGGGTGAAGTCGGCCGGTCTGCCAACTCGACGGACCGGCTGGAGCGAGCGCCCCCAGCTCGCTGGATTGCAGCGGCGAACCTAATGGCCCGCGCCCTAAGGTGCGGGCAAGCCCCGGGCAGTGGGGCTGCGGGCGTTTCAAGTTCAGCCAGCAGCGTGCCGAGGTGATCCGATGCAGGAATCCGAGTTCTCCTCCGTGCTTGCCGCCGCGCAGGCCGGGGCCGACTGGGCCTGGGCGCGGCTCTACCACGCTCATGCCGGCCGGGTTCTTGGCTACCTGCGGTCCCGCGGCGCGGCCGATCCGGAAAATCTCCTCGGGGAAGTGTTCCTGCAGCTGGCGCGCAACATGGGCGGGTTCCGCGGGACCGAAGAGAACTTTCGGTCGTGGGTGTTCACCGTTGCCCACCATCGTCTTCTGGACGAGCGGAGGACCGCCCGCCGGCGGCCAGCGGAGCCAGTGGCCGAGTTCGAGGACTCCGCCTCCGGCTCTGACGACACCACCGCCGATGCCGCCCTGGCAGCGGTCGGGACCCAGAGTGCCCGAGCCCTGATCGAACGCCTCGCTCCGGCGCAGCAGGAAGTGTTGCTGTTGAGGATCCTGGGCGGTATGACGGTGCCCGAAATCGCCGCCGCCACCGGAAAGAACGAAGGTGCGGTAAAGGCCCTGCAGCGCCGGGGCCTGGAGGCCCTCCGCACCCTGATCGACCGGGAAGGCGTACCCCTGTGAGCGGCCGCGGCGGTTACGAACACGACGAGGGGAACGAAGGGAACCACGTGCCCAGCCGGATCAGCGAACACGATATCGAGGCGCTCTTGGGCGACGGCACTCCCGCCGATCCCTCCCTGAACGCGCTCGGGTCGCTGCTCCGCTCGATCGACCTCCTCGAAACGATTCCGGACGCGATTTCCGCCCGCCATATTGCTGCGGCCGCTTTGGCGGTTGCCGCGACACCGCCCACAGATCGACTGCATCCGGCCGCAGCCCCGCGGCGACGCCGGAGGTTGCTCCGTGGCGCCCTCTCCGGCCTCACCGTCAAGATCCTGCTGGGCGCCACCGCCGCTCTGGCAGTCACCGGCGGCGCGGCCACAGCGGGGATCCTCCCCGATCCGGTGCAGGCGGTGTTTTCCGATGGAGCGGCATTGCTCGGGATCGAGATTCCCCACCCCGACCACGCCCCCACCACGACCGCGGCGCCGAATCTGCCATCTACCACAACCACTACGGCCGCCACCGAGAGCTCCTGGGCCTTGGTAGCCGGCACCTACACCTGGGCGTCGACCTCGTGCATCGGTAGTCCGATTGCGGTCGATTACACCGTGTCCTTCGACGGCAGCCTCAGCCTCGGGCAGATCACCGGGGCGCCCGAGCAGGTGGACGTCGCCGCCGACCGCATCGAGGTCCGATTCAGCGACGGGATTCGAATTCGTATCGATGCCGTGGTCGATGGGGATGGCAACCACGTCGACCAGGACGAGCGCCGGGATTGCTCGAGCGGAGACGACGACGGCTCTGACGACCTTGGTTCTGAGGGGTCGAATGCCGATGAACCCTCCAGCGACGATCCCGACGTTGGCGACGAGACTGCCGCGGCGGACGACTCCGGCGACTCCGGCGACTCCGGCGACTCGAGTGGCGGGTCAGATGGAGATTCCGAGGAACCCGGGGACTAGCCCGTACCCCTGCGGGCAGGGGCGGCGGTTACCCATGCAGAGTCACATAGACCACACACGAAAGGGACAACATGCGACACCTGAAAACGGCTCGGCCCTTGATGCGCCTACGCACCGCTCTGGTGACGGTGGCCATGATGTGGCTCCCGGCCACCGCTCAAGCCCACGACACCCCCACTGACCCCGAGCTCATCACCACGGTGCTGCCGCTGCTGGGATCCAACCTCACCATCGAGATCCTCACCGACGCCGAGGGCGCGGTGGCCTCGGTCACCGTGGACGGCCAGATCGTCGACTTCGAGCAGGACGACGACGAAATCTCGTTCCTCTACACCGTCGACGGCCAGTCGGTCACCATCACGATCGAGTTCGAGGATGGCGATGATGACGAGGGCCACGAAGAGGGCCACGAAGACGAGGACAGCGACCTCGACGATGACTCCGACGAAGACGAGGACAGCGACCTCGACGAGGACAGCGACCTCGACGAGGACTCCGACGAAGACGAAGACTCCGAGGCCTAAGTGACCCGTCCGGCAATCGGCAGATGGTGGCGGTCCCCCCTGGTGGGGGCCGCCATCGTCGCGTCCATGCTCATGCTGACCGCGTGCGGCGATGAGGATGCATCCGAGATCGGAGAACCAACGACCACTACCGGTCCGGGAACTCCGACCACTGTCGCCGCCACCACGAGTTCCACACCGGTCGATCCAGTGCTCGCCGAGGCCATCGCCGCGGTCGGCGGGAGATACCGCTTCACAGCAGTCGTCGATATCGACGGCGTGGTTGTGAATCGGGTCGAAGGTGACCTCTACGACGGCATCGGCCGGTACCTGGTGACAAGCGGGGACACGGTCATCGAGTATGTCATCTCCCCCGACGGGCAATGGGCGCGCCAGGGAGATGGCCCTTGGACGGTGCTGTCCGGACCGGCGCAAGTGGTCGATCCGCTGACACCGCTGGGGCATCCCATCGCAGTGACCCTGGTCTCGGAGGAAGCCGGGACGGCGACGATCGACGCCACCTATCCTCCCGACACACTCGGCTTTGCCGGCGCCGAGAACATCGTTGTCACCATTTCCATCGTGAATGGTGTCCTCGCTGAACTCCGCTACCTGGCCATGGTCGGAAGCGACCTGGCGACGGTGTCCACCACCATCGATGCCGACGCGGAGATGACCCCGGTAACCATTCCGACGTTGTGAGCTGAAGCCGCAGCCGCCGACGCGGCCGGGGCTTGGCAGAAGACCCGCTCAGCGGTGGTCGGCGAAGAAGCGCAGCACCCGCTCCCAGGCGTCGGCCGACTCGGCGGCAAACTCCTCGTACTTGCGGTCGAAGAACGAGTGCGGGGCCCCGTCGTACACGACTATCTCATGCTCCACCCCGGCGCCGGTGAGCGCGGTGCGGAACCGGTCCACCAGCTCCAGCGGGATGCCCTGGTCGGCCCCGCCCATCAGACCGAGGATCGGACAGTCCATGTCCCCGACCCGTTGCACCAGAGGGGTAGCCCCCGGGGGAAACTCCCGGTCCGGGTCCCCATAGAACCCGACCGCTCCCGCCAGGCCGAGGTGGTTGGCGGCCTGATGCCAGGCGTTGCTCCCCCCGAAGCAGAACCCAAGAGCGAACACCGGCACATCGGACAAGGACCGCAGGTGTGCCACGGCCGCGGCGGCATCGGCGCTGACCCCATTGAATGTCGTCAGCCGGACGTGGGGCATGTAGTCGAAGGCGGCGTCGCGCACCGCGATGCCGGCGGTGCGCCCGAAGTAGTCGATCGCTACGGCGTCGTAGCCATGCTCGGCGAAACGATCCGCCAGGTCCCGGTAGAACCCGAACAGTCCGCGGACATCCGGGAGCACCAGGACCGCGGCACCGCCCGACCCGTCGCCGCGCGCCTCGTGGGCGGCAAGTCGATTGCCGTCGGCGGCGGTGAGGGTGATCAGTCGGGAGTCGATCGCGGCTCCCGATACCGGCGGCACCGGCGGGGTGGAGTCGGCGGAAAAGCACATGTTTGCGGCCCTTCGAAGGTGAATGGAGCCGAAACGGTAGACCTTGGACTCGCACCACGCCCCGCCTTCGCTAATGTGTGCGATGGCTGAGTGGTCTGTGAGCGATTTTGTCTCGGGAACCCAAGGCCGAATGCCCGTCCACGGAGGACGGGTGGGATCTCGAGAAAGGGACCCAGATGAATATCTATGTAGGGAATCTGCCCTATTCCACCAACGGGGACGAGCTGGAGGCGCTGTTCGGTAAGTACGGCACCGTCGAGCGGGCCTCGGTTATCACCGACCGCGAGACGGGACGCCCCCGTGGATTCGGGTTCGTCGAGATGCCGGACGCCGATGGGCGTAAGGCGATCGAGGCACTCGATGGCTACGACTTCTCCGGTCGTAAGCTCAATGTCAACGAGGCTCGGCCCCGCGAAAAGCGGTAGTCCCAGCCCCCAACCATCTGACCGACCGCCCGTGGCTTCTGCCCGGGCGGTCGGTCGCGTCTGGGGTCAATCCAGCTTTGCGGTGACGGCACCGACCACCCGCCACTCCCGGGGCACCTCCGCAGGGGCCAATCGGGCTCGGGCCAGCATCGCCACCTCCTCGATCGTGGTCCCCGCCAAGACGACTTCGGCGACTACCCGCCGGCCCCACTCCGGATCGGGTTCGCCGAATACCCGCGTGTCCACGACCCCGGGGATGGCTCGTAACTCTTGCTCCACAATGGCCGGAGTGACGTTCTCCCCGCCGCTCACAATGACGGCATCGCTGCGCCCGTGCACGATGAGCCGTCCGGACTCATCCCATGACCCCCGATCTCCGGTGACGAACCACTCATCATCGTGGGGTGACTCCCCCAGGTATCCCGGAGAGACCATCGCCCCCCGCACCTGGATCCGACCATCGCTTCGGATCGCCACCTCGGCGCCCCGGAGCGGTCGTCCCGCGGTGCCGAGATCGCGGGTGGCATCTCCCGGAGCCACAGTCGCCACCTGGGAACAGGTCTCGGTCATCCCGTAGGTCTGTAATGCCGGGATGCCGGCGGTGATCGCTTCCCGCATCAGGTCGGCGTCGACGGGACCGCCGCCCACCAGTACGCCGCGCAACGCCCCACCACCGCGGGCTCCGACGGCGAGCACCCTGCGTAGCATCGTGGGGACCACGGAGACAAAGGCCACGGATGGCAACAGGGACGCCGTCCGCACGGGATCGAACGCCGCTTCCAGCACGACCGGGGCTGCCTGGGCCGCCTGGCGCCACAGGATCGACAGCCCCCCGATATGGAACAGCGGAAGCACCGCCAGCCACGAGTCGTCGGGACCGTTCCCCAGACGCTCCTGCGAGGCCGTGACCGCGGCCGCGATGTTGGCGGCTGTGAGGATCACCCCCTTGCGGGGCCCGTCGGAACCGGAGGTGAAGACGATGTAATGCGGGTTCTCTCCCGGCGTTCCCGGGTGCGACCCGCCGCCGCCCCCCTCCCTTCGAGGCGAGGAGGGGCGCAACAACCCGTCGATCCCATCGGGTGGCATCGCCCACAACCCGCGCGCACCGGCGAGTCCGGTGAGGCGCATCGATTCGGCTGGGGCCAAGGCGGGATCGATCGCCACGGCGGTGGCTCCGGCTCGGGGGATACCCCAGACCGCGGCGACGGTGGCAAGGTCACGCTCCCCCCAAAACGCCACGGCGGCATCGCCGAGGTTGCTATGGGCGACGATGTCCGCAACGGAATCCGCGGCGCGGTCGAGGTCGGCGTACGTGTATGAGTGTTCCGGAGTGATGACTGCAGGCGCCTCGGGGCGGGACGCGGCGGCAGTGCGCAACCAATCCACGACCGCACGCTAACCGCCGCAGAACGTCAGCCTTCCTCGGCGGCGACGTGCGCTCGCATTCCCAACTGATAGTGGTCGAACACCGCGCCGTCGGGGCCGGAGGAGACGATGCGGCATGAAAACTGGTAGCCGCCCGGGAGCAGCAGCACATCCATGGTGCTGGTGACACCGGGCGCGATCAGCCCCGAGGCAGCTACCACCACCCCGGCGTCGTCGGTGACCACCAGAGTGTGGGAGAACTCGCCGACATTGGCGATCTGTAGGGCCACCTCGCCCACGATCAGGCGCGGCGATGCGACCGTGATCGAGCCCTCGGTGAGCGCCACCGCAGTCGCCGAGACCGCGGGGCCCTCCTGACCGCACGAGCCGAGGAGAAGCACCAGAGCGACGCACGTGCGCTTCATGCCGCCACCTGGGCGACGCTGGTGCGAGGCACCGCTACCGCCATGACCGTGCCCTGTGGCCCGGTGCTCACCAGGATCGCCCCTTCGATCGCCTCCACCATGAGCCGGGCGACATAGAGACCCAGACCGGTACCGGCGGAGAAGGACGATTTCTCGAACTTCTCGAAGGCTCGGGGCAGGAAGGCTGGATCGATACCGGGGCCGTCGTCCTCGACGCAGAAGTACACGGCCGACGCCGGCGGCCGACCCACGACGTGAACCACCGGATGGGGTGGAGTCTCCCCAATCCGAATGGCGACATTGGCTGCGCCGTGGGTACGAGCGTTCTCCGCCAGCGAGACCAGCAGATGCACCAGTCCATCGGGATCGGTCAGTACCGCTGCCGCCGGAGTGTCCTCGACCACTGCCGGTACCGAAGACGTCGCCGATACTGCGGCGAGCACGCTCTCCACGGTGGTGGGCCGGAGCCGATAGTCGAGACCGCGGTTCTCGATCCGAGCCACGGCGAGGATGTTGGCGATCAGGCCCAGCAGGCGCCGCCCGTCGCGGGACATGTCCGCCAGCAAGCGATCCCGGTCCCCCTGGTCCACCGACTCCTGACGCAGCAGGTCCGTGCCCGTGATGAGGCTGGTGAGCGGCGTCCGGAGTTCGTGGTTGATCATCATCACGAAGTCGCTTCGGATCCGGTTGGTCTCCTCGGCCAGAGCCAGGGCACGCTCGGCGTCGGCGCGTGCCTGATCGAGTTGCACGTTGAGGCGCTCCAACTCGACCGCCCGTTCCGCCAGGCGCAGCGCTTTGGCCTGGTGCTGGTGGATGCGGCGGTTGGCGGCGCGGCGGGCCGACCACAGGATCACCGTGAGCAGTACGAGCAGCGCAGCACCGGCTCCAGCCTGCAGGGTGAACGGCTGCACGCCAGTGCTGCCGGCTCGCCGGGCCAGCAGCTGGGAGATGTCGTAGTGGAGTACGAGCGCGTTCCCGTCGGCGAGCGGTTGCAGTACCCGATACAGGATCGCTCCCTGAGGCCACTCTTCGACACTGTCGATGGCAATCGGTACCGGAGCCGGGCCAGCGATGGCGCCAAACGAGCCCGACGAGATCAGCCCGACCAGAAAGGGATCCGTCTCCAGGCCTCCGACCAGCGAGTCGCTGGTGGCGGCCAGATAGGTTCCGTTGGGCGCGACCAGACCGACCGCTTCGATGTCAAGGTGGTTGCGGATTCGCCGCACCGCCGATGCGGGATCGCCAGTCGTTGCGAACTCGGCCTGCGCGGCCGCGGCCTCGAGCTGGAACAGCGCCCCCTCGCCGATCGGCCGGCTCGATGCTCGCTGGTGCACCATCGCCGCCGCCCCCAGCGCGACTGCGCCGGCCAGGGTGAGCAACGCCGCCGCCCGCCACACCGGGCTCGCCGAGCGGACTGGAAGGACCTGAGTGGGGGGCAAGGTGGAGGTATCGGCATCCCGGAGGGAGATTTAAGAAAAAGGTCCGGCGGCGCCTCGGCCATTCGGGTTGGGGCCGCTCGGGCTGACCGCCGCCAGCCAACGGCTTCCCGGGGCGGGAGGCGGGAACCGGGAAGCGGGTAGCCTTTCCCCGCCAATGCCCCTGTCCTGGACTGCCGCCGGCTCCTACACCGACATCCGTTACGAGACGGTTGCCGGGATCGCCAAAATCACGATCGCCCGGCCCGAGGTGCGCAACGCTTTCCGACCCACCACCCTGTTCGAGCTGAGCGCTGCCTTCGAGGTCGCCCGCAATGACCCCGATGTCGGGGTGATCATCCTCACCGGCGAGGGCACCGAGGCGTTCTGTTCGGGCGGCGACCAGAAGATCCGCGGCGACGCCGGCTACCTCGACCCCCAGGGGACGCCACGGCTGAATGTCCTGGACCTGCAGGTGCAGATGCGGCGCCTGCCCAAGCCGATCATCGCCATGGTGGCCGGGTACGCAATCGGGGGAGGGCACATCCTTCACCTGGTGTGCGATCTCACCATCGCCGCCGACAACGCGGTATTCGGCCAGACCGGCCCCAAAGTGGGTTCATTCGATGGCGGCTACGGCGCCGGACTCCTGGCGCGGATGGTGGGTGACAAGCGGGCGCGGGAGATCTGGTACCTGTGCCGGCAGTACACGGCCGCGGAGGCCTACGCGATGGGCATGGTCAACAAAGTGGTTGCCCTCGCCGATCTGGAGACCGAGACCGTTGGCTGGGCACGCGAGATCCTGGAGAAGTCTCCGCTGGCGATACGGATGATGAAGGCGGCAATCAATGCCGCCGGTGATGGCCTCTCCGGGCAGCAGCAGTTTGCCGGTGACGCCACCCTCCTCTTTTACATGTCGGAGGAGGCACAAGAAGGGCGTAACGCGTTCAACGAGAAGCGGTCCCCCGACTTCGGCAAGTTTCCCCGCCTGCCGTGAACCTGTGGCTGGCGGCGGCGCGGCCCGCCACCCTGCTCGCCTCAGTGGCTCCGGTGCTGGTGGGCTCGGGACTCGCCGCCGGCGACCGGGTGTTTCGATTCGATGCGTTCGCCGCCACACTGATCACCGCGGTCCTGTTGAACGTGGCGGTCAACCTGGCGAACGACGCCTCTGACGCCCGACGCGGCGCCGATGGCCCGGATCGGGTCGGCCCGGTGCGGGTGGTCGCGGCCGGTTTGCTTTCCGCCCGCCAGGTATGGACCGCCACCGCCGCGGTGGTCGTCGTGGCCGGGGCTGGTGGTGCCTACCTCGCAACCATCTCAGGCTGGCCGATCATCGCTATCGGAGTGGCGGCGATCGTTGCCCTCCTCGCCTACACGGGCGGACCGTGGCCCTACGGCTATCGAGGACTCGGTGAGGTGTTCGTGTTCGGCTTCTTCGGGCCTGTCGCTGTCGTGGGGAGCCGGTATGTGCACGATGCCCACGCCACCGGAGCCGCGTGGCTACTCGCGGTACCGGTAGGACTCCTGGCCACCGCGATCCTGGTGGTCAACAACGTGCGCGATATGGAGATCGATCGCACGGTGGGAAAGCGCACGCTGGCGGTGGTGCTCGGGCGAGACCGCACCCGAGTCTTCTTTGCCGGGTTGCTGTGGGGCGCGTTCGCTTTGGTGGCCGGGTTCGCCATCGCCGCACTCACCCCCCGCCCGACGCTGATCGGCCTGGCGGCGGTACCCCTGGCGATCGCTCCGATCCGGGCAGTGGGAACCAAAGTGTCCGGCCCAGAGCTGATCGCCGCACTCCGCATGACAGCCAGGCTGCACTTCGTAGTGGGACTCCTGCTCGGAGTCGGAGCCGCGTTGTAAGAGCAGGCAGGCCGGAGGGGGAAATCGCGCGCCGCAACCACCTCAGGGACACTCCCCCCTCCCGGCTTCGCCGTACTCCCTCTGCGGGGAGAAGCGGAGGGGGCCGGTCAATCGTCAGTCGTCTCTCCTCTAACCTTTCCTCACGTGCCCGACCGCAATGCCGCGTTTTCCGTCACCCTGATCGACGCCTTACATCGGCTCGGAGTGCGGCATGCCTGCGTGACACCGGGATCGCGTAACACGCCCCTCTCTCTCGCCCTGGCCGATTCTGCGATCTCTGATTGGTCGCACCACGACGAGCGGTCCTCGGCGTTCTTCGCTCTGGGGATTGCCCGGACCACCGGTGCCCCGGTGGTGATCGTCACCACCTCGGGGACGGCGGCAGCCGAATTGCATCCGGCGCTGGCTGAGGCCATCGAGGGCCGCGTCCCTTTGATCGCGATCACCGCCGACCGCCCGCTCCGCTTGCGCGGGGTGGGCGCCCCGCAGACGATCGACCAGGCGAACCTCTTCGGACCTTCGGTAAAGCTGTCCCTCGACCTGGAGCCGCCCGCCGACGCCTCCGCGGCGCTCCCCCTGGCGGTCCGACTGTGGCGCGAGGCGATAGGCGCCCCGTCGGGTCCGGTGCATCTCAACCTGCGCTTCGACGAACCCCTCATGCCCATTGCAGCGGTGCGACCGCTCACCGGCGACATGCCCGGGAGTGGAGTCAACTCCGAACCCGAACCGGATCTCGCTGCGGTCGGCGCCGCCGCCGCCCGCATCGCCGGGCGCCGCGGAGTCATCATGGCGGGTCCTGAGGATGGGACGGGGGTGCCGGCGGCGACAGCCACCCTGGCCGCGGCACTGGGGTGGCCAATCCTGGCCGACCCGCTGAGCGGGTTGCGCGCCGGACCCCACGATCTCGGCCGAGTGCTGCACGCCTCCGATGCCCTTGGCTGGGGGGGATACCTGGAGCGGAGCGGGGTGGAGGCGGTGGTGCGTTTCGGGGCGATCCCGACCAGCAAGCCATGCGCCGAGTTTCTCGCCTCTCACCGGGACCTCCCCCAGGTGTTCGTCGCACCGGCAGGACTGCGCGACCCGACCGGTACTGCCGACCCGATCCTTCGCTCCGCCGTCGGCTCGACGCTGCAGGCTCTGGCTGCGGCGGCGGCCGATCCGGCGGATACCGCTTGGCTGGAGCAGTGGCGGCATGCCGACGCCGCGGCCGCCGCGGCGATCGCAGGCGTGTTGGACGCGGCAACCTTCCCCAACGAACCGGCCATCGCCCGCATCGTGTCCGCGGCACTCCCCGATCCCGCGGTGCTCTGGGTGGCGTCATCCATGCCGATCAGGGACCTCGACGCGACGATGCTCCCGACGGCGCAGCGGATCCGTGTGCTGGCGAATCGGGGCGCCAACGGGATCGACGGGTTCCTCTCGACCGCCTTCGGCTCGGCAATGGTGTCGGGCGTGGCGACGGTGGCGCTGGCGGGCGACCTCTCGATGCTGCACGACATCGGCGCTCTCGCCACCGCAGCACGGCTCGGTACACCCATCACCGTTGTGGCGGTGAACAACGACGGCGGAGGGATCTTTCACCTTCTCCCCCAGGCCGGGCACCCCCACTTCGAACGGCACTGGGGCACCCCGCACGGTCTCGACCTGGCCCGGGTCGTGGCGGGCTTTGGGATCCACGCCGAGACCATCACCACTCGCGAACAACTGGCAGAGTCGGTAGCGGCACCGATCGCCGGTCCCAGGGTCGTGGTCCTCCGTACCGACCGCGCCGAGAACGCCCAACTGCATCGGGAGTTGCGGGCAGCAGTAGCCCAAGCCTTGGGTTGAGGGACCGACCCGTCACCAGACGGTCTCCGGGCTCCCGCCCATCGCCGGCTACAACGCCTCCAAGACCGGCCGCAGCTTCAGGCGGGTCTCCTCGAGTTCGGCGGCCGGGTTGCTGTCGGCGACGATGCCGCAGCCGGCGAATGTGACCGCGGTGTCTGCGCGCACCAGGGCGCAGCGCAGTCCAAGTGCGATCTCGCCGTCGCCTCCCGGTTCCACCAACCCGATGCCGCCGGCATACCACCCGCGCTCCAGGCTTTCGAGGCGGGTGATGAGGTCCACGGCGCTAGATCGGGGCACACCGCCAACTGCGGCGGTGGGGTGCAACGCCTCCGCCAGCTGCAGTACCCGGGCGGTCGTGGTCCCGGTTATCAGGGTGGCCAGGTGTTGCACCGAGGCGAAGCGATGCAGCTCCGGGGTCGGTGCGCGCTGCAGACCGTGCACCAGCGGCTGCAGCCGTTGCAGTGCATCGACCACGACCATTTCGTGCTCGGCGCGATCCTTGGAACTGGAGAGCAGCGCCTCACCGATCCTCCGATCCTGCTCCGGATCCGCCCCGCGGGGCGCGGAGCCGGCCAACGGGCTGAGGTGGGCGTGCGCTCCGCGGCGGGCCACGAGCAACTCCGGACTGGCCCCGATGAAACTCGCATCTCCTTCCTGCCATCCATACACCCACGATCCGGGATGGGCATCGCGCAACCGACTCACCACCGCGAAGGCGTCGATGGAGCGGGCGCGCCGCACGACCACCGAACGCGCCAACACCACCTTGTCGACTGGTCCCGATCGGATCGCGGCCACTGCCTCATCGACCCAGCCGATGTAATCGACTGGGTTGGGATGGTCCTCGACCGCCTCGTCCCTGTCGCCTCCGGCGCCGGCCGGTTCGGGTCTCTGCAGGGACGACAGCAGGGCGAGCGCTCCCCTGCCGTCTGTTCCCGGGGAAAGGGTGACAACCAGCTGCGACATCCCGCCGTTGCGCACCACCGCCACCTCCGGGACCACCGCAGCCGCCGCCGGAAACCCGTGCCACGGTCCCCGCTCCGACCTCTCGTCGCCAAACCCGAACCCGATCATGACGGGGGCGCCGGGATCGATGCCCGCCAGCGCGGCGTCGATCTGGGACAGGCGATCGGGCCCCGACGCGCTAAAGCGATACGCGGAACCCACGGCCCCGATGTCGCGTCCGGCTGGAGACGAAAAGTAGCCGGCAAAGCCCGCCGCGGCGGCACCCGCTCGCACCAGGTCGAGCGGGTCGAGGTCGACCGGGAACGCGATCACCCGCGATCGCGGGCCGTCAGCACCAAGTCGCAGCTCGAGCTGGGAAAGGGTGACGGAGGAGAGCAGCACGGGGGGATGGTACGGGGGGAGGGCAGAGGGCAGATGGCAGACTTCGACCCGATACCGACACCCGATGCTGAAGACCGGATATAGGTCAGCAGTCGCCGGGTGGCTGCCTCAGCTGGGGGCTGGGGGCTGGAGGCGGGAGGCGGTAGCGGCGATGACCCCTGCCACGGCTTCCGGTTTTTCCATCGGGATGAAGTGGCTGGCGCCCGAGACCGTGATCAACTCGCCGTTTTGGAATCGGGCGGCGAGGCGCTCGGCGAACGGGCGAGGGTGACTGTCGGAGTGTTCCCCGACGAGGATGGTGACCGGGCACGCGATCTCGCCCAAACGCTCCCAGGCGCCGTGGGTGGTCGCGGTGCGGTAGTACTCCGCCTCGGTCTCGGGCGTGCAGGCGAGTCGGCGTTCACCGTCGGGACCATCGCGGAATCCGTACTCCAGGTAGAGGTCCAAAGCGCGCTCGGTCCAGCTGGCAAACGGACCCCTTCCCCGGTAGGCGCCTCCCGCCTCGTCGCGCGAGTGGAATGCCGGACGTCGCCGCAGCGCCCCCGTCACCAATGGGTGACTCTCGGCAGGTTCAAACGGAGGGGGGAAGATGATCGGCTCCACCAGTACGAGGCCGTTCCAAGTGCCCGGGGCCAGCAACTCGGACATCGCCAATGCCGCGGCCCCGGACGAGTGCCCGACCCCGATCCGGGGAGCCTTCATGGTTACGCTCCACAATCCGGCGTCGCGGCCCAAGTCCCACCAGTCGAAGGGAGCCGGCCCCGACTCCGAGTCGCCATGCCCACGCTGATCGGCGGCGATGGCCCGCACCGCAATCAGATCGGTCACCGGCCGCCACAACTCCTTGCAGAACCCGGTGGCATGGATGAACAGCGTCGCCGGACCGGCACCCCCCGTCTCGGCGGCAAGCATGAGGCCGTCGTGGCTGGTGATCGTCATCTGCCATCTGCCATCTGTCATCTGCCACCGCGGCTACGACAGTGGATACATCTTCTCGATGCGGTGGTCGTCCACCTCGTACGTGAGGGCGCTCTCCACGCGGATCACCCCGTCGATGCGGCGAGTCAGTTCCTCCAGCAGATCCGCCTCGGTCCGGCTCTCCAGGCCACCGGAGAGCGTCACCACCCCGCCGCGCACCGCGACATCGACCGCATCCGGTTGCAGGAACAACAGGCGGCGAATGATGTCTTCACGAATCTCGTCCTCGATGACCTCGTCCGGCTTGGTGAAGGCGTTGACCACGTCGGCGCGGCTGATCACCCCAAGCAGCACTCCGTCGGGCGACACCACTGGGAGCCGCTTGACCCGGCGGCTCGCCATGATCCGTGCCGCCTCACTGACCGTAGCCTCGGGGGAAACGGTGAGGACCGGCTCCGTCATGACCTGTCCCACCGTTTCCGCTGACGGGGGTTGCGCCGACCCCTCACCGAAGAGAGCCTCCAGGAGCCCGAACCGATAGGGCTGATCGCGATTGGCCTCCTGGCGGAGAAAATCGCCCTCGGTGACGATCCCCACCACCTTGCCGCCCTGCACCACCGGTAGCCCGCTGATCCGATGCTTCACCATGAGGCGGGCCGCCTCCTTGAGAGGGGTCTCCGGGGTCGTGGTGACCGGCTCGGTGGTCATGAGATCACGAACCTTCATTGTCGCTTTCCTCTCTCTGGGAACGATATCGCCGCGTGATCAACCTGTCGCAGTCAGCCACACCTGACGACCCGACCGCCGGGGTCAACACCACATCAATTCTGACTCATGACTCACTGCGGCCATTGCTCCGGTGGGTAGTGGTGCTCCTTCTTGGCATCGATGCGAGCGGCATAGGCCGCCGCCTCGCTGCGCCGGCTCATCTCGAGTTTGGCGAGAACATTGGACACATAGTTCTTCACCGTCTTTTCGGCGAGGAACATCACTGCGGCGATCTGACGGTTGGTCAGGCCGGCGGCGATGTGTTCCAGGATCGTGCGCTCCTGCTTGGAGAGCCGGGACAGCAGCGGATCGTCGGCATCCTCACCGCGGATGCGGCGGAATACCCGGTCGGCCATGTCCGGATCGAGGAGGGACTCTCCCCGGCCCACCTTGCGCACGCTCTCCACCAGATCATTGCCTTTGATCTGCTTGAGGACATACCCCGAGGCCCCGGCCATGATCGAGGCGAAGAGGGCCTCGTCGTCGGCGAACGAGGTGAGCATCAACACTTTGACGTCCGGCCAGCGAGTTCGAATCTCCCGGCAGGCCTCTACCCCGCTCCCATCGGGCAGCCGGACGTCGAGGATCACGATGTCGGGGTTGTCGAAACCGACCCGGCGAATCGCTTCCGCAACCGATCCCGCTTCACCGACCACGGTGATATCCGGCTCGGCGTCGAGCATCGCCTTGACACCGGATCTCACCACCTCGTGGTCATCGACCAATTCCACCCGTAGAGATTGAGGCACTGACTCACGATATCGCACCGGCCATCGTGTCGAGCGTGTCGAAAACCCCACCGCCGTGGCCCGAATTGGGTGCTTCTAGACTCCACCGCCGTGAGTGAGTTCACCCCGGAGCGGATTCGCATCCTGGTGGATGCTGCCGCCGGGGTCGCCGGGCAGACCGACCTGTCTTCTCTGCTGCGGACCACGATTGCCACCGCGGTCGAACTCACCGGTGCCCGCTATGGCGCCATCGGCGTCCTCGGCGAGCATGGTTCCTTGGTCGACTTCATTCCCTTGGGTATGGACGAGGACGTGATCAAGCGGATTTCCCACTACCCACGCGGCATAGGAGTTCTCGGCACCATCACCCGCCAGGGGACGACCGTCCGCATCGACGAGATCGCCGACCACCCCGATGCCGTCGGATTCCCTGACCATCACCCCCCGATGCACAGCTTTCTGGGCGTACCGGTCCGCGTGGGCGATCGGGTTCTGGGGAATCTCTACCTCACCGAAAAGACCGGGGGCTTTACCGCAGAAGACGAGACCGTCGTCGAGTTACTGGCCGTGACCGCCGGTGCCGCGGTGGCCACGCTGCGCCTCCAGGAGCGGCTGCGCCGCGCGGCACTGCAGGAAGACCGGGAGCGGATCGCCCGGGATCTGCACGATTCGATCATCCAGGATGTCTTCGCCATCGGACTCGGGTTGCAGACTGCGCTGGGTCACCTCGACCACGACACCGAAACGGTGCGCTCCCGGATCACCGATGCCGTCGACCGGCTAGATGGGACGATCGGCGCATTGCGCCGCTATATCTTCGACCTGCATCCCCCGGTGTGGGCACGACCCAGCCTGGCGACCGAAGTCCGCCGCCTCGTTGCCGACCTCGCCGAGCCGCACGGGGTGAGCGTCGGCATCGAAGTCGACTGCCCGCCTGACACCCCCGAACCACCGCTCACCGATCACGTGCTTGCTGTCGTCAAGGAGTCGGTGAGCAACGCGTTGCGCCACGCCGGTGCCCATACCGTCGATGTCCGTGTCGCCTGCGACGGCCACCGCATCAACATCAACGTTGTCGACGATGGGGTTGGATTCGACCCCGACGCCGAGTACGCGGGTATGGGCCTGCGCAACCTATCCCGCCGTGTCGCCGCCATCGGCGGTGAGTACCTTCTCGACACCGCCCCCGGTAAGGGGACGGTGGTAACAGTATGGATTCCGCTGGCTGTCAGCTGACAGCTCACCGCCTCTTCACGCCTTCCTTGCTGCCGGGATGTCCTTTCGGCTCGGCAGCCACCGCTGTGGGACCGGGCGGACTCGCATGCGGAGGTCGACCACCCGCAAGCCGCGGCCGGGGGGAAACACCTTGACCGGGTTGAGATCCATCTCGGCGATCTCCGGGAAGTCCTCCACCAGAGCCGACACCCGCAACAGCGCCTCCCGCAATGCCACCACGTCGCCGGCAGGTCCCCCGCGGTAACCGTCGAGAAGTCTTGCCGCCTTGACGTCACCGATCATCTCGGCGGCATCGACATCGGTCAGGGGTTGGAGCCGGAACGCTACATCACCGATCAGTTCCACGAACACACCACCGATGCCAAATGCGAGCAAAGGGCCGAAGGACGGGTCCTCGGTCATACCGATGATCACCTCGTGCCCCTCGCCCACGAATTCCTGGACCAGCGCCCCGGTGGCATCGGCCGCCACCGCGGTGACCCGGTCGAAGGCCGCCCCCACCGCGGCGGCACCGAACACATCCAGTGCGAGTCCTCCCACTTCGGTCTTGTGAAGCACGCTGGGCGCCACCACCTTGAGAGCCACCGGACCGCCGATGGCGGCCGCCGCCGCCACCGCCTCCTCGCGGGTGGCGACGACCTGCGATGCCGCCCGCGGGATGCGATAGGCATCGAGTACTGCCTCCGCTTCGTGGGGCTCCATCCAGCCCCCCTGTTCTCCCAGGCGAGCCAGGGCACCGTCGATGGCGGCCCGCGCCGCATCGCGATCGACATCCTGGAAGTGGACCGGTTCTCCCGCGGGTGCTGCCCGCCACTCCGCATATCGCACGGCACGGGCCAGGGCCTGGGCCGCCGGCTCGGGGAAGGGATAGATCGGTATCCGATTGGTCCCGGCGGCGTGATGTGGGGTGGTGTCGATGTCCGCCTCCATGTAGACCGCGAGGACGGTCTTGTCGGTGGCGGCCACCGTCTCCGCCACCGCCTTCTGTACGGGGTCGAGCCCTCCGGGAGTGGTGGGTATGAACACCACAATCACCGAATCGATCTCGTCGCTATCGAGGAGCGCCCGCAAACAGGTGCGGTACTGGTCGGGTCCGGCAGAGGCGATCATGTCCACCGGATTGCGCACCGCGGCTTCCTCGGCCAACCCGACGGCGAGGCGCTGCTGCAGATCGTCGGAGAGCACCGGCACCGCCAGCCCCTCCGACTCCAGGGCGTCGATCGCCAGGATCGCCGGACCCCCGGCGTTGCTGAGGATGGCAACGCGACGGCCCTTGGGCAGCGGCTGATTGGCAAGCAGGGAGGTCACCTCGAAGAGCTCTTGCAGCGTGTCGGTGCGGATCACCCCTGATTGCCGGAAGAGCGCCTGCACTGCACCCTCCCCACTGGCCAAGGCGCCGGTGTGGCTGCTGGCGGCGCGGGCCCCGCCCAGGGTGCGCCCGGACTTGACCGCCACGATCGGCTTGGTGCGGCCAATGCGACGAGCAATGCGGGAGAAACGGCGCGGCTGTCCGAACGATTCCATGTAGAGCACGATGACGTCGGTCGCGGGGTCGCCCTCCCAATAGAGGAGAAGGTCGTTACCGCTGACGTCGGCCTTGTTTCCCACCGACACGAACGTGGAAATCCCGATGTCGAGGCGGCGGGCGTGATCGAGGATGGCGATGCCGAGGGCGCCGGACTGGCTCGACATGCCGACATTGCCCGCGGGAGGAAACATCGGGGCAAAGGTGACATCGAGGCGAATCGCCGGATCGGTGTTGAGCAGGCCCATGCAGTTGGGACCGACCAGTCGCATCCCCGCATCGCGAACAACCGCGACCAGTTCGTGCTCCAGTGCCGCCCCGGCCTCACCGGTCTCGGAGAACCCGGCGGAGATGACCACCATCCCCCGCACCCCTTTTTCGGCGCACTGGCGGGCGACGTCGATCACAACCCGTGCCGGAACCACGATGATGGCGAGGTCGACCACATCAGGGATGTCCAACACCGAGTCGTAAGCCTTGACCGAGCTAACCGATTGGGCATTGGGGTTGACCGGATACACCGTGCCGGTAAACCCGGCCCGCATCAGATTGCGCAGCAGCCGTCCCCCGATCGACATCTCCTCGCGCGACGCGCCGATCACCGCCACGCCCCGTGGGTAAAAGAGCGGAAGCAGTGAGGCGGCCACGGCGTGTTGCTCGCGCATCCCATCGCGGCGGGTGACCTCGTCGGTCAACTCCACCGGGAAGTCCACCGTGTACACGCCTCGCTCGAGGGAGCGGCGCATCCGATAACCCGAGGTCCGGAACACGCGCATCATGGCGTAGTTGTCCCCGAGCACAAATGCCCGGAACGATGTCACTCCGTGGTGACGGGCGTGGTTGGTGAGGTGGACGAGTAGTTGGGTGCCGAGCCCCCGCCCCTGGTGGGGATCCTCGACCCCGAAGGCGACCTCGGCGACGGCGCGATCTTCCGTGAGGCGGTCGTAGTGACCCACGCCGACGATGTTCGGGCCGACGAGCGCCACAAACGCCATCCGCTCGTCGTAGTCGACGTTGGTGAAGTACTCCACCTCCTTGGGGGTGAGATCGGCCTTGTGGCTGAAGAACCGCTGATAGACGCTGTCGCGTCCCATCCGGTGAAACATGCCCAAGAGGGCCTCGCCATCTCCGGGCTTGATAGGACGGATGTGCGCCAAACCCCCGTCTCGGAGCACCACGTGGAAGTCATAGTCGGACGGATAAGCGGGCATGCCAAGGAATTGTCGCGCATTGTCAGTGAGAGTCGGCCACCGGTCCGCTTCGGGTACTCCCCCCTAATGCGGCGAACCGACAAAGGAGAACGGGGCGACCGTACTGGCCGCCCCCTTCTCTCAGCAGCAGTCGGTGCCGCAGCAACAGCTGTCGTCGCAGCAGTCGACCGGTGTCGGTGAGGTACTCATATCTCTCCTATCGATCACCGTCTATAGATGTTGCCATACATATTGATATCTGTCAATATATGTTGATGGAACTGACCGTGGCCCCCTGCTGCACCCCGATTTTGGAGGAGCGCCTCTCCCCCGCTGATGCCGTGGACTTGGCCACCCGTTTCAAGGCACTGAGCGATCCGGCCCGCCTTCGGCTGGTCTCCCTGATCGCCGCCTGCGGCGAGGTGTGCGGTTGCGAACTGGTGGACGACATCGGTGTCTCGCAACCCACGCTCAGCCACCACCTCAAGGTGCTCACCGACGCCGGCCTGCTCGAGCGAGAGCGCCGCGGCAAGTGGATCCATTACAAGATCGCCACCGGGGCCTTCGACGCGCTCCGCGAGGTGCTTCGGTAGCAACGGGCAACGGGCAACCGCTTGATTCGGACCCGAAGGGTCCGAATCAAGCCAGAGCCACCAACTCCAGCAGGCTCTCGTCGAAGTAGACCGACTCGCCATCGGGCATCATGACCGCCCGGTCGGGATCGAGGTCGGCGACGAACTCCGTGTCGTGACTCACCATGACAATCGTCCCCGGATACACGTGGAGCGCGTCCAGCAGCGACTGTTTCGCCTGGGGATCGAGGTTGTTGGTTGGCTCATCGAGGAGAAGCACGTTGTGTCTGCCGACGACGAGCATCGCCAGTGCCAGCTTGGTCTTCTCCCCACCGGAGAGCGTGATGGCGTCCTGTTCCACTTTGTCCCCGAGGAGGAAGTGGCCGAGCACGGATCGGAGCACCGCATCGGTCGCCCCACCGGCCACGCGGCGGATGTGTTCCATCACCGTCGTCCCCGAACGGATCTGCTCGTGTTCCTGTGCGTAGTAGCCCAGTGAGGCCTTGTGCCCGAGCTTCACCACACCGATGTCGGCGCTCTCCTCCCCGGCGAGGATGCGCAGCAGGGTCGTCTTGCCGGCACCGTTCAGGCCCATGATGATGAGGCGCTCTCCGCGCTCGACGAATACGTCGATGTCCACGAAGACCACGTTGTCATCGAAAGCCTTGGCCAGCCCTACCCCCTCCAGTGGGATGCGGCCCGATGGCTCCGGCAGCGGAAACTGCAGGTTCACGCGGCGGCTCCGGGCGGCGATGTCGACCAACCGCTCCTTCATCTTGTCCGCCCGGCTCTGCATGCCCTTGGCTCGCTTCGACATCTTCTCGGTGGTGCCCATGAACCGCCGCGCCGTCGCCTCGAGCTGGGCGATCTGACGCCCCCGCACCA
Organism: Acidimicrobiia bacterium; assembly: GCA_046714175.1. Taxonomy (GTDB): domain Bacteria; phylum Actinomycetota; class Acidimicrobiia; order Spongiisociales; family UBA11373; genus UBA11373. The sequence continues at coordinate 9,447 of JBKKBI010000073.1, read as the reverse complement.
GATTCTCTCGCACCCGCTGCTCCCGGCGCCGATCCCGCTCCACCAGGAAGTAGGAGTAGGTGCCTCGATACGGTTCGATGGTGCCGTTCTCCAGCGCCAGCACCGAAGTTATCGAAGCGTCGAGTAGAGGCAGATCGTGGCTCACCACGAGCAGGGCACCCCGGTACTCGGCTAGGAAACTCACCATCCATGCCTTGGCGTCGAGGTCGAGGTGGTTGGTGGGCTCGTCGAGGAGAAGGATTTCGGTCTCGGAGAACAGGATCCGGGCCAACTCGACCCGACGGCGCTGGCCACCGGACATCGTCCGCACCGGCTGCGCCATTTCCTCGTCGGTGATCCCTACTGCGGCGCCGAAGCGACGCGCCTCGGCTTCGGCGTGATAGCCACCCGCAACGTGAAACTGCTCTTCGAGACGAGCGTATTTGCGGATCAGGCGGTCCCGCTCCTCGTCGTCGGCTGACTCCATGCGGCGTCGGGTCTCCTCCATCCGCCGCTGCACACCGCCAACGTCGCGTGCTGCCAACACGCGTTCCAACCCGGTGGCATCGCGGTGCTCCAACTCGGGCAACGCAGCCTCCTGGGACAGGTATCCGATGCGCCCGGAGCGGGCGACGGTGCCCGCGGCCGGCTCGCGCAGGCCGGCGAGGGTGCGCAGCAGGGTCGTCTTGCCGGCGCCGTTCTGTCCCACCAGACCCACCTTGTCGCCGGGATGAAGAGCGAAGGACGCGCCGGAGACCAGGGTGCGGATTCCCGCCTCCACCGCTAGGTCGCGAACAATGATCACGGGCGCACCGCGGCAGACGCGTTCGATGACCGCAGGATCATGGGGCCGGGACCTCACCCGGATCGACCCGCCCGACGCCGCCCACCGCGGGCGGCGCCGGACACGGATCGGTCTTCCGATTGCGATGGTATCAGAGAGAAGCCACCAGCTACCGGGCAGAACGGATGAGGACCTCGCATCTCCTGCGACCCACGAGCCACGGTCACGTTGGGACGCGCACGTCCCTCCCGGCGCGTTCGGGCTGACAGCTCACAGCTATCCCGAAAGAAGCGCTCCCAATTGCGCGGCCATGGTCTCGAGATCCTCCTGCTTTTGCGGTGCCGGAAGCAGCAGGCGATCGACGCCAGCCTCTAAAACCTTGGCCACGGCTTCGGGGGTGGGGCGAGCTCCCATCGTGATCTCCAGCTTGGCCGGGTCCCTTCCCGATCGTTCCGCCCACTCTCGCGCCAGCGCCACCAGGACCGGTAGCCGCTCAGGATCGACACCAGCGGGGAAGAAGCCATCGCCGATGGTGCCGGCGCGCTGCGCGGCGCGCTCGCTGTGGCCACCGATCACGATCGGCACCGGCCGTTGTTGTGGCAGCGGGCGCATGTACACCTCGGCGAAGCGCACCGTCGGCCCATCGAACGATGCCAACTCCTCGGTCCACAGGGTCCGCATCACCGCCACGTATTCGTCGGTTCGCTCTCCGCGCCCCGCAAACGGCACTCCCAGCGCCTTGAACTCCTCTTCGAGCCAGCCCACCCCCACCCCCAGGATCACCCGGCCCCCGCTCAGCTGATCGAGCGTTGCCACCTGCTTGGCGAGAACGATGGGGTGGCGCTGCGGCAGTATCAGGATGCCCGTGGCGAGTCGGATTGTGGTCGTCGTTGCGGCGGCAAAAGCCAACCAGATCAATGGATCCGGAGAGGGAAAGTCCTCGGCGCCTCCCGCCATGCGCCCGCTGCGGCTGTAGGGGTAGGTGGTCCGATAGCCCGCTGGAACCACCACGTGCTCCACGGTCCACAGGGACTCGAAACCCAGTGCCTCTGCCCGGGCCGCATAAGGCCCCGCATCATCGGGCGCAGCCCAGTTGGCATAAGCGAGACCGATGCGCATGGGCAGAACGCTACCCGCTGCCCGCTACCGGCTACCCGCGGGAAGGGTGGGCAAGGAGGGGCGAGGGAAGAAGGGGCGAGGGCCCCTCGCCCCTCTTATCCTTCCCCCGTGTCCTCCATCATCTGGACCCCTGCTCCGGAGCGCATCGCGGCCAGCAATCTCGCCGCTTTCGCCGGCAGGCTGGGGTTCGATGGCAGCGACTATGACGCGCTCTGGAAGTGGTCGATCGCGCATCGCGGGGAGTTCTGGCAGGCGGTGTGGAATGACGGCGGGGTGATCGCGTCGCGGACTGCCGATCGTCCGCTCGGCAAGGAGGCCATGCCCGGCACCGAGTGGTTCCCGGGGGCGCGCCTCAACTTTGCCGAGAACCTGCTGCGCCGCGACGACGACACCCCGGCGATCATCCATGCCTCCGAGTCGCATGGCGCGGCAACCATCACCTGGCGGGAGTTGCGCCAACTGGTGGCGCGCGCCCGTCGCGGGCTGCAGGGAATCGGGGTCGGCCCCGGGGACCGGGTGGCGGCGCTGCTGCCCAACGGACCAGAGGCGGTGATCGCCATGCTGGCGGCGACCTCTCTCGGCGCCGTGTGGTCCTCGTGCTCCCCCGACTTCGGCCCGCTCGGGGTGATCGACCGCTTTGGCCAGATCGAGCCCAAGGTGCTGATCGCCGTCGCCTCCTACCGCTACAACGGCCGTGAGCACGATGTCACTCCGACCCTGGATCGGGCTCTCGCCACCATTCCCTCGCTGCAGCGCCTGGTGATCGTCGGCGGGCGACCCGGCCCAGATGGTGCCACCCCGTGGGAGGCACTACTCGCCGACACCGGTCCGCTGCAATTCGCCCAGCTGCCCTTCGATCATCCCCTATTCGTGCTCTACTCGTCGGGCACCACCGGCAGGCCGAAGAGCATCGTCCACGGTGCCGGCGGCACCCTGCTCAAGCATCTCTGCGAGCACCGGTTGCACACCGACCTCAAGCGGGGCGATCGCCTGTTCTGGTTCACCACCTGCGGCTGGATGATGTGGAACTGGCTGGTGAGCGGCCTCGCCTCCGAGGCGACGATCGTGCTCTACGACGGCAGCCCTACCCATCCCGACCTGGGAGCGCTGTGGCGCTTGGCCGAACGCGCCGGCATCACCCACATGGGCACCAGCCCGCGGTTCCTCGCCGCCAACACCACGGCAGGAGTCACCCCGAGCCTGATCGCCGATCTCTCCGCAGTGCACTGGCTCGGCGCCACGGGATCGCCACTTCATCCCGACCAGTTCGATTGGGTGCGCGACAACGTGACCGCCACCGCCCCTCTGGCCTCGATCAGCGGAGGCACCGACATCATTGGCTGCTTCGCGCTCGGCGTGCCCACACTCCCGGTGCGGCGTGGTGAACTACAGGCGCGGGCGCTGGGGATGGCGGTGGAGGCCTGGGATGAGTTGGGCCATCCGGTCATCGGTACCAAAGGCGAACTGGTGTGCACCCGGCCGTTCCCCTCGATGCCCGTCGCCTTCTGGGGCGACGATGACGGCACCCGTTATCGCGCGGCGTACTTCGAACAGAACCCCGGCGTATGGACCCACGGCGACTTCATCGAGATTCGCCCCGAAGGCGGTGTGGTGATCTACGGGCGCAGCGACACCACCCTCAATCCAGGCGGGGTCCGCATCGGCACCGCGGAGATCTATCGTGCCGTCGAGACCCTATCCGAGGTGACCGACTCGATCGCGATCGGGCGCGACGTCGATGGCGACGTCGAGGTCGTGCTGTTCGTGGCCCTGGCTCCTGGTGTGGTCCTCGACGATGCCTTGATCGCCCGGATCCGCGACCGCATCCGCACCGAGACCTCGCCTCGCCACGTGCCGCGACGCGTCGTGGCGGTGACTGCCATCCCTTACACGATCTCCGGCAAGAAGGTGGAAAAGGCGGTCCGGTCGATGGTGGCCGGCGAAGCAGTTACCGACCGCTCCGCGCTGACCAACCCCGAGGTGTTGGAGGAGTACGTCGGGAGGGTGTGAGGCGAGGCCCTCACCGCAACCGCTCCCTCACCCCCTCCACGGTCAGGTCATCTCGCACGGTGTCCATCGTCTCCACGGTGAGGCTGGCTGCGGCGAGACCCCAGCCCACCGGGTCTTCCTCGCCGCGGGCGAGGGCCGCCAGGTATCCGGCGAGGAGGGCATCTCCGGCTCCGGTCACATCCACCACGTGGGCGGCGATGGCGGGGCGGGCGGTGATCCCCGAGGAGTCTCCCACCACTACCCCATCGGCCCCGTGGCTGACCACGGCGAGCCCGACCCCGGAGGCGACCAGTCTCGCCGCGGCAACCGCGGCGTCGGTGCTGCCGGTGAGGGCGTGGGCTTCAGCGCCATCGGGGAACACCGCAGTCGCCCCGGCGAGCAGGGGGAGCAGGCGCAGCGCCTTGGCGACGGAAACAGGGTCGAGGACGAGCGTGCCGATCCCCGCCGCCGCCACCGCCTCCAGACCTGAGGGTGCGGTGTTGGCATCCACACACCACACCGCACCGTGGTGGCGGTGCAGCAGCGGTTCCAGCAAGGTGGCATCGAGTCCGTCGTAGATGCCCATGTCGGCGATGCCGAAGGCAAGCTCACCCGATCCCTGCAGGACAGCCAGATACGTGGCCGTGGAGGCTGCCGACGTCACCACCACCTCGTCGACGCCGACGCCTTCCGCCGCCAGCCGGGCGAGCAGCCGGTGGCCGGCGTCGTCATCCCCCACCACCGACACCAGCGACACGGCGACCTCGAGCCGGGCCAGGGTGCGCGCCACATTGGCGGCCACACCGCCAGCAGTACGCACCACCGCGGCCGGGTTGGAGGTACCAGGGATCAGGGACCCGGTGACCCGCGCTTTGGCGTCGACGTGGAGGGCGCCGACACAGACCACGTGCGCCACGGGGGGGTGCGGCATTCGACGAATCTAGGGTCGCGGCTCCCCGAACCCGGGGAGCGGCCGATCGCACCTTCGGTGCGACCTAGCATCGCCCCCACCCGCGAGAAGGACCGTTTCGTGAATCAGACCCTCAACGACTTGGCCGTCGAGTACTGGGAGTACGTGCTGCGTACCAATCCCACCGAGGCGCTCATGATGGGCGACCACCGCTACGACGCCGAGTTCGAGGATGCTTCCCGGAAGGGTGAGGACGACGACATCGCCGCCCGCCGCGCCTTCGCCGCCCGGGCCCGGGTGGTCGATCCGGCGAGCCTGAGCGCCGACGAGAAGATCACCCGCGAGGTCCTGATGTTTCTCACCGAGAAGGACGCCGACCTCAAGGAGATGCGCACCGCGGAGTTCGAGGTGAGCCACACGATGGGGATGCAGGCGATGCTCCCGGTGATGGTGCCGCAACTCCCCCTGCTCGAGCCCGCCCATGCCGAGGCAATGATCCCGAAGATGCGCGGGCTGGCCCGAGCCCTGCGCGAGGTGGCGTCCCGGCTGCGCGATGGCGTCGCCGCGGGCAAGACCCCGATGCGCAGTACCGCGGAGAAGTCGATCACCCAGGTGGATGGGATGCTCGCCATCCCTCCCGCCGAGAACCCGTTGGGCCGGTTCACCGGACCGCAAGGATGGACCGGCGAGGCCGCCTGGCGGGATCAGGTCGCCAAAATGCTGCAGACCGACCTGCTCCCCGCCCTCAAGGAGTGGCGGGACACGGTGGCCGATCATGTCGTGCCGGCCGGCCGCCCCGAGGACCGTCCCGGGCTGTGTCACCTGCCCGATGGTGAAGAGACCTATCGCCGTGCCGTTGCCTTCTACACCACCACCGACCGGACCCCCGAAGCGATCCATCAGATCGGGCTCGACCAGATCAAGAAGCTCGGCGACGAATATCGCCAGCTGGGCAAGGAGGCCCTGGGAACTTCAGACCTCTCGGAGATCTTTTCCCGGCTGCGCGATGACCCTGCGCTGCATTTTTCCGATGGGCCTGCGATCGTGGCCGCATCCGAGAAGGCACTTGCCACCGCCAAGGCGGCGATGGGAGCCTGGTTCGGCCGGCTCCCCAAGGCGGACTGCGTGGTCGCCGAGACTCCGACCGGTCCCGCCGCGTTCTACTTCCGCCCCGCCGCCGACGGGTCACGTCCCGGCACGTTCTTCGTCAACACGGCAGATCCCACCAGGTGGGGGCGTTACGAGATCGAGGCAATGGCCTATCACGAAGGGATTCCCGGCCACCATCTCCAGCTCTCCATCGCCGGCGAGCTCGAGGGTGGCATCCCCGAGTTCCGCAAGCGGGCCTACATCGCCGCCTACGGCGAGGGCTGGGGCTTGTACACGGAGCGGCTCGCCGACGAGATGGGGATCTACTCCGGACCGCTGGAGCGGATCGGGATGCTCTCCGCCGACTCGATGCGCGCCGGACGCCTGGTGATCGACACCGGACTCCACGCCATGGGATGGACCCGGCAACAAGCCATCGACTACTTCCGCGCCAACTCTCCGATGTCGCAGGCAACCGTCGAGGGCGAAGTCGATCGCTACATCTCGGTGCCCGGGCAGGCTCTTTCATACATGATCGGCCGGCTGGAGATCATGCGGATGCGCGATGAGGCGAAGAAGAAGCTGGGCACGCGCTTCGACATCAAGGGCTTCCACGACACGGTGCTCGGTTCCGGCCTGGTGCCACTCAGCACCCTGGACCGGATGGTGCAGGAGTGGGCGGCCGCAGTCTGACACGAGGAGCGCGGTGACCGACCCCGACCAGCGATTGCGGAGCCTGCGCGAGTACACCTCGCAGCGAAAGCACCTGTTGGTGGTGTGTCTCGGCAACGTCTGCCGCAGCCCATATGCCGCCCGCAGGCTCGCCGTCGCCCTACCCGCCGGCTGGGAAGTCAGTCAGGGCGGAACCCTGTCGATGCCGAGCCGTCGCAGCACACCCGAGGCGATCACGGCTGCAGACGAGCGCGGCATCGATCTCTCCGCGCACGCCTCTCACCCAGTCAACGGGGCAGACATGGATGCCGCCGGTGCGGTGCTCGCCTTCGACTGGGGCATCCGCGACGAATTGGTCGCCCGCTACCCGCAGCACGCCGGAAAGGTGTTCCTCCTCGGTGAGGTGACCCCGGGGTCGGTCGAGATCGCCGACCCCATGGGATACCCGGTGGAGCGTTACCGGGACACCTACCGCGACATCGACGACAGGATCGAGCATCTCGTGGCGGCATTGGTCAGCGAGGGCTGAGCAAGTTCAGCCAAGCACCTCGCCGACGAGAACGATCTGGATCGGAAGGGTATAACCGCCGTCGGGTTCGAGCAGCGGCACGTCGATCGCCACCCGGCCGGCGCGCAGCTGCTCGAGGGTGACCTCGGCGGCGACACTCCCCCGCCAGGAGCGGGCGCTACGGCTCATACGACAGACATCGTCGCCCTCCACCCCCTCGTAGAGCACGACTTCGATGTGGACGGTCGCGGTCTCCCGCCACTCCCCCTCCTGAATGATGCTCTGGGTGGAGGTGAAGCAGCGGTTCTCCGGCACCAGATTCACTCCAACCGCGTCGGCGCCCTCGAAGCGCACCCGGACCAGGGAGGCGTACAGCGGATCGGTGAACGACTGCCGCACCTGCACCAATAGCCTCACCGGGACACCCTCGGTAAAGGTCCAGCCGCGCCACGGGAAGCCTTCCAGGGCGGCCGAGGTGACATAGTTCACGGTCGCCCCGGCCTCGTCGGTCACAACCAGATCCACCGCGTACTCGCGCAGGGTGCACAAGCCATCGAAGGTGAACACGTGCACCGCCCGGAATTCGGTGATCTCCGTGCTGCGCCGCCCGCCCGCAAGACAGGGATCGTCGTCGGCGCCCCCGATGAATGCCACCAGGCGCACCGGCCGGTCGAAGCCGACCGTTACCGTGATCGCGTCCCGCCCAGCCGCCACGGCCTCGCTGCCGAAGTGATCGAGGAGCGGCAGCTCGGGTAGCACCCGCGGAACCGAGGGGGGGGCATCGAACCCGAGCGGGGTCCCCACTCGCCAGTCGTCCCTGCCGCCGGTTTCGCTGTCGTAGCTCTCCACCATGAACGTGAGCTTGGGACCGGGGTACACCGTGGTCGGCGGGTCGCAAGAGCCGAACGATGATCCGCACAGGCCGCTCCCCCGTTCCACGTCCAGGGCCAGCCCGTGCCGCACAACGATGCCGGGATCGGCGTCGTTGGGCGTCGGGACGGCCAGGGTGAACTCGTCGCCCGCGGAGTTGCGCACCGTGATAGTGGTGATCTCGGGCTGCTCGTAACCGCCGAAGTCGCACAGCACCGCGTTCTCCGTCGGGACGACATAGATCTCGTCGCCACCCACCCGCTCCAGGGGCAGGTTGACGCCCCCACAACCGGCGCTGATGAAGATCGCCTCGGCGTTGAGGCCGCCCGCGGTGGCGACAATGGTCTCGATCAGCACCCGGCTGGCGGTGCGATCCGGCGTGGTGAGCCAGCGCGACTCCCGGTCGACCACCATGGCATCGTCGAACGAGCGCGCCGGGGAGCGCAACCACCACATGCAGACCAGATAGCTCCGCCCCTCGCCGAGATGGAGGTCCCAGAAGTGGTAGGTGTCGTAGCTGGGGTCATAGGGCCAGTCTTCGGTGAGAACGATGTCACCCATCTCCTCGGCACCTGCGTAGCCCGACCACCGCCGGAATGGGGCCAGGCCGGCATCCGGGACGACGGCGGGACGGGTGCGTTCGAGGAGTGCGGCGCGCTCGATGTCGGAGCACCCCAAACCTTCTTCTGGGAGTATCAGCCGCACCGCGGTGGTGTGTAAGCCGTCCCCAACCATCGGCATCGCCACGGTGGCGTGGTAATCCGTGAGTGGGGCGATGGTGATCGGCGGCCTTCTCCGGTTCTCCGAGGTGGTGAAGCTGAAGGGCTCGGTGTCGGTCTCCCCCGTGATCGAGGTCGCCGTCGCCGTGATTACCAGGCGCCTTGCTGCACGACCACCGTCGAGGATGAAGCAGTGATGGGCCCGATCCTGTCCGGACGCCGGCCCTCCGATCGTGGCGAGCAACTCGAGCCACCGGCCCAGCTCGGGGCTGCTCACCACCGAGGTGTCAACGACGATGCGGCTGACGTCGCTCGGGTCGTCGGCTGGGTGCCAGCTGATCTCCATGCGCGACGGCTGGTTGGCCAGGATCAAGAGCTGGTACTCCCCGGGGCGCAGGCGGCCGGTGTCGGGACAGCGCCACCAACCCGAGCGCGCGGTGTACAGCCCCTCGGCGATCTCGAACGTGCCCGGGTCCCCCGGGCCGTCGTAGTCGACCAGGACCGTGGCCCCGATACCGAACGGGCAGTCGGCGTCCTCGGGAGGATCGGCGCAGAAGTCGAGAAAGCGATAAACCGGGAAGTCGACAGGTGTGTCGAACATCAATTCCAGGAAGAGACCGGGTTCGAGTTCGAACTCAAACCCCGGGTCGGGAGGCCCTTCCCCATCGGGGTCGATCGGATCGCCGGGCGCCGGTGGGGTGGCCGGGTCGTCATCCGATGGTCCGAATCCCGGCGACCCGGCAGCGGTCCCGCCGCCACCCTCGATCGGGTGCAGTTCCGCAGCCACCTCGACCTCGCGGTACGGCCC